>NZ_JBEPBA010000036.1:0-79216 GCF_040298885.1 Streptomyces sp. NPDC001137
AACTCTTCCGGATAAGGCTTGGGCACAGCGACATCCTTCCCACCCGCCCCACAGGGCAAGCCAGTTCAGATGTCACCCGATCGTGCAGCAGACCCCGGTCTCCCGCACCGGGGGCAACCAGTGCACAGGCCGGGGCGTGGGCAGGTTACGTCCGGTCTGCTGACTGGCGCTGACGCGAACACCCCGATCAGGCACGCGAAGTCTGTCGCCGGCCGCCTGGTCGACTGGTCCACCAATGAGGCAGGCGTCAGCGCTCTCCACAAACGCCACACCATCCGCCCCGCGAGCCGCGGCCCGCACTACAGACGCACCAGCAGCAGACCATCAGCTGTTTGGCCTTTGCGAGGCCGGCCTTGGCGTGCTCGCAGATGGGCAGTGAGCTCGGCATCTGTTCTCCTCGGGGAACCCGCTCGACGTACGGAGAGAGGTTGCGCTGTTCGGCGGACGCACCCGGGACGCACCCGACGCGACTGCGAACTAATTTAGGATCGCAATAGCAAATTATGACGCGAGGGTCAAAGAGGGTCACATCGCGTAAATTGACCCGTCAACCAGCAGAGTTGCTGCGCCAGATGCTGCTCATGCCCCGGTTGACATCGTCGCGGGTGCGACGCCTACTGGAATCAGGGGCGTTCTGCGGATGGAGATCGACACGGCGCTGGAAAGCCCGGGCGCCACGGATGAGCCCGCGCCGGAGTACGCACATGACGGTACAGACCGTCCAACCTGGCGCTACAACAGGCCGTGGCTCCGAGAGACGGGCACCCCGCGCCAACGCATGGCCCTGGGCGGGAGCGGCGGGCCGTCCCCTCCCCCGGCGGGATCACGCGCTACCACCTCAGCCGGTACGGCTGGAACGACTGCACATCCGGAGACAACAAGGCCACACGTGCCAAGGACGCGGGACGGTGGACACCTCGTGGCCGGCCTCACCCCGCACAAGGAGGCGAAACCCATGTCGATCATGTCGGACCCCACAACGCTGGACGGGGTGGTACGGCCGGCCAGGAGGAACGACCTCGAAGGGCTGATGCCGACCCACAGGGCGGAGCAGAGCGGCGCCGCGGAGGCCGTGCTCGTGGAGCCGGAGGCCGAGGCCATGGTCCAGCTCAGGGATCGTGTGGCGCGACTCGAAGCACAGGCCGTGTCGCGGCCGGCCGATCAGGCCGTAGCGACCATGGTCAGTGGGCGCTTCCGCAGCACGGGAGGCGGAACACAGCTCGAACTGCGAGTGGACGTGGACGGCCCGCGGCCGCTGATGCGGATCAGCGGAGACTTCTTCCAGACCAGTGGGGCGACTACCCATTACGTCGGTTCCTTCGTCGTCGAGACGCTCACCGCCGCCGTCACCGAGGGTCTGGTGAAGCTCACCGGACGGGGCACGTTCAGTTTCCCCGTCCTGTCCCCGTACGTGGAGGTGAGTATCGTCCGCGGTACGGATGTGGCACCCACCCCGGGCGAGGCCACCGTGCAGTTCTCCACCGACGGCGGGAGTCCCAGCGCAAGTTACCTGTGCGCGTTCGTCTCACCGCACTTCCGCAGCGTCCAGCTCGAACAGGATTCCGTGACAGGGACCGTCCCGTTCGTCTCGTACGACACCGGGTCTCTGCCGCAGCCGCCGTCGAGCCCGGCACGTGTCCTGAGCGTGCCCGCCGCGTACGCGGAGGCGGGGATCGAGGTGCAGATCGCCGGGGCTCCCGACATCGTCCCCGCCGGTGCCGCGGGCCCCGACGCACGGTGGAACGACGCGGAGTTGCACAACGCCATGGTCAACCATTTCAGCCTCTGGCGGGATGCCCCGCTGTGGCAGGTATGGCAGCTGGTGGCCTCCTCGTACGTCCAGGACGGTATCCGGGGCATCATGTTCGACGCCGGCGGGGCCTTCCAGAGACAGGGCTGTGCGGTGTTCCACGACGCGATCAAGGGCGAGGACCCGGCCAGCCAGCGTGCGCAGTTGCGCACGTACGTCCACGAACTCGGTCACGCCTTCAACCTGCTGCACTCGTGGCAGAAGGACCTGGCCGACCCGCCTCAACCGCTCGGGCCCAACGGCGGTCTCGGGGACCTGTCCTGGATGAACTACGTGCAGAACTTCCAGCCGCCGCCGCCCGCACCGGGTGGCCAGGCCGCCTACTGGGCCGCGTTCCCCTTCCAGTTCACCGACAGTGAACTCGTGCATCTGCGGCACGGCTTCTACCGGGACGTGATCATGGGCGGCAACCCGTTCGGCGTCGGTGCGGCCGAGGTCGACGTGGACCTCTTCGACGACCCCGTCGTCGACAACTCCGGCCTCACCCTGGAACTGCGGTCTAACGGAACGTTCCGCTTCGGCGAGCCGGTCGTGGTCGAGATCAAGCTGGCCACCACCGACCTGCGCGGCCGCAGCACACATGGCCGGCTGCACCCCAACGACGGACTCGTCACCGTCGCCATCCGCACCCCCTCGGGCGAGACCAGGACCTACCGGCCGCCACTGATCCGCTGTGCGGACCACGAGCACCGGACGGTCCTGGACGCCGACCGGCCGGCGATCTACGAGAGCGCCTACGTCGGTTACGGGAAGGACGGCTTCTACTTCCAGCAGCCCGGCCAGTACCAACTGCGGGCCCAATACCACGCGTCGGACGGTTCCCGGGTGCTCTCAAGCATCCACCGGCTCACGGTCCGCACGCCCCTGACCGAGGCCGACGAGGATGTCGCCGAGTTGATGATGTCCGGCGATGAGCAGGGCATGCTCCTGTACCTGCTCGGCTCCCGCGCCGAAAGTCTTGAGTCCGGGACCCAGGCCCTCGACCAGGTGCTGGACCAGTACCCCGAGCACCCGCTCGCCGTCTACCCGCGCATGGTCAAGGGCTTCGGCGTCTCAAGGGACTTCAAGGACCTCACTCCCGGCAAGGAGCTCCGCATCCGTCACGCCAACACCGAGGAGGGCATCGGGCAGCTCAGCAGCGTGGTGGAATCCTCGGCCGGTGACGAGGGAGTCGACAACATCACTCTCGGCCAGGTGATGCGGCGGCTGGCACAGGTGGAGGCCAAAGCGGGCAATCCGCAACGGGCGACAGAGGTGATGGACGAGATGGTGGAGATCTTCGGCCGCAAGAACCTCAAGCCCCACGTCATGCGGGACATCCGGTCGGAGGCCGAACGGACCAAGGTAGAGATCACCCGTCGGTAGCCATGTCCCGCCCCTCACCCTCCCCCTCCCCCAACGCGGGCGGCGGCCAGGCGGCCGTCGCCCTCCACATGGTCCTGCATGCGGCGAAGGGCCCGCACCCCGTCAGCGAACCGGTTCCCGTCGAAGTGGAACTGCGCAACGTCAGCGACGCGGCTGTGTGGGTCGTCGGTGTACTCGACGGTTCCGAGGCGGGGCTGCGGTTCCCCCACTTTCGCACAGCGGTCCTGCACGGCGGAGGTACCGTGTACCGGCCACTCGTTGAGGACCCCCTCGTAGGTCCGCTGCTACGGTCGCACTTCCGCCTGCTCAGCCCAGGCGAGAGCTTCGACCCCAGCGCTGGTGGAGGCGACGGCTACCTCCCTTTGACCGTCTTCACCCAGTTCCGACCGTTGGAAAGGGGCCAATACCAGTATCGGCTGACCTTTTCCAGCGAGAGCGCCCGTCCTGAGCAGTGGTTCGGACGCTTCGGGCAACGCGCCGACGAGCACCCCGCCCTGATCGACCTGATCAGCCGTGTCCCTCGCGGCGTTCTCACTGCCACAACCGATGTGACGGTGAGCTGACTGCTGAACGCGATGGCCGGAGCGATCGCTCAGAGCCAGGCCCGCCGCTTGAAGATGCGTCGTCGGCGGCCTTGGCCATCCCATACGCGGCGCCGAAGCTGTGCTGCTCGCTCTCGGGCACGGTGAAGGAGGCGGTCACGACCAGGCTGCCCGGGGCCTTCATGAGCAGGGGCGCGCAGCGGACGGTGGCGACGTAGTGGGCGCGCACCCCGTGAGTGAACATGGCGTCGCACAGCTCCAGTGGCTGCTGCCCCATTAGGGTGTTCCATTCGCCCCAGGCCCCTGGGTTCAACCGCTCGTAGCCTGCTCAGACGTTGTTGACCAGCAGGTCGAGGCGTCCCTGCTCGGCGGCGATGCGTTCGACGGTGGCCGCCACCGCGGCGTCGTCGGTGTGGTCACAGACCGCTGGGACCCCCTGCCCGCCCTGAACCTGGCACGCCAATGCGGCTATGCGCCGGCGTAGGAGTTCGGCGGGGGGTTGGCCGCAGGAATATGGAACGGCCCCACCTGGGGAGCTTGGGTTCTATAGGGGCTGCGCGCTCGTTGCCCCTGTACGCGCGCGTGGACGCCTGTACGGTCTTCCACATCGGAAGATTCTCGCCCTGCACCGCCCTGAAGAGGGTCGGCTGGGAGACCAACGCGCCCATCTCGTCAGCAGTCTGCGCCATCTGACTCAGGGAGCCGCAAGCCCTTTGGTCGACCCGCCATAGGCACCTCATGTGTTCACATGTGCCGGTCAGTCCGGGGCGCTTCGTGTCTACCAGGCATTCCAGAGCCCGCCGTGACGGTGGCGGACCGGAGGGATATCTGCGTCGTCAAGGTCGTGTCCGGCGTGATGCAGTCCACGGATCCGCTGGGCTTCGAGTCGACCCTGGAGCCGGGCCGGGCTTTCAGCCATGGCGATCTCGGCAGAGAACGAGCCCTTTCTGCAATAGAGCACCATCCACTGCCAGGAGGTGATCCGGTGCAGCCTCTTCGTAGGGGCAGGGCGACGGCCTTCGCGGGCGGCCTGGGCTAGTTCAGCGTGGGTGTAGCGCAGGTCGTACAGGGACATGGACTCCGAAGCGACGCCTTGGGCGCGGAGTTGCCTGGGAGTGGTGCGGACGGTTCGGGACATCGAGAGCCTCCGTAGGGCCCTCTGGGCTTTCCAGAGGTACCTACGGGGGGTTCGTAGTGGTCAGCACGACTCAGCCCCCTCGTCGGTCGGACGATCTACCAGCAGGACAGTAGTCGCGCTGAGGCGTGGAGGCCGGGATTTTTTTCTCCCAACCCCCTTGCCAGGTCATGCCGATCCAAGATCTTTCACGAAACTGCGGCCAGAGCCAGATTCAAGTAGCCCCATCAGCATGTTGGTGCGGCCGTCCTGACGGTGGACGCTGATGGCGAGGTTGCGCAGGCCGGCCGTGATGCGTGGGAGGTGGCCGACGTGGATCTTGGAGTTGTCCTCGCGGAAAGTCGGGTGGGGTGACGGGGAGCCGGGCGAGGCTGCTGGTGCCGCGGGTAATGCGGCGGGGTCATCAGAAGGCGCCGCGAAGAGGTACGGATGCGGGCCGTGCGTGCAGATGCCCGGCCAGGTCGCCTCCCGCCATGCGGTGACCTCGTCTTCGTACGCCGAAGTCAGCAAACGCCGGCATCGTATGAGGTCACCGGATGACGGCTATGCGGTGTCGTAGCGGTGGAAGATCAATGAGCAGCGTTCATGCGACTCAGCCCGGGCGCGCTCTGCCCTCGGTGCCGTTGCCGGCGGCTGTCAGGACCGGACGGCCCACACGCTGCACAGTTGCTCCGAGCTCGGCGACCCATGTGTTCACAGCGCTGGCGGATCGTCCGGAGCGCTGCCGCGATCCGGGAGCTGTCCAGGTCGACGGCTGACGACGGCAGCTGGCAGGGCCGGCAAGTCGGACTGGCACATTGGGTCGTCGTGACCGATGCCCGGGGCGGTGACCGGGGCCTAGGTTCGGGCTGTCCTCGTCGGTCGCCCGCGGCCCGACGCTCACCCAGCGAAGTGAAAGGCGGTTCATGCGCCGGCTCACCTACTACATCGGCTGCAGTCTCGACGGCTTCATCGCCGGACCGGGCGGGGAGACCGACTCCTCCGGTTTCGACGGCGACCTGAAGGACGCGATCCTCACCGAGTACCCCGAGACGATCCCCGGCCATGCCCGTGAGGCGCTGGGTCTCGTCGATGTGCCCAACAAGGCCTTCGACACGATCCTGATGGGCCGCGCCACCTACGATCCCGCCCTGCGGATCGGCGTCACCAGCCCCTATCCGCACCTGCGGCAGTACGTCTTCTCCTCCACCCTGACCCGGACCGACCCCGAGGTGGAGGTGGTGTCGGGGGACCCGGTGGAGCTCGTCCGCGGCCTCAAGCGGCAGCCGGGCACGGGCATCTGGCTGTGCGGCGGGGCGAGCCTGGCCGGGCAGCTGCTGGGCGAGATCGACGAACTGGTGGTGAAGCGCTACCCGGTGGTGTTCGGCAGCGGCATCCCACTGTTCCGCGCCCCCTTCGCCCCCGGCGAATGGCTGCTTCGCGACTCCCGGGTCTTCCTCACCGGCACCACCTTGACCAGTTACGTCCGACGCTAGGAGCACCGATGCTGTTTCGACCCACGACCGGGGCCGAGGTCGACCGCGTCGCCGCGGTGACGGTCACCGAACCCGTCGGCTGGATCGACGCCGACCGCTACCGGGATGAGCTCGGGCAGGGGATGTACCGGCCGGAGTGGACCTGGATCGCCGAGGACGGCGACGGCCGGCTGCTGGCCCGCGCCCTGTGGTGGGGCCGGGCGGACAGCGCCCACCCGATCGCCTTGGACTGCCTGCACGTCGACCCCGGGGCGGGCGACCCGGCCCGGGTGGCGACCGGGCTGCTCACCGCCGGGCTGCAGGCGTTCGCCGCCGCGGGCGCGCCGAAGCCGCCGCTGTACAACCTGACGCTGCCGGTCGGTTGGCGCGACGACGCGGTGGCGGCGGACGCGGTGGCCTGGCGCCGGAGCGCCGCGCGGGCCGCCGGCCTCAGCCATGAGGTGGAGCGGCTGCGGCTGGAGTGGACCAGCGGCGATCCGCTGCCGGGGGGCGAGGGCCGGCTCAGCTTCGCGCCGGCCTCCGACGAGGAGTTCCTCGGGATGTTCCGGCGGATCGCGGTCGGCAGCCTGGACGACGAGACCCGCCGGAACGTCGCCACGATGGGTGTCGAGGCGGCCGCCCGAGAGGAGTTGGCGTTCTACCTCGGCTGCCCAGGCGAGCGGGAGTGGTGGCGGCTGGCGTACGGCCCCGACGGGCGGCTCGCCGGACTGGTGATTCCCTCCGCGACGCCGTACGCCCGGAACGTCGGATTCCTCGGTGTGCTGCCCGAGTTCCGTGGCCGCGGCTATGTGGACGACCTGCTCGCCGAGGTCACCCGGAGCCATGCGGAGGCCGGCGCCGAGCTGATCACCGCCACCACCGACACCGGGAACGCGCCGATGGCGGCGGCCTTCGCCCGAGCCGGCTACCGGACCACGCAGATCCGGATGATCTGGTCGGCGCCGGTGGCCGAGCAGGAGCGAGCACGGTAGGCGCGGCGGTCGCCGCCCTCGAGTCCGTCCCCAGTCCGTCCCCGGTCCATCCCGCCCGGTCCGCGTACAGTGACGATCAACGTGGCCCGGCGGTGGCCGAGTTGGCGGATCCTGGGGGGCACGGATGCAGGGGCGCGACGAGGAGCTGCGGCGGATCGAGCTGATGCTCGCCGACGCCCTGCGCGGCGAGAGCAGCGCCCTGCTGCTGCACGGCGAGGCCGGCATCGGCAAGACCGCGCTCCTCGACCACGCCGCCGCTCGCGCACAGGGCCTGCGGGTACTGCGCATCGAGGGCATCGAGTCCGAGATGGAGCTGGGCTTCAGCGGACTGCACCAGCTCTTGCTGCCGATCCTCCAGGTGCTCGACCGGCTGCCCGCCCCGCAGGCCCAGGCGCTGCGCTCCGTCTTCGGCCTCGTCGACGCGCCGGTGCAGGACCGGCTGACCGTCGCCCTCGCCGCGCTGTCCGTCCTGGCCGAGGCCGCCGCCGACACGCCCCTGCTGTGTCTCGTCGACGACGTGCAGTGGCTGGACCAGCCGTCTGTGGATGTGCTGGCGTTCGCCGCCCGCAGACTGCGCGCCGAGGGCGTTGCGATGCTCTTCGCCGCACGCGGCGACTGGCCCGGCAGCACCGGGCGGGCGCTGCCCAGGCTGCACGTCACCGGCATCGACCGGACTGCGGCCGCGGCGCTGCTGCCCGGGCTCGCGCCGCACGTCGCCGAGCAGATCATCGACCAGGCGCAAGGCAATCCGCTGGCGCTGCGGGAGCTGTCAGCAGCGCTCACCCCGGCGCAGCGGTCCGGCCAACTGGGGCCGCTGGTGCTGCCAGAGGTGCCGTCGGCGCTGCCGAGCCGGCTGCAGGAGTCGCTCGCCGAGCGGATCCGCCGGCTGCCCGAGGCCACCCGCCGGATCCTCGCGGTGGCCGCCGCGGACGACACCGGGGACTTGACCGCAGTGCTGGCGGCGGCGGCCCGGTCCGGGGGATCGGCCGACGATCTGGCGCCCGCCGAGCGCGCCGGGCTGCTGGTCGTCTCCGGCACAGGGCTGCGTTTCCGGCATCCGCTGGTTCGGTTCGCCGCCTACCGCAGCGCGCCGTTCGCGGAGCGGATCGCGGCGCACCTGGCGTTGGCGCAGACGCTGGACGGCGCCGGGCACGCGCACCGCCGGGCCTGGCACCTGGCCGCGGCGGCGACCGGGCCGGACGAGCGGGTGGCCACGGAGCTGGAGCGGGTCGCCGAGTGGGCGGGAAGCCGGCAGGCGATGGCGTCGGCCTCCGCTGCCTACGAGCGGGCCGCTCAGCTGACCGCGGACCCGGCGCTGCGGGCAAGGCGTCTGATCGGCGCGGCGCAGCGGGCCGGCGAGGCCGGACAGGACGAGCGCTGCGGCGCCCTCGCCGACCAGGTGCCGCAGCCGCTGCAGGACCCTGGAATGGCGGCGGACTTCGCCCGGGTGCGGGCCGTGGTCGAGCTCGGCTTCGGCAGCCCGGCGCGGGCCGCCCGGATCCTCGCCGAGGGCGCGGACGCGACCGCCGCGCAGCGCCCCGACAAGCTCCCCGTCCTGCTGACGGACGCGCTGCACGCGGCGTTCGCCGCGGGGGACGCGGCGCTGATCGCCCAGATCGCGGCCCGCGCGCCCGGTCTGCCGGTCCTCGCGGTGCCGGCGCACGTCTTCGCCGACGCGACGGCCACCCGGCACGAGAACGCGAATGCGGACGCGGACGAAGTCCCCGCCGACCCCGACGTCCGTGGCGCGCGGCGGCCGCTCGCCGAGTTGGTGGCCGCCTGCGACCGGGATGAAGTCAGCCTGATGGACCGGCTGATGACCGGGCACTACTGCCACCTGCTCGCCGACCACGCGACCGCACACCGAGCCGTCTCCGCCGCCGTGGCGCACTGCCGCGACCACGGAGTCGGCGGCTGGCTGCCCACCACACTCCACCTGCTCGCCCAGGTGGAGCTCGCGCTCGGCCGCCGCGACGACGCCCAGGCGCACGCCGCCGAGGCGCTGCGGCTCGCCGACTACTACGACCTCGACCACCGGGTCGCCCACCTGCGCGCCCTGCTCGCCGTGCTGGCCGCCGCCCGCGGCGAGGAGGACCGCACCCGTGAACTCGCCGACCTGGCCCTGGAGTACACCAGCCCGCGGTGCGTCGGCCGGGGCACCTCCGACGCGCTGTGGGCGCTGGGCCTGCTCGACCTCGGCTCCGGGCAGAGCCAGCGGGCGCTGGACCGACTGGAGACAGCGCGGGATGAGGCCGGCCACCCGCTGATGGCCCGCCACCTGCTGCCCGACCTGGTCGAGGCAGCCGTACGGGCGGGCCGCCCGGAGCGGGCGAAGGCACCCGCGCAGGCCCTCGCGGCCTGCGCGAACGCCCTCCAACAGCCCGCGGTCCACGCACAGCTCCTCCGCTGCCGGGCCCTTGCCGGACCGGATTCCCGGGCCGAGGAGCACTACCTCGCCGCCCTCGACCTGCACCCGGCCGACGACAGCTTCGAGCGAGCCCGCACCGAGCTGCTCTTCGGCGAATGGCTGCGCCGGCAACGCCGCAAGCTCGACGCACGCGAGCGACTGCGCGCAGCGTTGGAGCGCTTCGAGCGAGTGGGCGCTCGGCCGTGGGCGCGGCGAGCCCGGACCGAGCTACGGGCGGCGGGCGGGCACCACGACCCGGCACTCGCCGCGGACTCGCCGATCGCGCGGCTGAGTCCGCAGGAGCGGGAGGTGGTGCGGCTCGCCGCGACCGGCGCGACCAACAGGGAGATCGCCACCCAGCTGCTACTGAGCCCGCGCACGGTGGGACACCACCTCTACCGGGCCTTTCCCAAGCTCGGCATCAGCTCCCGCACCCAACTCGCCGACATGCTCGGTGGGTAGCCGGTGCGGGCGAAGCACCGGTCCCGACGCAGATCCAGACCCCGAGACGCCGAAGTCAGTAAATCGCCGTGCAAACAAGATCGTGTTGCGAGCTCTACGCAAAGACCGCCCACGACCGTGATCGGCCGGACAGGTCCTACTAGATCTTGCTCTCGGATCCGGTGGATGATCTCGTCGTCCGTCATGTCGACATTCGTAGCGGCCTGCCACCGGACGTCTTCGTATCCGACTGCTGCGCGGATGGCGTCGAGGCCGATGTGGAACACGACGAAGCGGCTCATGTGGGCAGCTCCCTGAGGTGCCCTTCGGCGACGAACGCCACCTCGCCGCCCACCGTGACGGAGTGGATGTCCTGCCCTTCGCCGTGTGCGCTGATCGCCATCTGGCTGGCGCGGCCGGTGAGGCGCCCCTGGTGCAGGGTGACGGTCTGTCCGTCGCCGATCCGGTTGTGCCGGCGCAGGTAGGCGGCGGCGCAGCCGGCGCCGGAGCCGGTGGCCACATCCTCCAGGAGGCCGTCGTTGCTCCAGTGGCGTCCTTCCAATGCGGTGGCGTCGAGCAGGTAGGCGAACTGGGCGCCGAGCGCAGCGAGCGGGGCTTTGAGGTCATGGGCGATCCGGGCGCGTTCCAGGGCGTCACCACGCACGGGGAGTATGAGGTATCGGAGTCCCGTGGAGAGCACTTCCGGGGGCAGGTCCGGGTCCAGGTCGCAGGCGTCCAGGGAGAACCAGGAGGCCAGCGCGGGGATGTCGGGGCGGCCGAGGAAGGCGGCGGGGCCCTGGTCGAGAACTGCGGTGTAGCGGCCCGCTGCGCGACGTCGGGTGGTGACGTCGACCGTTCGGGCTTTCAGGTTCAGGCGCCAGGTCTCGGTGTCATCGGCGCCGTGCAGAGCGTGCAGGACGCATGCTGCCCCGATGAGGGGATGGCCGGCGAAGTCGAGTTCCCCGGCGAGGTCGAAGACGCGCGCACCCCAGGTCCGCTCATGGGTGGGGTGGCGGGCGAGGAAGACCGATTCGAAATGGCGCATCTCCCGGGTGATGCGCGTCATCTGCTGCCCGCTGAGCCCCACGGAGTCGAGGAACACCGCCAGGCTGTTGCCGCTGTAGGGCTGTGAACTGAAGACATCGACGTGCAAGTAGTGCATGTTTCGGACACTCCGGTCTGTCACAGGCTCGAGGACTTTGTGACCTCTGCGGGGTGGGCCCCTCGGCAGTCGGCGTCCCTGGGGTGTTCGTCGGGTGCGGGCGGGAGAGCTGCGCTGAGCGAGTACAGGATGGGCAGGTAGGTGTCGCTGAAGGGGAACCGGTACAGGCCGTCCGGGCCTTGCGGCAGGATGTGACGCCCATCGGTCTCGGTTTCCGTGTGCTCGCCGAGGCGCTCGACGACCAGCCCCGCCGAAGCGGCCGCCGTCACGATCTCGCCGACCGAATACGGGTATTGGGTAGACCTCTTCGGCTGGAGGGGAGCGTCGGCGTGGGCGTACGTGCCTGTCATCGCGTCGTGCTGCGGTGCGCCGCCACCGTAGGGCCAGTCGGCCACGAAGGGGTCGAACGTGAGTACCGTCTGGAAGACGGGGTGAAGGTCCACGAGAACCAGTCGGCCACCCGGCCGCAGCGCTGTCGCCGCGCCGCCCATCCAGGCGCCGAGGTCCCCGATCCAGGACAGGACCCCGTAGGTGGCGACGACCAGGTCGAATCTGCCGGCCAGAGCGTCGGGGAGGCGCTGGGTGTCCGCTTCCACGAACTCGGCGGCCAGACCGGCCTGTTCCGCAAGGGTGCGTGCCCGTGCGATCGCCTTGGAGGAGAAGTCCACGCCGGTGACGCGTGCGCCCAGGCGCGCCCAGTTCAGGGTGTCCATCCCGAAGTGGCACTGCAGGTGGAGGAGGTCCTTGCCGGCCACGTCGCCCGCGAGTTCCCGCTCGATCCCGCGCAGTGTCTGCCCGCCGGCGAGGAATGTCTGCACGTCGTACGACCGGTCTTCAGGGGCGGTTCCGTGGAATTCGGCGAGGTCGTCCCACAGGGCCCGGTTGGCCGCGAGGCCGTCGCCGGCCGCCCCGCCGTCCTCGCGGGCGCATACGCCGTCAGATGTGTTCTCAGCAGCCATTGCCGGCCTCTCCTTCGCTTTCTGTCTCTGTTTCGAAGACGCTTTCCGACGGGTAGTCGGCGGCGCGGCCGCTAGAGGAGCGGCCGGCCCTCTTCCACAGGCTCTGCTGCCTGGATGCCGAAGGGGTGCGGGCGCTGGCGCGGCGGCGGCAAGGTGGCGGCCGCGGACGTCGGCTGTGCGCTGTTCACCGCCGCCTCGACGCGCCTTCCGGCCATACGGCACCCCAGGCAGTTTGGGTGCCCCTGCCGGGCGCCGAGGTCCTTCACCCGCCAGTGCCACTGGTCGGCCGGGCGGGGGCCGCTGGGCTTGCCCCAGCCCGCCAGGTGGAGGAGCCAGGTGATGACCGCGGCCAGGGCGATCACTGCGGCGCCGGAGATCACCAAGGCCGCGGACACGGCGATGACGCCGAGACCTGCGACGCAGAAGCCGACCAGTGCGACGGCTGTTCCGGTCCAGCCGGCGACCGTATGACCCAGGTCGACGTTTTCGTGTGCGCTCATTTTCTCAATTCCGGTTCTGTGGATATCGATGGGGCAGGCCGGCGCTTACGACGAGGCGCTGTCTCCCCTGGCCGTGGCGCGACCGCTCGGGCCACCGTGGCCCGCCCCCGCCCGGTCGCGTTGCGGAGCTCGCGCTTGCTCGGAGGCCTGCGCAGAGAGGTGGTCCTGTGCCCACACGGTCAGGGCGGCCAGGGGGATGAGAAGCGCCTTGCCGTGGGAGGCGAGCGTGTAGAGGGTGGGTGTGGGGGTGCCCGGGTGGTCGGTTCGGACCACCAGGCCGAGTGCGGTCATCTCCCGAAGGCGTCGGGTGAGCAGGCCGTCACTGAGGCCGGGGACGCGCTCGTGAAGGAGGTGGAGGTCGGCCGGGCCCTTGGCCAGGGCCGTGATGACGAGCCCGGTGCCGCGTGTGCCGAGGAGCGCGAAGGCCCGGGTGAGGGCTTCGAGAGGCTCCGGCAACCGCTCAGGGCCGGGCTGGTGCACCGCCTGCGTGCGCGGTGGGGCCATGTTGGTTCCCTTCCCGGTACGGCGCGCGGGACGGATCGTGGTCCCTCGCGCCGCCCGTCGTGGTGGATGTGTCCGGCAGCCGGCCGCTGCTACGCCGTCGCCTTCGCCGTGTCGCGGGCTGTGCCGCCGGTCTGCGTCTCCACCGCGGTCGTGCCCGGTTTGCCGTTTCGGCGCAGCAGGAGGGTGACGACGACGGCGGCCAGGAGGGTGGTCGCGGCGCCGCTGACGAGTGCGAGGTGCATTCCGGAGGCGAAGGCGTCGCGGGCCCGCTCGATCAGTGCTGGGTTGCCTGTGGTGTGGCCTATGTGGTTGGCGGCGGCGAGGGAGGAGCGGGCCGCGTGCGCGATGGGGGTGGGGAGCCCACTGGTGTCGAGTTCGTCGCGGTACTGGGCGCTCATGAGGCTGCCGAGGACGGCTATGCCCAGAGCGCCCCCGAGTTCGCGTGAGAGGTCGTTCACGGCCGAGCCCACGTTCTGCAGACGGGGAGGCAGTGCATCGGTGATGGCTGCGGTGGCCGGCGTGGTGGCCAGGCCCATGCCCGCCCCGAGCGGCACCAGCCCGCCCACGACCAGCCAGTACGAACTGCCGGTGTCGAGCTGGGCCAGCACGACCAGGCCGGTGGTGACCAGGAGAAGACCGACGGTCCAAGGACCGCGGGCGCCTCTCCGGGCGACCAGGCGCGGGGCGAGCCGGGCGCTGGGGATCATCGCCGCGGACATCGGCAGCACGCTCACCGCGGCCATCAAGGCGCTGTCACCGCGCACCAGTTGGAGGTATTGCATGGTGACGAAGATGAACCCGAAGAATGCGAAGAACTGCAGGGTGGTCGAGATCGACCCGGCCGCGAACGCCTTGTGGCGGAACAGCCTCGGGTCGAGCAGGGGATGCGGGTGCCTCAGTTCCCAGGCGACGAAGGCGGCCAGGACGACGAGCCCGATGGCCATACCGACCAGGGTCCGCGTGCTGCCCCAGCCGTGCTCGGGCGCCTCGATCACCGAGTAGACCAGCATGCCCAGCCCCGCGACGGTGAGAACCGCTCCGACCACGTCCACCCGGTGCTTGCCCGGCTGCGCGGACTCCGGGACGAAGAAGTGGGTGCCGATGAACGCCACGGCGGCCATCACCGCGTTCAGCCAGAACACCGATCGCCACGACCACATCTCCAGCAGCAACCCGGAGGCGAACAGCCCCAGCGCCGCGCTCGCGCCCGCGACCGCCGCCCAGATGCTGATGGCACGCGCCAGCTGATCGCGGGGGAATGTGCTGGTGATCGTGGACAAGGTGGCGGGCATGACGAACGCGGCGGCCACGCCGAGCAGGGCACGCAAGGTGATCAGGACGCCCGGTTCATCCGTGAAGGTCGCGGCGAACGAGATCGCGGCGAATAGTCCCATGCCGCCGAGCAGGGCCTTGCGACGGCCGAAGCGGTCGCCGAGGGTCGCGGCGAACAGCAGCAATGAGGCGAAGATCAGACTGTAGGAGTCGATGATCCACGACAGCTGGGTCTGGTTGGCGTGCGTCTCCCGGGCGACGTCGGGCAGCGCCACGCTCAGCGATGCCATCGCCGATACGACGGTCGCCAGGGCCAGGCAGGTCACGGCCAGGACGGCGCCGGGGCGCAAGGCGCGCACCGGTCCTGCGGTCTGGTCCGACACGGGTGAGCCGGGCATGGGGGAACCTCCTTTGGGACGAAAGAAACAGGTGGACGAGCGGCGCTGTGGATCTGCGCTTCGCAGGGTCAGCTGGTCACCGACGGCGTCACGACGTCGCCGAGGCTGCGGCGCGGGCTGAGGCCCGGTGTGCGCTTGGGGTGACCGATGCGGAAGGACAGCAGGCCGGTCGAGGCGGGGCGGCCCAGCAGGGTGGCCCAGCGGGCGGAGAAGACATCGGGGGTGCCGGCCGCGGTGTCGCGGTCGATGCGTTCGGTGATCTGGTTCATGTGGTGCAGGCCGAGGCCGAGCGTGGTCGCGGTGAGGTGCATCCGGGCCAGCAGCCGGCCGCCGTTGACCTGGGCTGTGCGGTCGGTGACGTCGTCCACGGTGATGACGCCGTAGGCGGCGGCGGTCGCGGTGTGCACCTCGCGGGTGGCCTTGACCCAGTAGGCGTCGCCGTCCTTGCGGGACTGTGCCGGCAGGACCTTTGCGGCGAAGAGGGTCAGTTCGCCGAGTCCCTGGCCGTCGAGGGTGAGGCCGTCGCGGTGCTTATCGATGCTGTCGCGCGAGCTGCGGAACCAGGTGAACGCCTCGGTCGACTGGGCGGTGTCCGCGGTGATCGCCTCGGTGGCCTCGACGTAGAGCCGTCCCAGCCGCTCCCGTGCCTGCGCCTCGGTGATCCACAGTACGCTCGCCCCGTCGATGCGGGAGCTCTGCTCGGTGAAGCCGCCGAGGTCGACGGGCGCGGAGGTGTAGGGGCCGCGGTTGGTGTGCCGGTGCGGGATCGCGGCGGCGAGGGCGCGGTCCCGCCCGCTGCCGCCGGCGCTCAGCACGATCCGCGCAACACGTTCCGAGGCGACGCCGTCCGGGAAAAGGGTGACGCCTGCGGTGAATCCGGCCGGTCCGGCGGCGATCACCATGTTCTCCACGGCGCAGCCGAGCCCGGCGAAGTGTTCGCGGCCACTGGCGTCGTTGAGCGGCATTCTCCGGCTGGGATCCGAGTGCACGTCGATGGTGTCCCCGTCGACGTGGATGCGCCAGGGCTGGGTGTTGTGCGGGTTGCACGCCAGGACGCCGGCGGCGACCACCCGCTCGATGCCGGACATCGAACTCCAGTCGTGCCAGAGGTCGTACGGGTCGCCGGATCCGGCGCTGAAGGCGCCGTTGGTGACGGCCCGCAGTCCGCCGACGCCCACACCGAGGGTGGCTACCGAGCCGATGCCGAGGCCCGCCAGTTTCAGCGCGTCCCTGCGGGTGAAGGCGATCTCCGGGCGTTCGTCTGTGACGGTGTCAGTGGCCATTGCCTCTCTCCTGTCGCGCGGCCTCGGGTTGTGGCAGGAGACTCGCGCCGGACAGGGTGCCTGCGCACCACCCCGCCGCGAGATGTACCCGGGGTGGTGGGGCTGGCAGAATCGGCGTCGGGTTGCGGTACCGGGCCGCAGGTCGGGAGCGTCGTGACGTCGGACAGTCCTACGCGGCCTCTGCTGGCCGTGAAGCAGGTGATCCCGCCGGCCCGGGCCGGCGCGGTCCCGCGTGAACGCCTGCAGCGGCAGTTGCGTCTGACCGAAACGCGTCTGACGGTGGTGGTGGCGCCCGCAGGATGGGGCAAGACGAGTGTGCTCAGCGGCTGGGCGGCGGACCCCGAGGAGAAGCGCCGCATCGCCTGGGTCTCGCTCGACGAGAACGACGACGAACCAGTCCGGTTCTGGAGTTATGTACTCACCGCGCTGCACAACGCCGGAGACGCGATCAGCAGGGCGCCGCTGCAGGCACTGGACGCGGCCAGCGTCTCCCCCATCGACCTCGCGCTGCCGATGCTGCTGAACGAACTGGCAGCGACCGCGGTGGCGCACGTACTGGTCCTGGACGACTACCACCTGATCGCCGATCATCGGATCCACGAGGCGGTCGAGTACCTGGTGGCATACCTGCCCGCCTCGTTGCGGATCGTGATCGCCTCGCGCACGGACCCGCCGCTGCCGATCGCACGGCTGCGGGCCCGCGGTGACCTGACCGAGCTGCGGGCGGCACAGCTGCGTTTCTCGCCCACCGAGGCGGCGGCCCTGGTGTCGGCGGTGTCGGGGCACGACCTCGACGATGCGGTCGCGGCAGCCGTATGGGAACGGACGGAAGGATGGGCGGCCGGCCTGCAGCTGGCCGCACTCGCCCTGCGCACGGACCCGGCGAAGGCCCACGCCGATGACCGGCATCTGCTGGACTACTTCGCCGCGGAGGTCCTGCCGGGCCTCGCGCCGAGCCATCGCGACCTGCTGGTGCGGGCCGCGCCGCTCGAACGGCTCTCCGGTCCGTTGTGCGATGCCGCACTGCAAGTGACCGGATCGGCCGGGGTGCTGGCCGACCTGGTCAGGGCCGATCTGTTCGTGGCAGCGCTGGATGGCGAGCAGCAGTGGTATCGGTGTCATCATCTGCTCCGGGAGGTTCTGGGACGTGAGTCCACGACGGACTCACGTGAGGTCCTGGGCCACGCCGCCATCTGGTTCGCCGACCATGACCGCATCGACGACGCGGTGCACCACCTGCTGCGGGCCGACCGCGACGACGAGGCCGCCGAGCTGATGCTGCGCAACGCGGAGAGCTGGTTCTTCCGCCGCGGGGCCGCGGCGACGTACCTGCAGTTCGGCGAGCGGCTGCCCGGACGAGCGGCGGGCCCGGAGCTGGCCTACTCGCTGGCCTTCGCGGCGGCGCTCTGCGGCGAGCAGGACCGTGTGAACCGCTGGCTGGACGTGTGCGAGGTGCGCAGTACCCCGGACACGGTCATGGCCGGCTGGCACAGCTTTCGCGGTGCCGTGCTCACCGTGCGCGCGGGCTTCGGCATGTCGGATGCCGAAGCCGCGCGATCCGTGGCCCTGGCGCGGCAGGCTCTCGAACTGGAAACCGCCGACGGTGTCACCGCGCATCCCCACGTCCCTGCGACGCTCGGTGGCGTGCTGGCTCGAGACGGCCGTTTCGACGAGGCCGCGCCCCTGCTTCTCGACGTGTGGCAGCACCGCCACCGCGACTCCTGGCCCCTGTGGACCGTGATGGCTGTAGCGGGCATGCTGGCGGTCAGCCTTGTCGAGGCCGACCACCGCGAAGAGTGCGGCCGGGTGCTGCGCGAGGCGGGTCCCACCGCCGACGCCGTCGAGCGCGACGGGAGGGAGGCCAGCACCCCAGGGCTCGCCGCGCTGCGGATCGCCGCCGGCCGCCTCCGCTACCTGAACTCCGACGTGGAGGGGGCCGCGGTCCTGCTGCGCCGTGCCGTCGCCCTCGCCGAACTCCACCCACGGCCGACGACACTCTTTCTCGGCCTGCTGTACCTCGCGGACGCCGAACTCGCCTGCGGTGACCGGCTCGCCGCCCGGGCCGCGCTGGCCCGGGCCCGTGAGGTAGTGGAGGAGGATGCGGTGAGCGGCTACGCGAAGCGGCGGCTCGAGGAGAGCGAGGCGCGGCTGGGCCGGGCCGGCGCCCGTACCGCCGTACGCTCCGGTGCCCTCGCGGAGGAACTGACCGACCGTGAGTTGTCGATCCTGCGGGCACTGCAGGGGCCGGCGACCCAACGAGAGATCGGGGCGGCGATGTTCCTGTCGATCAACACGGTCAAGGCGTACAACAAGAGCCTGTACCGCAAGCTCGGCGTCGCCTCCCGGCACGACGCGGTCGCAGTGGGACGCGAACTCGGCTTGATCTGACCCCACCCCGGGTGCTTCTCCCGGCGGGTGGTGTGCGGCCACCCAGGCGAAGGGTTCCCTGGACGCATGGCCCCTCCCCGTTACGAGCTGACGACGCGCGGACCGATCTCCCGCACCGTGCTGGACGTGGTCCGGACCAGGTTCGATCACGTGTCGACACCGGGCGCGGACGGCACCGTCCTGGTGGTCGACAACATCGACCAGGCGTCGGTACGCGCCCTGCTGACCCTGCTGTGGGACACCGGCCACCACGTGCTGGCCTTCGAGGAGAAGACGGCCTGAGCGGGCCCCGAACAACCTGCGCACTACCGGTAGTTGAGCTCGGCGAGCTCGGTGGCGAGCTTCTTCGGCAGGGCCGTGTGGCCGAGCAGCGGGAGCACGGTGTTGCGTGCCCCACGGGCCATCGGGTTGCGCGTGGTGGCGACGCGGGTCATCCGGTGGGTGAAGGCGACCACCCGCTGAGCGACGGGGCGGCGCTGCGCCTCGTAGCCGTCGAGCTGCTCGTCGGCAAAAGCCCGGCCGAGGGCGTAGCCATCCTGGATACCGGTGTTCATCCCCTGCCCACCGGCCGGGCTGTGGACGTGGGCGGCGTCGCCGGCCAGCAACAGGCGGCCGGCACGGTAGTGTTCGGCGACCCGGTGGTGCACGCGGAACCGTGACGACCACGCGAGGTCGGTGACCATGGCCTGGCCGGGGGCGCGTTCGTCGAGCAGCTGCTGGACGAAGTCGATGTCCGGTGTGGCGGGCGCGTCGTCCACGGTGGCGACGACCCGGTAGTGGCCGCCCGGCAGAGGGGCGACGACGGTGAGGCCCGCAGTGCCGAAGGTGAGCGAGACCTCGGCGGGGCCCGGGGCCCAGTCCATCACCACGTCGGCAAGGACGAAGGACTCGGCGTAGGCGCTGCCGGTGAAGCCGATGCCCGCCGCTTCGCGCACGGTGCTGTGCATGCCGTCGGCGCCGACAGCATATGCGGCGCGCAGCGTCTCGCCGGTGGTCATGGTGAGTGTCACGCCGTCCTCGTCCTGCACGACGGAGGCGACCTCGTAGGGGCGGTGCACATCGCCGCCGAGCGCGCGCAGCCGGTCCAGCAGCACGTTCTCGGTCTCGTACTGCGGGACCATGAGCGTGTACGGATGGGGCGTGGCCAGCTGGTCGAACGGCACGGTCAGCAGCCTGCGGGCGCCGTCGCGGACGGCGAACCGGGTGACCTGGACGCCTCGCGCGATCAGCTCCTCGGAGGCTCCCAGCTCGTCCAGGACCTCCAGGGTGCGGGCGTGGACGACGGCGGCACGCGAGGTGTTCGCACCCTCGGCCAGCCGGTCCAGGACGACAAAGTCGATGCCGGCCGAAGCGAGCGTGACCGCGAGAGCGAGTCCGGTCGGGCCGCCGCCCACGATGGCGACCTCCGTGCGGTCAGGGAGTGCGGTGGTGTTCATGTCGTTTTCCTCCAGGACGCGTCAACAGGCGTTTGCCACCGTATGTTGGCCAACGTTCGTTGACATGATGCGCGACGTCATGCTGGAAAGTCAACATACGTTGGCCTACAGTCGTTGACATGACGCACACCGCCAAGATCACCAGTACCGACAGGCGCTCAGACCGCACCAAGGCCGCGATCCTGCGCGCCGCACGCGAACGATTCGCGGCCCAGGGCTACGAACGCACCACCATCCGAGCCGTGGCCTCCGACGCCGGCATCGACCCATCGATGGTCATGCGCTACTTCGGAAACAAGGCCCAGCTCTTCGACGCGACACTCGCCATCGACCTGCGCCTGCCGGACCTCACGGGCGTCCCAGCGAACAGGCTCGCCCAAGCCCTGGTGCGGCACTTCCTCGAACGCTGGGAGGGCGACCCGGCCGACGACGCATTGCTCGTCCTGATGCGATCGGCGGTCACCAACGAGCAGGCCGCGGCACGGATGCACGAGATCTTCGCGGCGCAGGTCGCCCCAACGCTCGCCGCCGCCCTGGGCCCGGCAGTCGCCGCACAGCGCGCGGGCCTGGTCTCCGCGCAACTCCTCGGCCTCGGGCTCACCCGCTACCTGCTGCGCCTCCCGGCAGTGACCACCCTGACACCGGACGAAATCGAAAGGGGCCTGGCCCCAGCCATCCAGGCCGTGCTCGACCCCGAGTAGGGCCGCTCTCCCACCGTCATCGCGCGCTACCGCGAAACGCGCCGGAGGCTGCGGCGGGTGCCCCGAAGGGGCCGAACGGGTCGTCGTGATCACACAGATCCTGCCCGAACTGGATGCGCCTGCTACGTCGTCGCTCTAATCCGGCCTTCAGGAAGAGGAAGGAAGACAGAAGATGTCTCGGAGGCCTGCCGCCTATCGGGACGAGGTCCTTACGTGACCCGGCGACGCTCTGCCGCAGATGCCGTCAGCGGGCTTGGTCAGCGCCCGGGTCAGTTCCCGGTCAGCCGACCGCGCTGCATCAAGTTCCTCGGTCCGCTCAGCGAGCCGGCCTCTCATGTCGGCCAGGTCTTGTTCGAGCAACTGATGTGGCGTTGAAGCTGGTCGATGTCGGCGGACGCGCCAAGGCCGGTTTCCTGCCATGCGGTTTCACCGAGCTCGGACGGACGCTTCTCCATCTGCCGGACCCAGACTGTCAGCCGCCTGTTCCGCTCGAGGGCGTTGGTCAGGAATGCCCGCGGCGAGGCCTGGCCGACGGCCGCGATCCGGCCTTCTTCAGGTGAGGCGGCTGCGGCGTGGACGCGTTCGAGCAGGTCACGGTGGCGGGCGAGGAAGGTGCGGTCAACCCGGTCGGCGCGAGCGAGACCGGAGACGGTGATGTCTCCACGGACGCCCGAGAACCCTGGAAGCGGACGGAGAGCTGGCCCTCATCGGTATGACGGTCCCGGTCATCGTGGCGCTGATCGTCAACGGACCGAACTGGCTCAAGGACGATGGATGGGGCGCCGACGACACCGTAGTCCGGCTCCACCGGGCATTCGTCGTCGGGTCAATCTGGTTCCAAAGCTAGCTTCGCGTGCCGCGGCTTCTGCTCTGCCTCGCGACACCGAGCGCTCGCCGCTGGCGTGCGGTGGCCAGCGGACTGGCGAGCGGAGCCGTCGCCCTGGCCGGGATCGGCGTGCTGCACGCCGACGCTCCCCAGTTGTTCCACGGACTCACCCACCGGGCGCTGCCCCTCGCCCTTCTCAGCACGATCGGCGGTGTCGCGGGCCTCGGCCTGCTGACGCGGCGGCGACACGTCGCGGCCCGGGGAGCGGCTGCGCTGACCGTCGCCGCGATCGTGTGGACATGGGGCGCGGCCCAGTAGCCGGCCATGCTGGTCGGCAGTCTCACCGTGGACCATGCCGCCTCCCAGGCCGCCGTGCTCTGCGCCTGTCTCCTGGCCCTGGCCTGCGGCGCAGTGCTGCTCATACCGGCCCCGTGGCCGCTGTATGGGACCTTCCAGCGGGCACACACTGATGACGTGTCGAACACGCAGGGCCATACGTCCCCACAATGATCTCGCTGCGTGGGCTGCGACTCCCTGACGCGGAAGCTCAGTGGGCTGTGGTGGCCAGGGCCTCCTCGGCCTGGCGGACGCGCCACTCCTCGATCCTCTCCTGCTGCTGCCGAGCTCGTTCGAGCAGCGTGTCGAGCCGGGCCGGGTCCAGACGCGCGTCGACGGCGCTGAGCCGACGCAGGCTCTGCCAGCCGGCCACCTTCCCCTCGACTCCCAGCCGTAGGGCTTCAAGGTCCAGTACGGTGCCGAGCGGGGAGGGGCGTAGCAGGTGGCCGTTGAGCTTCAGCCGTCCCAGCTTCTCGCCCGCCCAGCCCGCGCACACCTTGTAGCGGCGCACGGGGATGCCGAGGTCTCTCATCATGTCCAACAGCGCCTTCCGGTCCTGGACGATCTCGGCCGCTATGGGCTCGATCGCGCGGCCGAGCGCGGAACCGCGGGCGGTTCGCGCCAGGCGGATGGCGCGTTCGGTGCCGGCGGTGGCGCCGGCGAGGTGGTCGTTGAGATAGATGCCGAGCAGCTTCGTGTCGGCGCTTCGTCCGGTGGGGCGGCGCTGGGCGACGCCGGAGTGCGGTAGGACGTTCATCTGCCAGTCTCCTCAGGTTGTGGGGGCCTGTCGGCATGCGTTTGGTGGACCAGCGCGAAGCCGGATGTCACCGGGGTTCGGTCCGGGCCGCGGGGGAGGTAGTAGGTCTGTCTGAGAAAGGCGGCCATGTCCTGCAGAGCCTGTCTGTATCCGGCCTTGTAGTGCGCGTCGACCTCCCTCCGACGGCCTTCGGCCTCCGCCCAGGAGTCGAGGTGCCAGGCGATGAGCAGATGATTGCGGTACGAGGCGCCGTGCCTTCCGCCGAGGGCGGCTCGCGCGTGGTCCTCGGACCAGTCGTCCAGTTCGCTGGTGTCGAAGGCGAGCAGTTCATCGTCTGTCTGCGGCACCGTTTCCCTCCTCGGGTCGGTCTCCGCCGTCACGGGTACCGCAGTAGCTCCCCGGAATGTTCGAATCGTCCAAGTTGCCCCGTGCAACCGGGCACGGACGTCGTACCGGGGCCCGTCCGGGTACCTGGGGGGACGTGAAGATCCGGGAGCCCCGGCAGGCGTCGCGGCCCGGCTCGGAGCACCCGCCGGAGCGAACCATGCCGAAGACCATCAAGGACCGGACCAGCCAGTACCCTGCCCGTCATCAGCCGCTGTGCCAGGACAGCCGCCGAGCTGGGGTTCTGCCCGGTGAACAGGTTGTGGTCCTCCACCGTGTACGGCTCCCAGATCGGGCCGCGACTGAATTCGACCCCGATCTTCTCCTTCAGCTCGTCCTCCAGCAGCCACTGCGCCTTGTCGGCAAGCCCGACAGCCAACTCCTCCTCATTGGTGAAGCCGGTGACCCGGTAGCCCTTGAAGGGCGACTCGCCGTGGATCCTGGTGGCCAGCAGCGCGGAGGGGGCATGGCACACGATCGCCAGTGGCTTTCCGGAGGCGAGCGCCCTTGTTCAACGACTCCATCGCCGTTCGACGCGTTCGGGAACCCCGAAGCCCAACGGGACCTGGTCGCTGCGGTCTTCGCCGACGCGGGATGGGAAGCCCCAGGCATGCTTGCCGCCATGCGCGACACGGATGACCTGTTCTTCGACGCAGTCGGCCAGATCCGCATGCCCCGCTGGTCCAACGGCAGAGTCGCACTGGTGGGCGACGCCACGTACGCACCCTCGTTCCTTACCGGGCAGGGCACCAGCCTCGCGCTCGTCGGCGCGTACATGCTCGCCGGTTCCCTGGCCGACCGGGACCACGCCGCGGGCTTCGCCGCCTACGAACACAACACCCGTGAGTTCGTGACCGTGAACCAGGACCAGGTCGGCAAGGGCGACGCCACACTCTTCCCCACCACCGCCCGCGCCCTGGAGCAGCGCAACGAGATGCTGCGCAATCTCAGTACCGTGTCCTCCACGGAGGGACGACCGGCCCACTCGGCCCTCACCCTGCCCGAACTCATGCCCATGACCTGAGCCCGGGCACGCGCACGGATGACGGGCGTCACCGGCGGTCGGGGCCGTCAGCCTGGATCCGGCACTGGTGACGGGGGGCGCGCTGATCGCGGAGCGCCACTACTCCAGGCCGACCAACTGGGCGCCCCAGAACCACAGTTCAGCAGCAATGGGTCAGGGCTCGACGGTCCGCCACCGCTCCTTCTCTCTGAGTATCCGCCGGATGCCAGCTCCGGCCCGGCTCGGACAAGGTCCTGTCCGAGTCGGGCCGATGATGCCGGTGCCCGTGCCGCACCAGCCGGCGAGCCGCCGACCGGCCGATTCTGTCGCTCGCGCAGGGGACGATGGTCTTCGGCATGTGCTCACCCTTCGGCCAGTTTCGGCTGGCGTTACGTAGAGCTCTACGCGTGGTCATCAGTCACTGCGGACACCCCAAATCACCTGCACACCAGATCAGTTGCTCTGTTATCCGGGATGGTGCAGGGGATCCCGCACCGCCGCACGTGAAGCTCGGTTCTTCCGGGAGGCGTACGCCCTGTTCGCACGCAACCGATCGGGCCGAGTGTTGACGGCCTGACCGGTCCGAGACGCGGACCCGGACCTTATTCGAGACCGGCTCAATTTGCGAGGAAATGCCCCGCTGCCCGGCCGTGCGCACGATGCCCATGGGCTTTTTGAGTCTGCTCGACGGTGAGGTGCACCTGAAGAACTGGCGCGTACTGACCCGGCTCCGCCTCGACGCGAAGTCGGCCATCCCGCTCATCCGCTGATGGAGGGTGGCCCCCGCCGAATGGTGCAGCCGGTCGAGCGAAGGCAACGCGCAGGCCCCCTTGCAGCGTGACCCCCACGCTTCGAACGTTCTCGGTCAGGGTCCGGGTGCCTCTGCGGTGCCTGATCATCCGTCGGCAAGGCGTTGGATGGTGGTACTCAGCCAGGCTTGGAGGTCAGCGGGGTCGCCGAGTTCGGAACGCAGCACCCGGCGGCGGGTCGAAACGCCGAGCACGAAGGCGTCGATCGCTGCGGCCCGGCTGCGGGCCTCCGCATCGTCCAGGCCGCTGCCGCACAGGAAGCGGTGCAGCGGCTCCAGCGAGTTCGTGTCGAGGAAGGCGGCCAGCGCCTCCGCCGCCTCAGGGCGTTCGCCCGACGCGCGTTGCAGCACCAGCAGCGGGTCCTCCCCAGGCGCACCGAACCAGCGCTGGACGATGCTCGCCGCGAGGCGCGCACCCAGCGCGGAACGATCGCCGTCCAAGGCGGTGGAGACCGGGATCTCCACTCTCGTTGCGGCCACGAACAGGCCGTCCTTGCCGCCGAAATAGCGCGTGATGAGGTTGGGCGACACGCCGGCCGCGTCGGCCACGTCCTTGACCGTGACCGCCCCGAACCCCTGCCCGGCGAACAGACGACGCGCATGCTCAAGGATCCGCTGCCTGGTCGCCATCGCGTCACGAAAAGTCATGTGTATGAGCATACACATGATGTGTATGCTCATACACATGACCGATGAACTGCGAGAACGACTCCGGCGGACGCGGCGCGTAGTCACCCCCTGGAGCGACGACGCGACCCGTGGCGTCGGCGGCACTCGCCTCACCGCACTGCTCGACCACTGGGCGAACGGGTACGACTGGGGCGCGCATGAGCGTCGTATCGCCGAGTTCCCTTGGGTGACGGTGCGAGCAGACGACACCGACCTACGGCTGGTCCACCAGCGGTCCGCCAACCCCGGCGCCCCGGTTGTCGTGCTGCTGCATGGCTGGCCGGACTCGGTGCTGCGGTTCGAGCGCGTCCTGCCTCTGCTCACGGACATGCACGTGGTGGTTCCCGCACTGCCGGGTTTCCCGTTCTCGGCCCCACTCACCCTGCCCGGTATGTCAGTCAACCGGATCGCCAGGATCGTCGCGACCGCCCTTGATGAGCTCGGGTACGCCAGGTACACGGTGTCCGGTGGCGACGTGGGTGGCACCGTCGCGGAGATCCTTGCGGCCGAACGACCGGACCGGGTAGCTGCTCTCCACCTCACGAACATCGCGCCTCGGCGCGCGCTCACGGCGGACCCGGCAAAGCTCGCGCCCGACGCGGCGGCCTATCTCGACCAGGCGGCGCAGTGGTTCCGGACCGAAGGCGGGTACATCGCGGAACAGTCGACGCGGCCAAACACACTCGCTGCCGCCCTTGGCGACTCCCCCGCCGGACTTGCAGCGTGGATCGTCGAAAAGCTGGAGTCCTGGTCCGACGAGGCGGCCTTCACCCCGGACGAGCTTCTCACCTGGGTCACCGCCTACTGGGTCACCGGCACGATCGGCACCTCTTTCGCCACCTACGTCGAACCGGTCGCCCTCCCTGACCGGATCGACACGCCGACGGTGCTTTCCGTGTTCCCGCGCGACATCAAACCGGAGCCGCGAAGCTACGCCGAGGCGTTCCTGAACGTTTGCGCTTATGTGGAACACCGCGCCGGGGGCCACTTCGCAGCCTGGGAACAACCCCAGGCTTTCGCAGGCGACGTACACACCGCGGTCGAACTGGGCGTCTGAAACGGAGTCTGCCGACGGCGGCGCCATTGGTCCACTTTTCAGCCGTCGCCGACAGGCGTGGTGGTGAAGGCGCCGCCTGAGCTCTTGCGCCGCAGCTCTCTCCCAGGGAGCTGCGGCGCAAGACTACAAGCCGCCGTGGGCCGAATGCGGCCATGTAAACGGCGTCGCCAGCGACCAAGGGAGCCGGACTGATGCGTCGGGCGACCTGGGTGTCAAACAAACGGGTGTCCCTTTTGCCCGTCCCAGGCCAGCACCCGGCCGCACACCGTAGTCAGATGAACCATCGCGTGATGCCAAGGGCCCGGCGTCCCGAAGCCGGGAGGCCGGGCCCTTACCGGGGCGGGCGTGATCAGGCGGGGTGGATGTTCTCAGCCTGCGGGCCCTTCTGGCCCTGCGTGACGTCGAATTCGACCTTCTGGCCCTCCTGCAGCTCGCGGTAGCCCTGGCTGGCGATGTTGGAGTAGTGGGCGAAGACGTCGGGGCCGCCGCCCTCCTGCTCGATGAAGCCGAAGCCCTTCTCGCTGTTGAACCACTTCACTGTGCCTTTGGCCATGACTGTCTCCTTTGAGGGAAACCGGGCACGCATCCTGCGCGACCGGGAGGTGATCGCCCTGGTCCGGAGAGGTGCTGAACAGCAAGAACGCCCGTGAGGCGATCACGGGCGAACGGAACTTCGGAACCACGACTGCTGATCACAACGCTATAACGGCATGACGGCAGCCGCTAGTCAAAACGCGCCAGCA
This sequence comes from Streptomyces sp. NPDC001137, assembly GCF_040298885.1. Taxonomy (NCBI): domain Bacteria; kingdom Bacillati; phylum Actinomycetota; class Actinomycetes; order Kitasatosporales; family Streptomycetaceae; genus Streptomyces; species Streptomyces sp. NPDC001137. Next base: position 27,333 of record NZ_JBEPBA010000036.1, read on the forward strand.
TCCGGCCCGGAAAAGGGCTGGATCGCTCGCCCGTGAGGCTCGGCCGACGGTGATCAAGCAGTTCGCGCCCTTCTTCTGCAACAAGGCTGCGGCGAAGCATGGCCTCTCCCCGCCGCCGACTGTTCTCCGGGTGGGCCCCACCGATCATGCGTGACCTGCCCCTCCCCACACGACGTCACCTTCGACTTCCCGGAACCGGCTCGAGACCGCGGACGAGCCGCCCCCGCGCGACCTCGATGGGGCACCACATCGGCTTCCAGCATGGCGGGCGGGGGCGGCAAGCGATTCTGGGACGCCGCCATCTGTCTGCCCGGCGAAGGAGGCTGCCTTGAGGCCTCTCAGCCCACTTGCTCCTGAGCGCCGAGGACACCCGAGTCTCGACTACTGCGAGTGGACAAGTGCCGAGGCCCGCCGGGAGGCGCCGAACGCCGGAAAACAGGCGACAGACGCACGAGATCTTCTCCCGCACCGGGCGAACGGTTCGGCCAGGGAAGGTGGCATCGCTTTCACCGCTCCCTGTCCCGGGTCGCCGGCGTGATCCGATGGTGCCGAGGCACGCTGCGGGTGCCCCGCTCCGTCGGGAAAAGGAGATCGCACAGGCAGTGGATCATCCTGTCCCGCTCTGCGGGTACCGTCAGGGTATGAGTCATCCACACCCCCAGCTGAAAGCCGCCCCGCCCCTTCCAGAAGGGGGGCTGCGGGTCGTCGCCCTGGGCGGCCTGGGTGAGATCGGCCGCAACATGACCGTCTTCGAGCACGCGGGCAAGCTGCTCATCGTCGACTGCGGCGTGCTGTTCCCCGAGGAGACCCAGCCCGGCGTGGACGTGATCCTGCCGGACTTCACCTCAATCCGGGACCGGCTGGACGACATCGTGGCCGTGGTGCTCACCCACGGCCACGAGGACCACATCGGCGGCGTGCCGTACCTGCTGCGCGAGCGGTCCGACATTCCCCTTGTCGGCTCCAAGCTGACGCTGGCGTTCCTGGAGGCCAAGCTCAAAGAACACGGCATCCGGCCGCGCACGGTGGAGGTGCGGGAGGGCGACCGGCGCGGCTTCGGGCCCTTCGACTGCGAATTCGTGGCGGTCAACCACTCCATCCCCGACAGCCTCGCGGTCGCGATCCGCACCCCGGCCGGGATGGTGCTGCACACCGGCGACTTCAAGATGGACCAGTTCCCTCTCGACGACCGCATCACCGATCTGCGCGCCTTCGCCCGCCTCGGCGAGGAGGGCGTGGACCTGTTCCTCACCGACTCCACGAACGCCGAAGTACCCGGCTTCACCACCTCCGAGCGAGAGCTGAACCCGGCGATCGAGCAGGTGATGCGCACCGCGCCGCGCCGGGTCATCGTCTCCAGCTTCGCCAGCCACGTGCACCGCATCCAGCAGGTCCTGGACGCCGCCCACCAGCACGGCCGCAAGGTTGCCTTCGTCGGCCGCTCCATGGTCCGCAACATGGGCATCGCCCGTGACCTGGGCTATCTGAAGGTCCCCTCCGGTCTGGTCGTGAGCACAAAGGAGCTGGAGAAGCTCCCGGACCACAAGATCACTCTCGTGTGCACCGGCTCCCAGGGCGAACCCATGGCCGCGCTGTCACGGATGGCCAACCGCGACCACCAGATCCGCATCGGAAAGGGCGACACCGTCCTGCTCGCCAGCTCCCTCATCCCCGGCAACGAGAACGCCATCTACCGGGTGATCAACGGACTCACACGGTGGGGCGCCCATGTGGTCCACAAGGGCAACGCCAAGGTGCACGTCTCCGGGCACGCCAGCGCCGGCGAACTCGTCTACTGCTACAACATCGTCAAACCCCGCAACGTCATGCCCGTGCACGGCGAATGGCGCCATCTGCGGGCCAACGGCGACCTCGCCATCCGTACCGGTGTCGACCCCGAACGGGTTGTCATCGCCGAGGACGGCGTCGTCGTCGACCTCGTCGACGGCCGCGCGTCCATCACCGGCAAGGTCCCCGCCGGCAACGTCTACGTGGACGGCATGGAAGTCGGCGGTGCCACCGAGGCGTCCCTCAAAGACCGCCTCACCCTCGCGGAGGAAGGCGTGGTCACGGTGGTGGCGATCGTCGACGCGGACACCGGCGCCCTCGCCGAGGCCCCCGACTTCCTGGCCCGCGGCTTCGTCCACGACGACACCACCTTCGAGCCGGTCATCCCCGTCATCGAGAAGACCCTGGCCACCGCAGCCGAGGAAGGCGTCGGGGACGCGCGCCAACTCGAACAGCTCCTCGCCCGCGCCGTGGCGAACTGGGCGTTCCGCACCCACCGTCGCAAGCCGCTCATCATCCCCGTCATCATCGACGCCTGAGCCGCGGCCCGGCAGCACGGTCCGCGGTTGCGGTGGCGGCCCCGCCACCGCAACCGCGGACAAACCGCGGTCGATTCTCACAGCGGCACAGGGGCACGCAAGGCGCGCGACACCGGCCGCCTACTCTCGGAGAAGGCAGTGCCCTCATCCCGGAATTCCACTTCGGCGGCGGCAACGACCCGAGCCAACCGCATCTGGGCCATTCCCCCAGGCGAGTCCCCCGGCTGCGCCCCGCCCGCAACGCGCGCACGGGCGTGCGCACGCTGCGGGCCGCTGCAAGGGACGGGCGAGTGGACAGCGCGAGTGCCGGTGCAGCGGTTAAATCGCGGGACTCATCGACTCAGCCGCCGCTCTTGCGCCTGAACGACCGCTGGCTCGCAGCCGGGCCGTGCGCCGAACGCACCTTCGACGCATCGGACTTGGCGGCAACATCAGCGGCATCCGCCTGCGCACCGCGCTTGCGCGCCAGGGCTTCGCGGAACTTCCGCTTGAGGTCGTAGTTGCCGTCGCTGTCCGGCTCCAGAGGGGACGTCTCCGGGGCAGCCGGCTCCGAACCTTCCGTAGATACGGGCTCTGCGGTCATGGTGACCTCCTGGGTTCGGGGGGTGGGCAAGCACAGCTTGTCATGCCGGGCGCAGTGCGAGGCGCCGGCAACATCATCCTGCTCCGTTTCGGCGGGCATCCCTCTCGCGCCAAGGGCGTCGACCTCGTAGGTGAGGCACACAGCACGGCTTCGGGCCAGGCTGAGGGTTGTCGATCCCGTGGCCAGGCTGCCAGGGCAACGGCGCTCAGCCGTCGCGACGCACGAGGGCGGCCCTGCGGGCTTCGGCCAGCTTGCGGGCCTCGGCCGCCTTTCGGGACTTGCCGCCGGCGCCGCGGGAGGTGCCCTTGCTGGTGCCGAGGCCGCGGAAGGGAGCGTTGGTGTTCTTGGGTCGGGGGGCGGCGGGCTCGCCGTCGAGCGGGATCCCGGAGGGAGTCTTGGCGCCGGTGATCCGGCTCAGCTCCGCCTCGCCCGAGCGCACCTTGGTGACGGTCGCCTCGATGCCGGCCCCGGCCATCATGCGGCTCGTCTCGCGGCGCTGGCCCGCCAGCACGAGCGTGACCACGCTGCCGGACTCACCGGCGCGGGCGGTGCGGCCCGCCCGGTGCACATAGTCCTTGGCATCGGTGGGCGGGTCGACGTTGACCACGAGATCGAGGTCGTCGACGTGCAGGCCACGGGCCGCGACATTGGTCGCCACCAGAACGGTGATCTGGCTGTTCTTGAACTGCGCCAGGGTCCGTGTGCGCTGCGGCTGGGACTTGCCGCTGTGCAGGGCCCCGGCGTGCACCCCGCTGGCCCGCAGATGCCGGGTGAGCTGGTCGACGGCGTGCTTGGTGTCGAGGAACAGCAGTACGCGGCCGTCGCGGGCGGCGATTTCCGTGATGACGGCGTAGCGGTCAGGGCCGTGGACGACCAGAACGTGGTGCTCCATCGTCGTGACTGTGCCCGCGGCCGGGTCGACCGAGTGGACGATGGGGTCGTGAAGGTAGCGGCGGACCAGTTGATCGACGTCGCGATCGAGAGTGGCCGAGAAAAGCATCCGCTGACCGTCGGGGTGCACCTGGTCGAGCACGTCGGCAACCTGCGGCAGGAATCCCAAGTCGCACATCTGGTCGGCCTCGTCCAGCACGGTGATTCTCACCCGTCCCAGGCGGCAGGCGTTGCGATCGATCAGGTCGTGCAGGCGTCCGGGGGTGGCGACGACCACCTCGGCTCCCTGGCGCAGCGCGGCGATCTGCCGGCCGATCGACGTTCCGCCGACGACCGTGGCGATCCGCAGCCGCAGCGCCTCGGCGTACGGCGCCAGCGCCTGGGTGACCTGTTGGGCCAGCTCCCGGGTGGGCACCAGGATCAGAGCAAGGGGCTGCTTCGGTTCCGCGCGCCGCCCGGCCGTCCGTGCGAGCAGCGGCAGGCCGAAAGCGAGCGTCTTGCCTGATCCGGTGCGCCCGCGTCCCAGGATGTCGCGCCCCTCCAGGGCATCGGGCAGTGTGGCGGCCTGGATCGGAAAGGGTTCGCGCACCCCGAGTTCGCTCAGTGTCCGCAGTATCTCCGTCGGCAGTTCCAGACCGGCGAAGGTGACGGCCGGGAGCGGCGCCGGGGTCGTTGCCCCGGGCTGGGTGGGGCTGCCGTGAGCGATGCCGGGGTGATTGGGATGCTTCATATACAGCCTTCCGCAAGGGAACTTACCGAGGAAGGCCCGGCAGGTCTGAACAGCTCATGCACAAGCCGAGCGGAACAGACAGAATCGCCCACCGCGACGACCACGCAAACGCGTCAGACTAACACACGGCATAACCTCGCGCCGCTCCGCACGGCGATCCAGCTGGCTGACCCGCACCCGCAGCAGGGGTTTTTGGCCCGCCCGGCGCCCCGCTCGTACGGCTCGATGCGTGGCTCGACAGCTCGCCCGCGGGGTGGTGTTGCTGAGTGGCACCCGGCACAGGCCCGGCCCGATGCGGTCCTCGTGGTGCCGGCGAGGACCAGTTCGTTCGTCCGCCAGTCGGGGCGCGCCCCCACACGTCCCCGCTCGCCTCGGCGATGGCTGCGTACCGGCTGCCGGTCTGTGCCGCCCGAAGATCGCCGGCGTACGCCTGGACGCAGGCCGGCGACAGCCGCCAACAGGCCGCCGTGCGCTCGTCGTTCTGGAAGAAGTGACGGGTGCGGGGCGGTGCTCGAAATCCAGGTGCGGATCGGTCTGGAACCTCGTCAGCATGGGCGGATGGAGCAACCGCTTGACGTGCCTGAACTCGTCGCTGATGGATACACGCTTCGGCCTTGGCGTCTTTCGGACCTTCCGCTGGTCCGTGAGGCGTCGGAAGACGACTACATCCCGTTGATCACGACGGTGCCGTCGCCCTATTCCGAGCCAGCGGGCGTCGCGTTCATCGAACGGCAATGGAGCCGGGCGACCACAAGGGCGGGGTATACATTCGTCATCGTGACCTCCGACGATCGATCGGTCGGACAGGTCGGGCTGTGGCTGAGGGACCTGGAACAGGGCCGTGCGTCGCTGGGCTACTGGGTCGTCAAGTCGGCGCGCGGTCAGGGTGCCGCGGTGGCTGCCGTCGACGCAGTGGTCGGCTGGGCCTTGCGTGATCTGCGGATTCCCCGGCTTGAACTGTGGGTGGAGCCGTGGAACACGGCCTCCGTGCGCACTGCCGAGGGTGCTGGGTTCCGACGTGAGGGGCTGCCGATGATCGTGCCGTTGAAAGTGAGCCGGTCGACCATGGCCGCGCAGAGACCAGGATCGGTGAACGTCTTCGTCAAGCCACCGAAGGATTCGTCGGAGGCGATGGCGGCGCTGTTCTTCTCCTCGCGCTCGGTCAGGACCTGGAAGCAGAGCCCGGCGCCGTGCCGGTCGAGTTCCAGGGATCCGAGTTCGTCGATGCGGAGCAGGTCGACGCGGCCGTAGCGGGCGATGGTCTTGTTCAGCTGCTTCTCGTCGGCGGCTTCGACCAGCTCGTTCACCAGCTTCGTGGCGAGTGTGCAGCGGACCCGGTAGCCCTTCATGGCCGCCTCGGTGCCCAGGCGATGAGCAGGTGGGACGTGCCGTACCGGAGTCGCCGATCAGGCAGAGCGGCTGCCACTGGTGGAGTGTCGGTATTCGGGAGTTGCAGTATTCGCCCACAGGGTAAGCAGCCCCTCAACGGACCCGGTCACGTCAGCGGTGACGAGGCGTACAGCTCTCGCCGCACCAGGCGCTGTCTGCGGGGACGCCGGATCAAGCGCCCGATTCCGGACGGGGGACCGTAGGTTGAACACAACGGTCGTCGGCACCTCGCAGACCGCGGCACAGGTGGCGGAATTCGCCGCCTGCCTGCTCTCCACGTCGAAGGATCTGACCCCGCGACCCTCAGAAGGACCATCACACTGTGACTGCCCCCGACTCCTGCCCGATCGGCCAGGGGGCAGCCGAGCCTGCTGGCGTTCAACAACGCATCAGCCGGCTGACCGTCACCCTGGACAGGGCCGTGCTGTTCGTCGTCGGCCCAAGCCGGGCGCCGTCGGCAGGCATCCGATGATCGCCGGGCGCACTGCCTGGCCTTGCCCTATGGGGCGTTGTCCAGCGTCAGGGCGAGCTCGGCGATCCGCCACCTACCGTCGGACCGTCGCAGGCTGAACGTGTAGACCCCGGTCGAGATCATCTGGATGCTCTCGCCGGTGTTCCTCGTCTGCAGCAGATAGGCCCGCACCTCGGCGGTGGCGGCGTCCGTCGTCGTGACCACGACGTTGCCCAGGTGATGCCGCACCCTTCCGGTCTGGGCCGTGTGCCCGTCACGGATGAAGTCGAGCACCGCCGCGCGTCCGGCGACCGGGCCGATCACTCCCTGTCCGGGCATCGTGAAGGTCCAGGTGGTGTCCTCGGTCAGGACCGCTTCCAGCTCGGGCACATTCAGCTCGTCCAGGGCGTGGGCGTAGTGCGCCACCGTCTGCTGGGGTTCGGCGATCACGAGGCCACCGTCAGCACGATCTTGCCTTGGATGTGGCCCTGCGCGGCTCGCGTGTGTGCGCTGCCCGCTTCGGACAGCGGGTAGGTGCTGTCCACCCCGACCTGGAGCTTGCCCTCGTCGAACAGGCGCCCGATCTCGGCGAGCTGGGGGCCGTTGGAACGCACCTGAATGTTCGAGACGGTAATGTCCAGACGCGCCGTCTCTTCCGGGTCGTACTGGGCGAAGAACACCGGAAGCATCGTGCCGCCGCGCTTGAGCACCCTCAGGAAGCGTGCGCTGTCCGGGCCACCGACGGTGTCGATCACCAGGTCGACGCCGCTGACCACGTCCGCGGCCTGCGTCGTGGTGTAATCGATGAACTCATCGGCGCCGAGCTTGCGCAGGAACTGCTCGTGCCGGCTTGAGGCCACCGCCATGACGTGTGCCCCCTTCCATTTCGCCAATTGCACCGCGAAGTGGCCCACTCCCCCAGCGGCCCCGTTGACCAGCACGGTCATCCCTGGCGTGATCGGCACCGGCTGGTGCACCTGGCCGGTGAAGGGAGACGGCACGTCGTGGCCGAGATCAACCAGGAACTGCCAGGCCGTCAGCAGGGCCATCGGCGCCCCGGCCGCCTCAACGTGGTCGATACCGACCGGCTTGTGCGCCAGGTCAGAAACCGGCGCGGCCACGTACTCGGCGTACGTCCGGCCGTCGAATCCGGGGAACCGCAGCATGCCGAAGACCTCGTCACCAACGGCGAACCCCCGCACGTCCGGAGCGACCGCCTCGACCACGCCCGACATGTCCGTTCCGGGGATCAGGGGGAACTCCAGCACCGGCCTCATCTCGGCCGGCATGACCTTCATTCCCTCACGCAGGTACCAGTCCGGCGGGTTGATGCCCGCCGCGTGCACCCGCACGAGCACCTCGCCCGGACCGATCTCGGGAACCGACACCTCGACGTACCGCAGAACTTCCGGCCCGCCCGCTTCGTGGAACTGGATCGCCTTCATCGCGCCTGCCGCTTTCTCGGGGAAACATTGCTCCTTCAGTCAAAGCCCGGGACGACAGGGCCGTCCAAGACCGGTTCGGCAACCAGATCATTCCGAAACGGCATGACGCGTACCCTGCAAGGGTGAACGATCTCGGACAGGACCTGGAACTGCGGCTGGTGCGCTACTTCACCGTGGTGGCGGCGCACCAGCACTTCGGCCGGGCCGCAGCCGACCTGCACGTGGCCCAGCCGGCGCTGAGCCGCCAGATCCAGCGACTCGAGAAATATCTCGGCACACGACTGCTGGACCGCACCCCGCAGGGCACCCGGCTCACTCCGGCCGGCCAGACATTCCTCCCCCGGGCCCAAGCCCTGCTGCAGGCCGCCCGCCAGGCCGAACTGGCCGTCCGTGAACAAGCCCGGACCGAACGAATCACCATCGGCTACGTCGAAGACCTGGTGATCACCGCCGCCGTGCGGGAACTGCGCCACCGTCACCCCAACGCTGAGATCGCCACCCGGCATCTGAACTGCCGCGACGTCGGCGCACTGTCCGACAAGCGCGTCGACGCCCTGATCGCGCGGGCCCCGCTGCCCCTCGCCGCCGACGACATGTTCACCACCCCGCTGTACGCAGAGCCCCGGATGCTCGTGGTCCCGAGCGGCCATCCCTTGGCCGACCGCGCGTCGGTGACCGCGGAAGAACTGGCCGGGGAGGAGGCGGCGCCGTGCGCGTTCGAGACCGCGGACTGGGCTTCCTACCGGATCCTCGGGGCCGGCGTGCCGCCGATCGAGAGCTACGAGGACAAGCTCGAACTCGTCGCGAGTGGCAGGGCGATCGCCGTGCTACCGGTCGGCGATCGGCGTAGCTCACTGCGTCCCGACCTCGTCACCATCCCCATCGAGGGTGCTCCCCCCAGCCAGGTCGTCCTGGTCAGCCGCAAGGGCGACCGGAATCCGTTGATCAGGAATCTCCGGCTGGCCGCCAAAACCGTCCTGACCGCCACGGCAGCCTGACCGAGACCAGCCGACCCGCTTGGCTTCCCTCCTTGATCCACTCGCAGCAGCTGAGGTGTTCACGGTGGCCGGGTCGATGATGGGGTGGGCGTCCTGCCATCAGCAGTTCAGGGAGGAAGCCGCGGTAGGTCATCTGGTCCTTGGCCGCCCTGTCGGCGGTCTCGGCGAACTCGTGGCGGATCGACGGCAGCCGCAGCAGACGGCAGGCGGTGTCGAGGGCGGTGGTAGCGGCCTGCTCGGACGGGAGCGTACGGCGCTGATTCCACCCCTCGGCGGAGGCGATCGCCGAGGTCACCAGCCTGCTCGCGCCCGGAGACAGAAGACGCTGAGGTCCTAGCCAAGGCTGGAGCGGACAACCGAAACTCGTCGACTTCACCTATGCGGCGGGGTTCGTGGACAGGAGCCGGGCGAGCCAGGCGGTGCGGGTCCGGCGGGCTGTGGCCGAGATGGGTGCCTGCGGGTACAGGGCGTCGAATCCGTGGAAGCCGCCTGCCCAGACGTGGAGTTCGGCCTGGCCGCCGGCCGCCCAGATGCGGGTGGCGTAGTCGGTGTCCTCGTCGCGGAAGACTTCGGCGGAGCCGGTGTCGATGTAGGTGGTCGGCAGGCCCGCAAGGTCGTCGGCCAGGACGGGTGAGACGTATGCGGGTACCTCGTCGTCGGTGAGGTCGCCGAGGAGACAGCGCCATCCGAATCCGTTCATCTCGCGGGTCCAGACGCCGGGCCCGTTCGAGTACTGGAGGCTGGAGGTGGTGGTGTTGCGGTGGTCGAGCATGGGGCCGATCAGGACTTGGGCGGCGATCGTCGGGGTGCCGAGGTCGCGGGCCAGCAGGGTGACGCCGGCGGCGAGGCCGCCGCCCGCGCTGGCGCCGGCGACGATGATCCGGGCGGGGTCGATGCCCAGTTCGGCGGCGTGGTCGGCGATCCAGAGCAGTCCCTGGTAGCAGTCGTCGACCGGGATGGTGCCGGTGGACTCGGGCGCGAGCCGGTAGTCGGCGGAGACCACGACGGCGCCGAACTCGCCGAGCCACTCCAGCGGGATGTCGATCTGTGAGAAGCGGTCGCCCATGACCATCCCGCCGCCGTGCATCCAGTAGACGCAGGGTGCGGCGGCGGTCCGATCGCGGTTCACGGGGCTGAAGACGGACAAGGGGATCGGGGTACCGTCCGGACTCGCAACGGTGAGCTCGTGCCGGTCGATACCGCGACCTTCTAGGAGGGGTTCGACGGGCATCGAGGAGAAGGGGCGTACCTGCGCCAGCACTTCCGGGCTGAGCTGGGACATCAGCGGCATGTCGGCCAGGAGTTCATGCAGTTCGGGGTCGAGTGAGGGGCGTGCTGTGGTCATGGTGATGCCTCTCGTGGGTGGCGGCGGGGCGGTCGGGCGAGGACGGGGGCCACCTCGGTGGGCACCGAGGCGGCAGAGGCCGGGGGTTGGGGTTTCGGCGAGTCAGAGGGCGGATTTGCCGCGGACCGGAACGTAGTCGGTGTACTCGGAGTCCTTGGCGAGCAGCGGGTCGATCTGCGCCACGATGGCCTGAGCGGTCTTTCCGGCGAAGACGCGGTGGTGGTCCTTCTCGCTGGTCCAGCCTTCGGCGACGTGGACGACGTCGGGGTCGGACGCGGAGCGGGAGACGAGGTAGACGAGGCAGTATTCGCTGGCGCCGGGGCTGCCCTCGTTCAGTCCGGTCAGCAGCAGGTCGACGAGCTGGTCGCCCATACCGGGCCTGGCAGTCAGGGTGGCGCTGAAGCCGTAGTGGGCAATCATGGATTCCCTCTCTTCCTCTTCGGTGATGGAGTGGGGTGATTCCATTCAAGCGGGTTGACCTGCGGAAACGTTAGACCGATACTCGTTCGTACTTGCACGATCCTCGCGACTTTGGGAACCGCTGCGCGGAATGGTGCTGCAATGGACGCATGTACCTCGAAGAACTCCGCACCCTGCTGGCCCGCCATGCGCGGCCCGACTGGACCACCGCTGTCAACGGCGTCCTCATCTCGAAGGTCGACCGCCCTGATCCGCCGGCGCCTTCGATGTCCGGCACGGTCCTGGCGGTCATCGCACAGGGCGCCAAACGCCTCGCCCTGGGTGAGAGGGTGTTCGAGTACGGGCCCGGGCAATATCTGGTCGCATCCGTCGATCTGCCTGTCACAGGGCAGTTCACCCAGGCCGACCCCAAGCAGCCGGCGCTGGGGTTCGGTCTCGTCCTGGAACCGTCCGCCGTTGCCGAGCTGCTGCTTGAGGCCGGGCCCGGAGACGCACCCCGGAGCAGCGGGGGCGCGCCGTCGGGGATCGCCGTCAGTGACGCTCCGGCCGCGCTGCTGGACGCGGTGGTCCGGCTGTTGCGCCTGCTCGACGAGCCCCGCGACCGGGCCGTACTGGCCCCGCTGGTCAAGCGCGAGATCCTGTGGCGTCTGATCACCGGCGAGCAGGGTGCGACGGTCCGCCAGCTCGGCCTGGCCGACAGCAGCCTCAGCCACATCTCGCGGGCCGTGCGCTGGATCCGCGAGCACTACGCGCAGCCCTTCCGGGTCGAGGACGTGGCGCGGCAGTCCGGCATGGGCGTCTCCGCCTTCTACCGCAACTTCCAAGCGGTGACCGCGATGAGCCCCATCCAGTTCCAGAAGCAGATCCGGCTCCAGGAGGCCCGGCTGCTGCTCGCCACCCACCCCGGAGACGTCACCGGGGTCGGCCACCGCGTCGGCTACGACAACCCGTCGCAGTTCAGCCGGGAATACCGCCGCCAGTTCGGCGCGCCCCCCAGCCAGGACGCCGCCCGCCTGCGTCAGGCCGTGCGTGCACCGGCAGGTCTCCTGCCCTGAGCCGGGTGGGCTTTACTGGAGGATCGTGCAAGGAGTAGCGAGGATAGTTCTACTATCTCCGCAGGTCAGAACGATTCAATGGGATCACCGGTTCTCCCGTGGAGCAGGAAAATACCTGTCCACCCGTATGGATCCCACCACCTCATCAAAGGGGCACAACATGAAGACAGTTCTGATCACTGGTACCTCATCCGGGTACGGGCGGGAGACCGCCCTCCACTTCCACTCGCAGGGGTGGAACGTCATCGCCACGATGCGGACGCCGCGTCCAGGCGTCCTGCCTGAGTCGGACCGCCTCCGCGTCATCGAGCTCGACGTGACCAGGCCCGAGAGCATCACCGCCGCGTTCGAGGCAGCCGGGCCCATCGATGTCCTGGTCAACAACGCGGGCGTCCCCTCGATCAGCGTGTTCGAGGGAACCCCCATGGCCCGAGTGCGGGAGGTCTTCGAGACCAACACGTTCGGCGTGATGGCGACGACGCAGGCAGTGCTGCCCCAGTTCCGCGAGCGCGGCTCCGGTGTAGTGGTCAACGTGACATCCAGCGTGGTGCTGGGCCACATGCCGCTCTCGGCCGTCTACAAGGCGAGCAAGATGGCCATCGAGGGCTTCACCGCATCCCTCGCGCTCGAGCTCGCGCCCTTCGGTGTACAGGCGAAGACGGTCCAGCCGGGCGCCTGCCTGACGACGAACTTCGCGGCCAACGCGACGAAGGGCGCCTCGCTGGACGAGCTGGTCCCGGCGCCCTACGCACCATGGGCGAAGAAGGCCATGGGCGACTTCACGGGCCAGGACCTGTTCACCAAAAAGAGCGACGTCGCCGAGACAGTGTGGCGAGCCGTGCACGACACGACCGGCCAGCTGCGATTCCCCGCCGGCCCCGACGCGGTCTCGCTCTCCCAGGCGAAGTGATCAGCCAGCAGGCAAGGCCACGCCGCACTCACACCAGGAGCCGGCCCCGCGCCCACGCACCGGGTCGGCTCGCCGTCCGGCGCTCACCCCGAGCGCCGGGACGTGACCGGCGCACTGATCTGCCTGGCCGGCACGGCCGTGATCATGGGGGTGCCGAGGGGCCCATGAACCGCCCTCAGGACGGCTCGTCGGGCAGCAGCCCCAGCTGCCCCAGGAACTCCATCTCATCGAAGTAGAGCCGGTAGTCCGCGATCCGCCCGTCCTCGTCGACGGTGGCCAGGTCCACCCCTCGGATCCTGACCTCCTTCTGCGTCGGAGGCAGCGTGTCCCCCGAGGGCAGCTGGATCGGCCCGGTGTTCCGGCCGCTGAAGAACCCCTCGTCTATCGCCGTGTTCCCGATCTCGTACGAGTGCACCGACTCGTACGACCCCTCCGGGATCGCGTCCGTCATCTGACGCCAGTACTCGGCAATGCTGTCGCGCCCGTGGATCTCCCCGCCGTCAGGGGTGAACGCGACCGCATCCGCTGCGTAGAGCTCACCGATGGTCTTCGGGTCCGCGTGCGTGGTGACCGCTTCCGTGAGCCGGTCCATGACCTCACGTGCCTGCCCCATGATTCACCTCCCGAGCTGAAGGATCACCCATCCCATCGTCCCACCGGAGCCCCGCCGAGGCCCACCGCAGAACCCGACCGCAACCCGTCCACGCGCCCGGCCCGCCTGTCCTGGCCGGACAGGCATCCGACGGTCCCCACCGGACCACGCAAGAGGACAGCCCATGGTCACTCGCGGCCGACGACCGGGGGGGCCGCCCAGGTCGCGGCCGATCTACTGCGTCGGCCCGCGGTGGCGGGCCAGGTGCCCGCCAAGGCGAGGTCCAGGCGATCCGGGTCCTGGCCCTCGACAAGGATCTGCGCGCCGGTCCGGCTGCCCCTGGCGTCGGAGGTATGCCTTTGGAGTCACCGGCCGGTCAGGCCCAAACGTAGATCGGCACCTCCGGCGCCACCCATGGAACCTCAACTTCCGCATGCTAGTTGACACTTGTGGCACGAGACCACCGCACGGTGTCTCTTTCAGCACGCGAGCCTTTCAGCTCCTGCGCAGACCGAGACCCGCACGGTGCGCTGGTGCCACGAACGGCTCGTGAGGTGTCGGCCCGGCCCGCGCCTGGTCGAGGCCTGGGATTACCGGTAGTTCGTTAGATCCGGCGGTAGAGGTCAATGCCGTGTCCGGTGCTGATCGCGTCGATCAGGGCCTGGAGCTCGGAGGGTGGGTCCTTGTCCGTCCAGGCTCGCCACCAGCGATTGAGGGTGATGACGGGGGTAGGCCAGGAACGGATGGCGCGTAAGCCCCTGGGCCCGCAGGGCTGTTGGGGCCGGTGGGACGGGGCCGGTCCCCCTCTCTGGCCCCTCGTCGGACAGGGGTCCGGCGCAGTGGCGTTCAGAGGTCCGGGTGGAGCGAACCATCGGTCCCAGCAGAAGGAGAAGGCGCAGTTGACCAGGGTCTGTGGCGGCGGATGGCGCGGTCGGAGCGGACCTGGAAGTCGGCCCAACCGAGTTCGTCCTTGACCTGTTTGTAGCTCTGCTCGATCCACGGCCGCAGGCTGTAGAGGCGGACGGTCTCCCCGAGGTCGGCCGGCGGGTGCGGGCTGGTCGCGGCGTGGGGTGCGTCGGGTGGGGTGGGTTGGCGGCCAGATACCAGGTGGCCTTGCCCGGCAGGCTGGCTGGGTCGGTGGTGGCTACGACCAGGCGGCCCCCTTCACCGCGCGGAGTGTCCGCGGACCGTGTCGCGGAAGGCGATGGGGGTCTGCCCGGTGCCCCGGTGGAAGAACTTGCTGAAGTGCGTCGCGCTGGGGAAGCCGAGATGGTCTGAGATGCGGGCGGCGCTGTGGTCGCTGTGGGCCAAAAGGCGCTTGGCCTCCAGGATCACGCGGCGGTCGATGAACTCCTTGGCGCCGAGTCCCGCGGCGCTGAGGGTGGCGCGGGAGAGTGTGCGGGGCGAGTAGCCGAGGGTCCGGGCGTAGTCCTCCACGCGGCGCGTGCGGGCGAAGTCCCGTTCGACGGCGTCGCGGAAGCGCAGGTAAGTGGGGTCGGGCTCGGGGGCGGGCGAGCCGGCGGGCGTGGTCAGGTGGGTCAGGCGCAGCACGAGGACGGCCAGCAGGTGGCGCAGGGCCGCGGTGTGGACGTCCAGGGGCAGGTGTCCGAGTGCGCGGAACTCGATGGCGAGGTGCTCGGCGGCGAGGCGCAGGGCCGTGGCGTCGTCGGGTAGCGGGAGGCGCAGGACCGGGGCGTGCGGGTCCTGGGTGCGGGCGGCCTCGGCCGTGGCCGCGTCGAGGAAGTCCGGGCGGAACAGGATCAGGGTTCCCTCGGCGCCGGTGAGGTCGCCCCACTGGTGGACCTGGCCGGGGCGGACCCAGAGCCAGGATCCCGGTTCGAGGGCGTAGCCGGCGAAGTCCACGGTGTGCCACAGGGTGCCGCCGGTGAGGGTGAGCAGGTGGTGGAAGTCCGGCCGGTGCGGTGCCGCGAGCTGGGCCGCGGTGGCACGGTGGCGCAGATCGGCCAGGGACAGGACCTCGACCCCCGCAGGCGTGCCGGCAGGCGCTGTGAAGGCGATCTCGCGGATCTCCGCCCTGGCATCCACGTGCGCATCATGTCGCTTTTTGGCCATCATGTGTCGCCAGCGTATCCAATTTCCCTCGGTTCTGCCTCGTAGCTTGGAGGTATCGCTTCACACGGCACCGCACCGAGTGTCGGAAAAGCATAAGAGCCGTATGGGAGGAGGCGTGCGATGGCCACAACAGAGAGTGCCCGGCTGACGCATGCCTTCGACGCGTACTGCCCCTGGTGTTACGGGGTGTTACGGCTTCGGCCCGACCCTGCGGTCCTTCGCCCAGGCTGCTGCACACCGCGCACGGCGCGGGCCGGCTGGGCGGTGCGGCATCCACCGCCGCATCACTGACCGCGGCGCTCGACCAGTGCCTCGCCGGAGCGTTCCCCCGACCCACTTCCACCCCAACCCCCTGCTCCACAAGGAGAATTGTCATGAGCGACGCCAAGAACACCGTCCTGACGGCCGCCGGCGAACTGTTCGGCAAGAAGGACCCCGCCGCGGTCGACCGCTGGGTCGCTGCCGACTACACGCAGCACAGCACCCTGGCCGCCGACGGCCCCGAGGCCCTGCGCGCGCTGGTCGCCTCCCTCGGTGACGACTTCCGCTACGAGGGCGCCCGGGTCATCGCCGACGGCGACCTGGTCGCCCTGCACGGCACGTACCACGGCTTCGGCCCGGACCCACTGGTCGGCTTCGACATCTTCCGCGTCGACGCCGACGGCAAGCTGGCAGAACACTGGGACGCCCCTGACCCCGGTGGTCTCCCCGACCGCCTCCGGCCGCTCGCAGACCGACGGCCCCACCGAGGTGGCCGAGCCCGCCAGGACCGAGGCCAACCGGGCCCTGGTCACCGAGTTCGCGCAGAAGGTCCTGGTCGGCGCCGACTACTCGGTCCTCACGGACTACATCTCCACCAAGACGTACGCCCAGCACAACCCGGAAGCCGCCGACGGCCTGGACGGCTTCGGCGCCGCCGCCGCGCAGTGGGCCGAGCAGGGCAAGAACCTCGTCTACACGAAGGTCCACAAGGTCATCGCCGAGGGCGACTTCGTCCTGACCCAGTCCGAAGGCGAGTTCGGTGTCCCGGTCGCCTACTACGACCTGTTCCGCGTCGCCGACGGAAAGATCGTCGAGCACTGGGACGTCATCGCCCCGATCCCGGCCGAACTTCCCCACACCAACGGCCTGTTCTGACACCCCCGGGTCACACGTGAGAAAGAGCAGCATGAACACACACACCTACGTCGGCCGAACCTTCGTCTTCCGGGTCGACAACGGAGTCGCCTTCCGCAACACCTACGCGGCTGACGGCACCACGTTGCATTACGAGACGCTGCAAGGGCCGACCAAGGGCGCGTCGGAGACGGTCAGGCTCCACACCGCCGCGCTCGGTGCCCCGGCCAGTTCATGGTCGGCTGGGTCGAGGAGTCCGGCATGACAGTCACCCACGTCATGAACCTGGACGCCCTGACTGTCCACGCCTTCTGGACCTACCAGGAGGGCGCCGGCCGGGTTGCCGAGCTCCACACCGGAACCCTCGAGCCCGCCTGAATCCGTCCCCCGATGCGCCGCCGTGCCCTCTCGCCATGCCCTAAGGGCACTGGCGGCGCCCATCGGCCCGACAGCCCGGTTCACGAGGCCGCCCGCCTGACGCACCACCCCCACTGCCTGGAGGACGATCGTGCATGTCACCCCGCTGCCGCTCGACGCCTACCGTGGCGCGATAGCCCTGGACGAGCCGTTCCGGCCGACCGGCGCCCCGGCCGCACGCCCGGCGCACCTGGTCCGTGCCGTACTGTCCGCGCTGAGCAAGGACCCGGCCACGACGGCGGCGGGCCTGGGAGCGGGCGACGCGGACCGGCTCGACGACGTGACCGCCCGACGCCTGCTGCGCGCGGTGCTCACCGTCCGCCGACCGGGCCCGCTTCCGGCGGATGCGTCCGAGCTGCTGGACGCCCTACTGAGCAGAGAGCGCGCGGCCAGGACCGTGACGGACTCGAACCACCTTCCTTGCATCGCCGAGGAGTTTCCCGACACGGCCACGGCCTATCCGGCCGCGGAACGTACGGTGCTGTGGCAGGGCGACGTCACCACGCTCGGCGCGGACGCGATCGTGAACGCCGCCAACAGCGCCATGCTCGGCTGCTTCGTCCCGCAGCACCCGTGCATCGACAACGCCATCCACAGCGCGGCGGGCCCCCGCCTGCGCGACGACTGCCACACGATCATGACCCGGCAGGGTCACCCGGAGGCGACCGGCACCGCGAAGATCACCCGCGGCTACCACCTGCCCGCCCGCTACGTCCTGCACACCGTCGGTCCCATCGTCGACGGCCCCCTGCACGCGACGCACGAGCGCCTCCTCGCCGCGTCCTACCGGGCCTGCCTCGACCTCGCCGCCGAGGTGGAGGACATCCGCACGGTGGCGTTCTGTGGCATCAGCACCGGCGTCTTCGGCTACCCCAAGTGGCCCGCGGCCCGCATCGCCCTGGACACGGTGGCCGACTGGCTCGACGCCCACCCCGGACGCCTGGACCGCGTGATCTTCAACGTGTACGCGCCCGACGACCGCGCCGCCTACCTCGACGCCCTGACCGAAGGGGCCACCACCCGATGAACCAGACGAACCACCAGCCCCACGCCCTTCAAGCCCAGGCCGACACGGTCCGTTCCTGGCTCGCCGAGGCCGACCGCGTACTCATCACAGCCGGCGCCGGACTGAGCGCCGCGGCCGGCTACGACTACGGCGACACCGACCGCTTCCAGGAACTCTTCCCCGCCCTGTACCGCCTGGGCCTGCGCTCCCGCTATCTCGTCGGCCTGCCCCTGCCGCCCGCCCTGCTGTGGGGATACTGGGCCGTCCACATCGACGACATCCGCTACAGCCCCGCCCCCAACCCGCTCTACCAGCGGCTGCGCACACTCGTCGGGGACAAGGACCACTGGGTGATGACCTCCAACGTCGACGCCCTCTTCCCCCGCAACGGCTTCGCGGCAGACCGGGTCTTCACCCCGCAGGGCGACTACGGCCGCTACCAGTGCACGACCCCCTGCACCCCCACCACGTGGGACAGCAAGCCGGTGATCGACCGGCTCCTGTCCGCGTACGACCCGGACACCGGCGCCGTCACCGACTCCGACGCCCTGCCCCGCTGCCCGAACTGCGGCGGCGAGGTCGAGATCAACGTCCGCATCGGCCCCGAGTTCGTCGAAGCCCCCTACCTCCCCACAGGCCGGCGTCTGCAGAAGTGGCTGAACGAGGCCCCCACCGATGCCCGCCTCCTGATCCTGGAGTTCGGCGCCGGATTCAACACCCCCGGCGTCATCCGCCACCCCGGCGAGCATCTCACCCGCCACTTCCCCCGGGCCCGCCTGGTCCGCGTCAACCCCACCGACCCCGACATCCCCTCCGACCTGGCAGGACGGGCTCTGCCAGTCCCCGCCGGCGCCGATCACTTGCTCGACGCACTCATCGCGCCGCAGGCCCCGGCCGGTCCTACGGTGACCTCATGACTGGATACGCGGCCAAGAAGGCCCGCATCGAGCACTTTTGCGCGATTCCCGACGGCGAGATCATGGCCGAGGACGGCGAGCTTGAAGTCGTCTTCTCCTTGGACGAGTGCGGCCCCACACGAACGCCTACGGCAGAAGGCACCAGACCTCCACTGTCATAGGCGTCCGTCAGCTGCATGCCTCTCCAGGCCGTCCGCGGCCTTCCTGGACGTCTCCGGCATGGTGGCCCCGACTGCGGCGTACACCGCCGCCGAGGCCCATGTTCCGTCTGCCGCCCGGCAGTTCGCCCCGTACTGTATGCGGGCGTTGCAGAGCGCTGCGCTAGAAGGTGAGGTTCCAGGCGTCGATCTTGCCTGTGTCGGAGGCGGCGTTGTCGTTGACGCGCAGCTTCCAGGTGCCGTTGGCGACCTCCGAGGAGGCGTTCACGGTATAGGTCTGGGCGATGTTGTCGGCGCTGCCGCCCGCGCGGTTGTGCAGCGTGTAGACGGTGCCGTCCGGCGCCACCAGGTCGACCTTCAGGTCACCGATGTAGGTGTGCTTGATGTCCACACCCACCTTGAGGGTGGCCGGGGCGTTGCCGGTCACACCGGTGACGGCGATCGGGCTCTCCACGGTCGTGTTGTCGTTGATGGCGAAGTCCGTGAGGTTCTCGAAGTACTTGCCGGGCGGCGGCGTGGCCGCGACGGCCTTGAGCGCGTCGACCTGCCCCTCGCCGAAGAACGAGTTGTTGGCCGTCGTACCCGTGCAGCGGCTGTCCGAGGGGCAGGCGATGTCGTTGGCCTGCTCGGCCAGCTTGGCGCGGATCTGCGCCGGGGTGATGCCCGGGTTGGCGCTGGCGATGAGGGCGGCGACGCCGACCACGTGCGGGGTCGCCATCGAGGTGCCGCTCTTGGTGCCGTAGCCGCCGCCGGGGACGGTGGAGTACACGTTGCTGCCCGGCGCCGCGACGTCGATGACGCCCTGGCCGTAGTTGGAGAACGAGGCCTTGGTCACGCCGGTGCCGTTGGCCGCGACCGTGACCACGCCCGGCAGCTCGGTCGGGATGTCGAGGCAGGCGTTGGTGATGGTGCGGGTGACCGGCGTCGAGTCGTTCGGGCTCGCGGAGTCGGTCGTCTTGTGGGCGAGGTCGTAGTTCTCGTTGCCCGCCGCGGCGATCTGGAGGGACCCCTTGCTCTCGGCGTACTCCTGGGCGCGCTTGACGCCCTCGATGATGGCGGCCTGGTCGATGTTGTCCGGGCAGTTGAACTGCCACGGGTCCGTGTAATAGCTGTTGTTGGTGACCTTGAAGCCGTGGTCACCGGCCCAGACGAAGCCGCAGATGGTGTTCTCGGCGAAGAAGAAGGAGTTGCCCGGCTCGGCGACCCGGACCGCGGCGATCTTCACCCCGGGGGCCACGCCGACGACGCCCTTGCCGTTCTTGGCCGCGGCGATGGTGCCCGCCACGTGGGTGCCGTGCGTGTCGACGTCCCGCCAAGCACCGGTACGGGTGTCGGGCTTGCCGTAGGCGCAGGAGACCGAGTCGGCCGCGTCGAAGTTGGGCGCCAGGTCCTGGTGCTGGTCGTCCACGCCGGTGTCCAGGATGCCGACGGTGACGGAGGCGGAGCCCGGGTTCACGGCCCAGGCCTGGTCGGCCTTGATCTGGCTCATGTCGGCCCGGACCGGTTCTCCGGCCGGCGTCGTGGACTGGGCCGGATTGGCCGGGAGCGCCGGGTTGTAGGCATCGGCCGGGACGTCCGAGGTGCGCGTGGCGCCGACCTGCTGCACGCCGGCGACGCCGCGCATGGTGGCGGCGAAGGTGCTGGACGCCGAGTGGGCGACGATCACGCCGATGGCGTCGAAGCTCGAGAAGACGGTGCCGCCGTTGGCCGCGATCGCGGAGCGGACCGCCGAGGTGTCACCGGGGGTGGTGATCACGAGGTAGGCACGTGTGCCGGCCACCCAGGCCGCACTCTGGGAAGCCGGCGTGGCGGCCGACGCGTGGGCCTTGGCGGCCTGCGCGGTGGAGGGGACGACCGGGAGCGTGCCCGCGAGGGCGCCCGGGGCGCCGAACGCGAGGGTGGCGCCGAGCGTGGCCGCCAGCACCAGCGTGCGTCTCTGTCGGCTGAATATGTGGGGTATCAATGCGTCCTCCGAAGACGGCCCGGCCGCGCTTATGGCACCGGCCGGGCCGTACGAAACGAGTGGTGGGAGCAAGATGTCAGGTGCATGCCCGCGTACGGAAGTACCTTTCCGTACAGGGACGTTGTGGAGGCATGGCTGAAAAGCGACGTCCTGTGTGCCGACGCGGCGGCGCGGGCGCAGGGGGCTTCGCAGACGGGATGCCAAGGAGTTCGCCGCGGTGGCGGGCGATGGGGAGCGATGGGCACGCCGTGATCGACGCCGACGGGGGCGCGGTGACCGGCTCGTTCAGCGACTCCAGGTCCAGGATTCGTCAACGCGCAGGATCACGCGGCGGTGCGGGCTGCTGCTGGTCGTAGGGGGCGTCGAGTTCGATGCTCCACAGCGTGGCCGATGAGTTTGCGGCTCCGGGACGGTCCAGACTCGTGACACCCCAGGAAAGGACGCCGTCATGTCCGAGCTTCTCGTCGACTTCATCACCTCCCTCGACGGCTACGCCTCAGCAGAGGGATGGCCCGGCTTCTGGGGCCTGGAAGGCCCGGAGTACCTCGCATGGCTCGGTGACCAGCCCCGGGCCACCTACCTGATGGGAGCCAACACCTACCGCCTGATGTCGGGCTTCGCCGCAGGCGAGCTGCCGGAAGGCCAGGACGAGTTCAGGCCCGAAGAAGAAGCCTCCGTCGACGAGCTCACACAAGCACCCAAAGTGGTGTTCTCCACCTCACTCAAAGAGCCACTGACATGGGCCAACTCCACACTCGTCCGCGACGAAGCCGTCGACGCTGTCCGCACCATGAAGTCGAGCGGCACGGGGCTCCTCAGCACGATCGGCAGCCTCAGCCTGTGCCGGTCCCTGCTCCGAGCCGGACTCGTCGACCGCTTCCGCGTCGTGATGTTCCCCGTGATCACCGGAGCCACCGGCCAGGAACGCATCTACGACGGCTACCCCGACATCGCCCTGGAGATGACCGAGCACCGCACCTTCGACGACCGCATCCAACTGGTCGAGTACAAACCCCAGGCACTCGAACACCCCCCGCTCAGCACCCACGCGTGACACCGCCCCCTCCCCCGGCCCGGACCACACCACCATCCATGCCCCTGCCTCCGGCCGCGGCCAACAGCACACGCCGTGCAGCCCTACCTGCCGTGGATTGCGGCTCTGGCTCGCAAAAGCAAGTGGTGAACGGCAGCTCGCATCTCGCGGGACTGGGGCCGCCCGTCATCTGCCGTCTGGAGAAAACTGGGATGGAGCCGCAGGGGGCTGGACCGGCTCAGGCCTGACGGAAACTTCGGCGGGGGCGCGCCATGCCTGGATCAGCTGGCCCAGTCGACGGGCTGGTGTCTCGCTGGGGATGAACAGGACGACCGCGACCAGGACAAGCATGCCTGCTGTGAGAGTTCCGGCCGTCCAGGCGGACAGACCGCCACGGGCCGTGGCGATGGCGAAAGCGGCCGCCGCACCCAGCACGCTGCCGATGCGGGCCGCGGTGCTCACCATGGTCGTTCCCGGAAGGCTGTTCGGCGCAGTGTCCACGACAGCCTGGGTGTGCTGAGCAGGACTCGGAGAGTGAAACAAGTGCGGGTGCGGCGGGTGGTGAGGGTGGCGATTTCGGCGTGCCATTCCTCGCGCCACCGTGCGCGTGTCGGGGTGGGAAGCAGCAGGGTCAGCATGGACAGCGTGCGTGTGGTGACCGCGGCGGTGGATGTGGGCTGGAGGACGCCCGAGGAGAGGTCGTGCAGTTCCCGGCTTACGTCGGTCAAACCTGCCGCGCGGGCCAGCGGTGCGATGACATCGAGGGTTTCACGGGCGACGCGGTAGCGCCTGGTCGGGGCGACGAACGCGATGGTGCGCAAGTTGTGCAGCCGGTCGGCAAGGCGAATGGCCAGCACGGCCTCCTCACGCGTGGGCTGGAGCGCCGCCGGCCTCGCTGTGCCGAAGCGGAGGGCGGTGAGTGGGAACGTGCTGAGCTTGGCGGTGCGGACGGCTGCAATCAGATCGGCGGTCTCTTGCCCGAAGTGCTCGGCCACGCGGCCCGGCGGGCAGGGACTGTCCTCAACGTCGTGCAGCAGAGCCGCGCAGATCACGGGGGCCGGCATGCCGATGTCGGCGACGATGGCGGCGACGGCGATGCAGTGGGTGAGGAACGGGTCGCCGCTGCGGCGGGTTTGGCCCGCGTGCCAGACGGCGGCCTCATCGTGGGCGTGCCGGATGAGCGAGGTGTCGGCGTTCGGGTGGTGCTTACGGACGACGGCCAGGATGTCGTCCAGGGACGGGGTGGCGGAGCGGCGCTTGCTCGGTCGGGGTGCTAACCGGCGCCCCGCCCTCATGACACTCCCCCGTCGGCGATCGGGCGGGCGGCCCAGCCCGGCAGGGGCTGTTTGCGGGCGCGGTAGGCGCGGGCGAGGGCGTCCCGTGCCTGCTCGGCACCGTCCTCGGTGATCCGGTAGAAGCGACGGCGCGGGCGGCCGGCTTCCTCGTGTACGGAGGGGTCTTCCCAGGTGCTGTCCACCCAGCCGACTTGTTCCAGGCGGGCGAGGATCGGATAGATCGTGCCCGACGGCAGTCCCGCCAGCTCGCACAGCTCCAGGCCGTAGCGTTCTTTGGCGGGGTCTTCCAGCAAGGCCCGCAGCACCAGTTGGGTCTGCAGGGTCATTCGCAGACTAGCCATGCTCGTACTCTACATAGCCCATATATGGCCTGTCTAGAGCTTGTCGTGGTGCCCGCCGCCCCGGCGTCCCGGTACTGCCCGTCGACGTCAACCACTCCCCCCAGGCAGCACAGCGTGAAAGCCCCGCGTTGCTGCGCCGGTTCCCAACCCGCACCCCGAAACATGGCCCGGCACCCGGCTCAGGTTCCGGGGAGGATGCGGCGCGTTTCGTAGGCCCACATCGCGATCTCGACCCGGTTGCGGGCGCCGAGTTTGGCCATCAGGCTGGCCAGGTGGGTCTTCACCGTGCTGAGGCTGATGTGCAGTGCATCGGCGATCTCGGTGTTGGTCAGCCCGCGAGCGACGGCGAGGAGCACCTGCTCCTCGCGGGCGGTGACGGGGGAGACCGGCTGGGCCGCGGGCCGGCCGGCGGGCAGGTCCGAGAATGCCTGGAGCAGACGGACGGTGACGCTGGGCGCGATGAGCGCCTCACCGTCGGACGCCGACCGTACGGCCTGGGCCAGAAGGTCTGGTCCCGTGTCCTTGAGCAGGAATCCGCGGGCGCCGGCACGCAGCGCGCCGTAGACGTACTCGTCGAGGTCGAACGTGGTGATGACGACCACGGCCAGCGGGTCGGCGACGCCCGGGCCGGCGACCGACCGGGTGGCCTCGAGCCCGTCGATCACGGGCATGCGGATGTCGAACAGGCAGACATCGGGGCGCAGTTCGCGGGCCAGACGCACCGCTTCCTGTCCGTCGGCGGCCTCGCCGACCACCTCGATGCCGGGCTGGGCGTTCAACATGATCCGCAGCCCGGTGCGGATGATGGTCTGGTCGTCAGCGACGAGGACGCGGATGGGCACCGCTCTCGGTCCTCCCTCTCGGCAGCTCGGCTTCGACGTGCCAGCCCTGGTCGGTGCCGGGGCCGGCTTGTAGTGTGCCGCCGAGCAGGTCAGCGCGCTCGCGCAGTCCGGCAAGTCCGTATCCGGCACGGCCTCGGCCGGTGCGTTGGCCGTTGTCTCGCACGCTCACCCGTACCGTGTGCCGTTCCGCGGTGACCCGTACGACCACTTCGGTCGCGTTGACCGCATGGCGCATGGCGTTGGTCACCGACTCCTGCACGATGCGGTAGACGGCCGCGTCCACGGCCGGGGGCAGCGTGTCCAGTTCGCCGTCGAGCCCCAGGTCGACCTTTAGGCGACCACCCGGGGTGCGCACCAGGCGCTCCAGATCCACGACACCGGCAGGCGGCGCCAGCTCGGCGCCGGCCCCGCGGTCGCGCAGCGCGGCGACCATGGCTCGCATCTCCTCCAGCGTGCGCGCCCCTTCCTCCTCGACCCCCTCCAGCGCCTCGACGGCGGCGGACGGGTCGGTGCCCGCGAGCACCCGGCCCGCCTGGGCGCGAATCACGATGGCCGAGACGTGGTGGGCCACCGTGTCGTGCAGTTCCCGGGCGAGCTGCTCGCGCTCGCGGGACCGTACCTGCTCCAACTGCCGCTCGCGGGCGGTCACCCGGAACCGCACGGTGGCCCCCATCAAGCCGGGCAGCAGCAGGAAGACGAAGCCCCCCACCTGATCGGCGGCCGGGGTTTCCTCGGTGACGACCGACAGTGCGAAGGCCGCGAGGATCAGCGCGCCGCCCAGCACGATCTCCCGTCCCGATCCCCACCGGGGCAGCGCATACACCAGTACGACCACGACCGCGCCGATGTTCAGGCCGACGTGCTCGCGCGGCGCGGCGACCAGCGAGGCGATCTGGAGCAGGATCACCGAGCCGAACGCCAGCGCGACCACCGCCAGCGGGCGGGTCCGGCGCCACAGGGGCAGCACGCACAGCCAGACGGCCAACACCACCGCCACCGGCCGCCACACGACGTTCTCGCGCAGGGTGGCCTCCAGCACCACACCGCCCAAGCCCGCGGCGAGCAGTACCCAGTCCCGCCACACCCGGGCGGGCGCGTCGGGCGGCCGGGGTTCGGTCCACAGGCTTCGCAGGTCGTCTCGGAGCACGGTTCTCAGCCTAGGGACCGCGCCGCGGTGCGCATCGGCCGAAAGGACGGGGCGTCACTCCGCCCTGGGGCTGACGGATCCGCGGCCCGCGAGCCGATGCCGCGGAGCGCCGTGGCGACGAACCTCGGCGTCGGCGGCCGTACAAGGACGGCCGACGAGGTGGTTGGAGGACCCGATGCTCTCGAAAGCCCTGTTGCGCCTGGGCGCAGGCGCCGCCCGTCATCCCTGGCGGGTGATCGCGGCATGGCTGATCGCCGCCACGCTCGCCGTCCTCGCCGCGATCGCCTTCGGCGGGCGGACCGCGGACTCGATGACCGCTCCGGGACTGGACTCCCAACGGGCCGCGCAACTGATCGAGCGGGCCGGCACCGGGCAGGAAGGGATAACCGCCCAAGTGGTCGTCACCCCCCTCGACGGGGGTGCGACGTTCTTCGGCGACGGCAGCGCGCGCACCGCTCTGACGCGGCTGCAGACCCAGGTGCGGCGACTGCCGCACGTGCTCGGCACGACCGACCCGGCGGGGGCACTCGACGCGGGCGGCGACACGGCCGTGCGCGGCGGCCTTGTCTCGGCCGACGGGCGGATCGCGGTCGTCCGGGTCCAGTACCCCGACCAGAGCCGACTGTCGGCCGAGGACCTCCACGCCCTCGTCGGCCTCGGCGACCGGCTGCGCGCCGAACTGCCCCTGCGCATCGAGATGGGCGGGGACCTCTTCTACGTCTTCTCCAACGCCGACGGCGGCGCGAGCGAGCTGATCGGCCTCCTCGCCGCGGCCGCGATCCTGTTCCTGGCGTTCGGTTCGCTCGTCGCCGCCGCGCTGCCGATCGGCATGGCGGTCTTCGGGCTGACCGTCGGGGTTGCCACGATGACGGTACTGGCGGGGGTGACGGACGTCCCGACCTTCGCCCCTGTCCTGGGCAGTATGGTCGGACTCGGAGTGGGCATCGACTACGCGCTGTTCGTGCTCGCCAGGCACCGGGAGTACCTCGCGCGCGGGCTCGATCCCCGCGAGGCGGCGGGGCGAGCGGTGGCCACGGCGGGGAGGCCCGTGGTCTTCGCCGGCGGCACCGTCGTCGTATCGATCCTCGGCCTGGCGGTCGCGAACGTGCCGTTCATGACGGTGGGCGGGTTCGCCGTGTCGATCGTCGTCCTGATCATGGTCGTCGCGTCGGTGACGCTGCTGCCGGCCTTCCTCGGCCTCGCCGGCCCACGCCTGGCCCGGGCCGGCCGGATCGGCCGGGCTCTGCACACCAGGAAGCTGGGCCGACTCGCACGCCGGCAGGACCCGGCGGCGGGCGCCGCCCCGGCCGCCGGGTGGCGGCGCTGGATCGGGCACGTCAGCCGGCACCCGGTGCCGTACGCGGTCGGCGCGGCGGGGCTGCTGCTGACCGCGACGCTGCCCGTCCTCGGCCTGCGCGTCGGCCTCCCCGACGACGGCTCACTGCCCCACAGCCGTACCGAGCGCCGCGCCTACGACCTCGTCGCCGAGGGGTTCGGCCCGGGCACCAACGGTCCCCTCGTCATCGCAACGGACCCGGCCGGTGATCCGGGAGTGCTGGACCGACTCGTCGGGGCAGTCGCAGCGGATCCGGGCATCGCATCCGTCGCGCCGACGCACATCGATCGGGCCACGGGCATCGCGACCCTCGTGGTGTTCCCGACCACCAGCCCTCAGGACAAGGCCACGACCGACACCATCGCCCGGCTGCGCACCGACGTGCTGCCCACGGCGATCGGGCACGGCCCGGCCAGGGCCCACGTCGGCGGCGCCGCCGCGAGCCTGTCCGATGTGGGCCAACGCACCAGCCAGCGCCTGCCGGTGCTCGTCGCCGCCGTGCTGGCGATGTCGTTCCTGCTGCTGATGCTCGTCTTCCGCTCGATACTCGTACCGCTCAAGGCGGTACTGCTGAACCTGCTGAGCATCGGCGCGGCCTACGGCATCATGGTCGCGGTCTTCCAGTGGGGCTGGGGAGGCGCCCTCATCGGGCTGGAAGCGACGGTTCCGATCGTGTCGTTCATCCCGATGTTCCTCTTCGCCATCCTGTTCGGCCTGTCGATGGACTACGAGGTGTTCCTCCTCTCCCGCGTACGCGAGGAGTACCTGCGCACCGGCGACAACGGCACGGCGATCGTCGAGGGCGTCTCGGGCACCGCCCGCATCATCACCTCGGCCGCCCTCATCATGGTGGCGGTCTTCCTGTCCTTCGCCGTCGCCGAGGACCCCTCCACAAAAATGTTCGGGCTCGGCATGGCCACCGCGATCTTCATCGACGCCACGGTCGTGCGTATGGTGCTGGTACCGGCGACCATGACACTCCTCGGCCGGACCAACTGGTGGCTGCCGAGGTGGCTGGACCGGATGCTTCCCCGCGGCCCGGTCGGGACCGACGACGCCGGTGCGGAATCCAGGGGTGAGGCCCCGCGTCCGCGGCTGGTTGACCGTTGAGTCAACTCCCTGCCCGCCCTTGGCGTCCGGCACCTGAGCGTGCCGTATCGGGCGGCGATGCCTCGCCACACCGCTCGCACCCCGGCCTTCCTGCCCGCTCTCCCGCCGTTCAGGAAGGCCCAGGAGGTGGACCACCATATGCCGCTGGTGGACTTTGAGTGGCGCTGGTCGTCTCCGGTCGCGCACCACACTCAGGGGGCCGGGTGAGTGCCGGATCGCTCATTTGTACGTTCGGTTAATCGGATGTGTCGGACGTATTGACGCGCTCTCTTTTCCGGATCTAGCCTCTGCCCGACCCTGCGAACGGCGTTCGATATTTCGCAAACCTGCTTGATTGGACAGCGAGTTGGTTATGAAGGCTTCCCGCCCAAGCGCCACCCACCCGAAACGCCTTCACGGGCGCTGAGAAGCACAGACACCGGCCCACACCGCAACCGCCCCACCTGGACGGACGCACGGGCTCGCACGCCCTGACCCGCCGTCACCACGGCGCCCTGGGCGAAGCGGTGAAACACCGTCGTTCGGATCCCCCTTCCGGCCCACGCGGTGCCCGGGTCCCGTCCCGCCCACTCCGAACCAAGTTCCCCGCGCCACCCCGCTCCCCCTCCGCCCGGCGGTGGCACCCGCACCCAACAGGAGATCCGATGTCTGCGCTCCGCGCCCGGCTGACGGTGATATTGCTCGCCGTCTGCCTCCTCTTCACGGGCCAAGCCCTCACCACACCCCAGCGGGCGGCCGCCGCCGACCCCGGCTACCTGATGGTGCACTTCACCGGGGAGGGGGCGACCAACCAGCAGATGTACCTCTCGCACAGCACGGACGGCCTGCACTGGAACGACCTCAACGGCGGCGGGATGGTCCTGCGCTCCACGGTCGGTACGAAGGGCGTGCGCGACCCCGCGTTCGTGAGGTCGCCCGACGGCAGCAAGTACTGGATCATCGCGACCGACCTGTGCATCAGCTGCGGGCAGGACTGGAACGCCGCCATCAACAACGGCAGCCGCAACCTCGTGGTGTGGGAGTCCACGGACCTGGTCACCTGGTCGCAGCCATGGTTGCTGAACGTCGCCGGTGCGATCCCCGACGGCCGCAACGCCTGGGCACCCGAAGCGATCTGGGACCCCGAGAGCAACGACTACGTCCTGTACTGGGCCACGAACGTCCCCTTCAACGGCGCGACGAAGCACCGCATCTTCGCCGCCCACACCAGCGACTTCCGCACCATCACCACCCCCCAGCTCTACATCGACCGCCCCGGCACCCAGGAGATCATCGACACCCAGATCATCGAAGTGCCCCCAGGCGTCGGCAACTACCGCTACGTACGGGCCTCCGGCGACGGACAGATCACCCTCGAAGGCAGCAACTCCATCCTCGGCACCTGGACCAAACTCGGCGATCTCTCCGGCATCGGCCTGACCGGGTCCATGGTCGAGGGCCCGATGTGGATGAAGTTCAACGGCACCAACAAGTGGGCTCTCTACCTCGACCAGTACGCCACCAACGGCGGCTACATGCCCGTCACCACGACCGACCCCTCCAACCCCGCCGCCTACCAGAAGCAGGCGTCGACCAGCTACAACATGGGCGGCACCAAAAAGCGCCACGGCTGGATCATGAACCTCACGGCCGCCGAGGAGAGCCGCGTCCTCGCCCGCTGGCCCAACACCCCCGCGCAGCGGCTCCAGTCGTACAACTTCCAGGACCGCTACGTACGCCACACCAACTTCGACGTACGCATCGATCCGAACGTCACCCCCGTCGACGACTCACAGTTCCGGCTGCGCCCCGGCCTCGCCGGCACCGGCACCGTCTCCTTCGAGTCGGTCAACTACCCCGGCTACTTCCTGCGCCACGCCAACTACGACTTCCAGCTCGCCCACAACGACGGCAGCAGCCAGTTCGCCGCGGACGCCACCTTCCGCAAGGTCGCCGGGCTCGCCGACTCCACCTGGTCGTCGTTCCAGTCGTACAACCACCCCGACCACTACATCCGCCACTACGCCTACTACCTGAAGCTCGACCCGATCACCACCGCGACAGCCCGCAGCGACGCCACCTTCCGCGTGACGAACTGACCCGCATCGCCAGCAGCGCCGGCGCCTCCAGGTCGCCGCCGACACGGAGGCGTCACCCCCCCACGTCCGCACAGCCCTAATGGCGGCACCAAGGCCGAGGACACCAGTTGGCTCACTGCACCGGACAAAGCCACCAGCAGTGGAAACTCGGCTGACGCCACCGCACATCAGCAGCCGTCCGGGACTGCGCCCCGGACATCCCGCGGTGCGCGGGACGGGTCCGCACCACCGTCCCGCACACCGCGGCAGCGCGTGCGAGCGAGCAAGTAGCAGAGCGGCGTCGCCGATGCGGCGTTCGGGACTCGACCTGCCCGGCCGCCCGGGACGGCGCCGTCTGCTCCGTTTTCGGCATCCGCCTGCTCGGTCAGCCGGCGCGCGACCCGCTCGGCTCCGGGGAGCGGTGGCCCGCAGGATCACCAACGCCCTGGGGGACGAACAGGCGAGGACCGGGCACCCCTCGTCATGCGGGAGCGCGGGTTCGCGCCTTCCTATCTGCGGGACATGAGGCAGATGATGTCGAACAGGACCGTGGCCGCGGCGATCGACGTGATCTCGGCGTGGTCGTACGCCGGGGCCACCTCCACCACGTCCGCGCCGACGAGGTGCACGTCCGTGAGTCCGCGTAGCACACGCAGCAGTTCGCGGCTGGTCAGGCCGCCCGACTCCGGGGTGCCCGTACCGGGGGCGAAGGCCGGGTCCAGTACGTCGATGTCGATGGACAGATACACCGGCAGGTCGTCGACGCGTTCCGTGACGGCCTGGATCGTACCGGCGGTGCCGAGGTCGTCGAGGTCGCTCGCCCGGATGGTGCAAAAGCCGAGACGCTTGTCCTCGTCCATGTCCGCCCGCTCGTACAGCGGGCCGCGAATCCCCACATGGATGGAGTGGTCCTCGACCAGCAGCCCCTCCTCGAAGGCGCGGCGGAGGACGGTCCCGTGCGTCGTCGGGGCGTCGAAGTACGTGTCCCACGTGTCCAGGTGCGCGTCGAAGTGGACCAGCGCGACCGGCCCGTGCTCGCGTACCACCGAGCGCAGCATCGGCAGCGCGACGGTGTGGTCGCCGCCGATCGCCAGCACTCTGCGCCCGCCGTACCCGACCTCCCGGGCGTGCCCTTCGATCTGGCCGAGGGCCGTGTCGATGGAGAAGGGCGTGACCGGGACGTCACCGGCGTCGACGACCTGGATCCGGTCGAAGGGCGCGGTGTCCAACTCGACGTGGTGTCCGGGGCGGAGATGGCGGGACGCCTGGCGCACGGCCATGGGGCCGAACCGGGCACCGGGGCGATACGAGGTGCCGGCGTCGAAGGGGACTCCGAGCACGGCCACGTCGTAGTCGCCGACCCGGTCGATCTCGGGCAGCCGGGCGAAGGATCCGGATCCGGCGAAGCGGGGGACGTCGGTGCCGGACACCGGGCGGATCGGGTCGGGCATACGGCACTCCTGTCCAGCGGCGCGGTCTCGTCCCGGCACTGTTCAACAATCGGGTGATGTGCAGGGTGCCCGGCAGTGGTTTCCGCCGTGTAACGCCATAGTTGTTGTTCAACATTCCTGCGCTATCCTGCCGCCATGTCGCACACCGTCACAGGCCTCGGCCGCTTCGCCGGGGTGGCCGACGCCTTGCGCGAGCGGATCGTCGCGGGGCGGCTGCCGCCCGGCACACCCCTGCGGGACGTGGCGCTGGCAGCCGAGTTCGGGGTGTCGCGGAACACGCTGCGGGAAGCGCTCCGCACCCTGCACGACGAGGGCCTGGTGGTGCAGCAACTGCACAAGGGCACAGCGGTGACGACGCTCTCGGCGACGGACGTGCGGGACATCTTCATCGCGCGCCGCGCCATCGAGCTCGCCGCCGTCGATGAAAGCCCGTTGGCAGCCGAGCCGTTGCTCGACGCGCTGGAGGCGACGGTCGCGGCGGCGGAGGCCGCGGTCACCGCCGAGGCGTGGAACGAGGTCGGCACGTCCTCCCTGCGCTTCCATCAGGCCCTGGTCGCCCTGCTGGGCAGCCACCGCACGGACGCGTTCTTCCGCGTCATCGTCGCCCAACTCAGGCTGGCCTTCGCCGTCATGGCCGACGAGGCGGCATACCAGGCGCCATGGGTGGCCCGTGATCGCGAAATCTGCGATCTCGTACGCAGCGGTCGCCGCCAGGACGCGAAGGATGCCCTGAGGCTCTACCTCGACGACTCCGAACGCCAGGTGCTGGACGCCGTGCGCGCGGATTCCCGGACGAAAGGCACGCCCCCATGACCTCGCAGCCGTCCAAGGCCGCAGCCGCCTACCGGGCGACCGAGGGCGGCGCCCTCGGCGTCGACCGGGACTTCTACGACCGCTTCGCGGGCGTACGCCATGAACCGGTGGAGGCCTTCGAGATACCGATCCGCTCCGGCCGTGCCTGGACCGTCCCCCAGGGGCACCTGTGCCGCATCGTCACCATCGAGGGACCGCAGGTCGGTGACCTCAACGTGTGGAACCTCAACGACCCGCGCGAACGCATGTGGGCCGCCCGGACCCGCCAGCTCCAGCGGGCGCACATCTCCACGTACGACCGGGTGTGGTCCAACCTGCCTTTCCTGCGGCCCCTGTTCACGGTCACCGCCGACAGCCTCGCCGACTACGGTGTCGACGCCGACGGCGGCCGCGTGCACGACCTGCTGGGCACACGCTGCGACCCGTACGTCAACCGGATGCTCACCGGCGAGGACTTCGACTTCCACTGCCACTCGAACCTCGTACGGGCCGTCCTTCCGTACGGCCTCACCGAGTTCGACGTGCACGACGTGCTGAACGTCTTCCAGTGCACCGGGCTCAACGCCGACGACCAGTACTTCATGAAGGACTGCCCCGCGCGCGAGGGCGACTACTTCGAGTTCTTCGCCGAGACCGACCTGCTGTGCGCCCTGTCCACCTGCCCCGGCGGTGACTTGTCGGTCCCCTTGTGGGGCCCCGACGCCCGCGACCCCCTGGACGTCTGCCGCCCCCTCGGCGTCGAGGTCTACCGCCCCGACCCCGCCCTGCTGGACGGCTGGACCCCGCCGGCCCGGGCCGCCTACCGCAATCTGCACGGCATCCGGCGGCCGGAATGGAGCGATATCG
The DNA here is from genome assembly GCF_040298885.1 of Streptomyces sp. NPDC001137. Lineage (NCBI taxonomy): Bacteria > Bacillati > Actinomycetota > Actinomycetes > Kitasatosporales > Streptomycetaceae > Streptomyces > Streptomyces sp. NPDC001137. The sequence continues at coordinate 60,390 of NZ_JBEPBA010000036.1, forward strand.
GTGCGCCGTCCTGACCATCCGGCCCGCTCCTTCCCGCGCTGTGCCACGGCAACCGAGACGGGCGGGAAGAGGGATGTCAAGGATTGACAGCTTTAGGTCGATTCCCTACTGTCCGCTGCCACAAGCTGTGGCAGGCCGCGCTTGGGACCACAGTCGGGTCGAGGCGCTCGACGAACTGCTCAGCTCCTCCCCTCACGTGAGGCGCCGCGGAGTCGCCGCCGCGAAAGAACTCGTTATCCGGTTCGCGCACAGTATTTCGGCAGCATTGACAGCTGCGTAGCGCGAATTCACTGCTGCCAGGTGGATGGCGGGACCAAAGCGACCCAATCCGCCTGCTGGGCCCTTCCTTTGGCGTGCCCTCTGCTTACTTCGCAGTACGGTCACAGTTCAATTCCGAAACACAATGAGAACAATGGAAGGTGTTCTCCCGTAACACTGGCACTCCAAATTCCACCCTACCTGCGGTGATGAGGAGTGGGATGTTCAGATCAGCCAAGATTTTCGCCATGGTCGCGGTGACCGGGCTCGCAGTGAGCGCCTGCGGAGGCAATGCCTCGGGCAGCTCCGACGACAGCTCGTCGAGCGGAGGCACGCTCGTCATCGGTGTGGACCTGCCGCTCCAGGGAGCGTCGAAGGACGCGTCCGAGTCGACGGTCAACGCGATGCAGCTCTACCTGAACCAGATAGGCGGCAAAGCCGGGAAGTACAAGGTGAAGCTGAAGGTCTACGACGACTCGACGGCCGCCAAGGGCGCCTGGGACGACGCGACATGCGCCAAGAACGCGCAGGACCACGTGGCCAACACCGAAGAGGTCGCGGTCATGGGCACCTACAACTCCGGTTGCGCGAAGATCGAGGTACCGGTTCTGAACCAGGACCCGAAGGGCCCCATGCTGATGGTGTCCCACGCGAACACCAACCCCGGTCTGACAAAGGCTTGGGACCCGGGCGAGCCGGAGAAGTATTTCCCGTCCGGAAAGCGCAATTACGCCCGTGTCATTGCGACCGACGACTACCAGGGTGCGGCGGGAGCCCAGTTCGCCGCCAAGGACCTGGGCGTCAAGAAGTGCTACGTCCTCAATGACAACCAGACCTACGGTCAGGGTGTCGCCAAGGCGTTCGCGGACGAGGCGAAGAAGCAGGGCATCAAGGTACTCGGCAACCAGGCCTGGGACCTCAAGCAGCCCAACTACACAGCGCTGTTCACCAGCATCAAGGCGACGAACCCGGACTGCGTCTACCTCGGCGGCATCTTCGACAACAACGGCGGCCAGCTGGTCAAGGACAAGGTCAAGGTCCTCGGTGACAACTCCAAGGTGAAGCTCATCGCCCCCGACGGCTTCAGCGGTTACCCGGACTTCGACAAGCTGGCGCAGGCCCAGGGTTCGTACCTCACCTTCGCGGGCTTGACCACCACGACCCTGCGCGAGCAGGGCGGCGTCGGCGCGAAGCTGCTCGACGCCTACAAGAAGAAGTACGGTTCCGATCCGGCCACCAACTACGCCCTGTACGCGGTGGAGGCCCTGCAGGTGATCCTGAAGGCGATCGAGGGATCCGACGGGACCCGCAAGAGCATCCGGGACCAGGTGTTCTCGGGCAGCGGGATCAGCATCCCGGCCGACGTGTCGGCCGTGGGCAAGAAGCTCACCATCTCCCCGAAGACCGGTGACGTCGACGTCCTGGACATCTCGGTGATCAACGTCAAGAACAACACCGAGAACTTCCTGAAGCCGTGGCCCGTCACCAGCTGACCTGAGGCCCGCGGGGCGGGCGGCATCCGACCGGGTGCCGCCCGCCCCCGACCGGCTTCGCGGCCGGCCCTCCACATCGTCAGCCCAACCCCTCGCGAGGACCTTCATGGCAGCAACTGCCACCAGCGTCGTGGCGCCCTCCACGATCGACCGCAAGGCGGTCTTCCAACGCTATGCCACGTACGTCATCCTGCTCGGCGTCGTCGTCTGGCTGGCCGTCAACCTGATCCACTCACCGTCACAGTTCTTCTCGGCGGGCGCCGAAGGATTCAGCAACGGGATGCTCTACGCGCTCATAGCGCTCGGGTACACGCTCGTCTACGGCATCATCGAGCTGATCAACTTCGCTCACGGCGACCTGTTCATGCTCGGAGCCCTCTTCAGCGGGTTTCTGCTGACCACGGTCATGGGCGCGGACCAGTCGAACCTCCTCGGCTGGGTGCTCTTCCTCGTCACGCTCGTCGCCACCATGGCCTTCTGCGGCGGCGTCAACGTGACCCTGGAGTTCGTGGCCTACCGGCGCCTGCGGCGGGCTCCCAAGCTGGCCCCGCTGATCACCGCGGTCGGTATGAGCTTCATGCTGCAGTTCGTCGGCCTGAAGTGGAACGGGTCGACGCCCAAGCAATGGCCTTCCGTTCTGCCCGAAGGCGACTTCGGGATCGGCGGCTTCAGGGTCGACTACAGCCTGCTGGCCGTCGTCGCGGTGACCGTGCCGGTCCTGTTGCTGCTGAGGTGGGTGGTCACCAGCACCAGGCAGGGCAAGGCGATGCGGGCCGTGGCCCAGGACCAGGACGCCGCCCGGCTGATGGGCGTCAACGTGAACCGGACCATCTCCTTCACGTTCCTGCTCGGCGGGGCGCTGGCCGGTACCGCGGGCGTCATGTACCAGCAGGTCGTGGGCACCACGGCGTACAACCTGGGGTACCAGATGGGACTCATCGCCTTCACCTCCGCGGTCCTCGGCGGCATCGGCAACATCACCGGCGCCGTGCTCGGCGGGCTGCTCATCGGCGTCATCCAGGGTTTCAACGACGGTCTGCCCTACGGGTTCGGACAGCGGTGGTCCCAGAGCGTCGTCTTCACCATCCTCATCCTGCTGATGGTCTTCAAACCCGAAGGCCTGCTGGGCCGACCGACCACGGAGAAGGTGTAGCCATGGCTTCCGAGGCTCCGAGCCGGGCACGGCGGAAGCCGGGCCTGGCCATACCGCACCGTATGCGCTGGCCGCTCGGGTACACCGCGGCTGCGCTCCTGGTGTTCCTGGCGTACTACTACGTGATCCCGAACCTGGGTCCCGACGGCCAGACGTTCTTCCGCAACTGGCTGCCGCTCACCTCGGTCAACGAGGCGCTGGTCTGGGTGATCTGCGCGCTCGGTCTGAACATCGTGGTCGGTTACGCCGGTCTGCTGGACCTGGGCTTCGTCGCCTTCTGGGCGCTGGGCGGCTACACCGCCGGCTGGCTGATGTCCAGCTTCTTCTACCAGGTCAACGTCCATGTCTTCGGCGGATCTCTGGGCACCGTCCCGGGTATCCACGTCAGTTTCTGGCTGGTGCTCCTCGTCGCCGGTGCGTTCTGCGCACTGTGGGGCGTGATCATCGGCGCACCCACCCTTCGGCTGAAGAGCGACTACCTCGCGCTGGTGACGCTCGGTTTCGGCGAGATCATCCCGCAGGTCTTCACCAACGGCGACGACATCGGCGGCTTCAACCTGACGAACGGCACCAAGGGCATCACGCCGGTCGACCCGATCGGCGTCGGCTCCACCAAACTCGGGCCGTTCGACCTGGTGTGGAAGTACCTGATCTTCGTGGGGATCGCCGCCGTCGTCGTCTTCATCTCACTGCGGCTGCGCGAGGGCCGGCTCGGCCGCGCCTGGCTGGCCATCCGTGAGGACGAGCTCGCCGCGAGCATGATGGGCGTGCCGCTCATGCGCACCAAGCTCTCGGCCTATGCCGTCGGCGCGGTGGCGGGAGGCCTGGCGGGCGTCGCCTTCGCCACGCATGTCGGAGGCGTGCTGCCCGACCGGTTCAACTTCTCGATCTCCATCACCCTGCTGGCGATGGTCGTGCTCGGCGGCATGGGCAACGTCTGGGGGGTCATGCTCGGCGCCCTCGTCCTCGCCTGGGTCAACTCGACCGGCCTGCCCCAGTTCGGGACGTCCTTCAACGAGCAGTTCGGGACGAACATCAACTTCCCGTCGTACAACTACCTGCTGTTCGGCGGCATCCTCGTGCTGATGATGCTGTTCCGCCGCGAGGGCATCCTGCCCGAGTCGCGGACCAGGCTGGTGCTGCACGAACCCAGCCGGACCGACATGGAGTCGCTGCACGCCGATCTGGAGGCGCCCGCCCCCGAGTTGGACGAACCGCTGCAGACCGTCGTGTCCGACGCATCGCAGGAGACCGCCGTGGCCGACGGGCCGGAGAAGACCGTGGTGGCCGACGGACTGGGAGAGAAGGCATGACGACGACCTCACCCACGGCACCGCAGGACGCCGTCACCGGCGTAAAACTGCACGCCGACCGCATCACCGTGAAGTTCGGCGGCCTCGTCGCCGTCAACGACGTCAGCTTCACCATCCCGGAGCAGTCCGTGGTGAGCCTGATCGGGCCCAACGGCGCGGGCAAGACGACGTTCTTCAACGTACTGACGGGCCTGTACCGGGCGACCAGCGGACGGGTGGTCCTGGGCGACAAGGACATCACCAATCTCGTACCGCACCGCATCGCCGCCCTCGGCATGGCCCGTACGTTCCAGAACATCCGGCTCTTCGGACTGATGACGGCCGAGGAGAACATCAAGGTCGCCATGCACTCCAAGCTGAAGTCGGGCCCCTTCCACACGATCGTGCGCACCCGACGGCAGCGCCGCGAGGAGAAGCAAGCCCAGGACACCGCCCGGGAGTTGCTGGACTTCGTCGGCATCGGCAAGGTCGCGGGCGAGTACGCACGCAATCTGTCCTACGGCGACCAGCGGCGGCTGGAGGTCGCACGGGCGCTCGCGCTGGACCCGACGGTCCTGCTCCTGGACGAGCCGAGCGCCGGCATGAACCCCCAGGAGTCGGGCCGGTTCGCCGAGTTCGTCCAGCGCGTGCGGGCCGAGAAGGACCTCTCGGTCCTGCTCATCGAGCACGACATGAGCGTCGTCATGCAGGTCTCCGACCGGATCACCGTGCTCGACAGGGGAGAGAAGATCGCCGAGGGCGGCCCGGACGACATCAGGTCCGACACCCGGGTCATCGAGGCGTACCTCGGCAAGTCCGGAAGGGGCAAGACCACATGAGCGGCGCAGGCGGCGTGATCGACACGCGCGAACCGATGCTCGAACTCGACGAGATCCACGTCTACTACGGCAACATCGCCGCGGTGAAGGGCCTCTCGCTGACCGTCTACCCGGGCGAGATCGTCACTCTGATCGGTTCGAACGGCGCGGGCAAGTCCACCACCCTGCGGGCGATCTCGGGCCTCGTGCCCGTCCGGGGCGGCACGATGACCTTCCAGGGCCGCAAGCTCAACGGCGTGCCCGATCACGAAGTCGTCCGACGTGGCATCGCCCACTCCCCGGAAGGGCGGCGCATCTTCCCCCGGATGACCGTCGACGAGAATCTCGACATGGGCGCGTTCCTGCGCAAGGACAAAGAAGGGATCGCCGAGGACCGGGAGAAGATCCTGGAACTCTTCCCCCGGCTCCGGGAACGGCTCCACCAGCAGGCCGGCACCATGTCCGGCGGTGAGCAGCAGATGCTCGCCGTCGGACGGGCGATGATGGCGAAGCCGCGACTGCTCCTGCTCGACGAGCCTTCCATGGGCCTCGCTCCGGTGCTCGTCGACGTCATCTTCGAAACCATCGTCCGGATCCGCGAGCAGGGCACCACGGTCCTGCTGGTGGAACAGAACGCGCTGGCCGCACTCGAAGTCGCGGACCGCGCCTACGTCCTGGAGTCCGGTGCGCTGAAACTTCACGGTCCCGCAGACGAGTTGGCCGAGGACGAGGAGATCGTCAAGGCGTATCTCGGCGGCTGAGGGAGGCGCTCGCGTGAAGGAGATGCCGTCCATGACGCGAGCGCACCGACTCGGCGTGCTGATGGGTGCCGTCTCCGCCGTCCTGGTCGGCGTCTCCTTCGTGGCGAGCAGCAGGATGGCGCACTATCCGTTCCTGGGCGGGCAGGCGGTCCGCTACGCCCTGGGGTTCCTGTTGCTGGCCGTGTTCTGTGTGCGGCGCAACTGGGCACCGGTCCGGCGGCTGACCCCACGGCTGTGGGTGCGGCTCACCGGGGTGACGGCGGCGGGCCTGGTCGGCTTCAACGTGGCGGTGCTCTCCGCCGAGCGCACGGCGGAGCCGGCCGTTCCGGGCGTCGTCGTGGGGTGTACGCCGGTCGTGGTGGCGATCCTGGCGCCGCTGATGGAGTCCCGGCGCCCCTCCGGCCGCGTGGTCGGCGGAGCGCTGGTGGTGGCGGCCGGGGCGGCGGTGGTCCAGGGGTTGGGGCGGACGGACGCAGCCGGCCTGGTCTGGTCCCTGGTGGCGATGGCCGGGGAAGTGGTCATGGCCCTGTTCGTGGTACCGGTGCTCAGGGTCCTGGGACCGTTGCTCCTCACCACCTGCGCCTGCGCGATCGCCTCGGTGGAGGCGGCGGTGCTGGGATCGGCCGTGGACGGCCGGGCATGGATGAGAATGCCCGACGGAGTGGAGACGGCGGCACTGGCGTGGCAGATCGTCGCCGTGACGGTCGTCGGAATCGTGCTGTGGTTCGGGGCCGTCCACCGGATCGGAGCGGTGGGAATGGCCCTGCTGTCCGGGCTGATCCCGGTCTCGGCCGCGCTGACAGCACCCCTGGCGGGTACGGGAACGTTCGGTGTCGGACAGCTGACGGGAAGCCTGCTGGTCGCGGGCGGCGTGGCACTCGGCGCCACGGTCGCGCCCGACGCGTCGGACAAGGACGCGGACCCGGGACCGGTCGCCGCGCCGTCCGTGCGCCGAAGGTACGCCGCGGGGCGCCGACGCGGCGCACCCTGAGGAGGAAGCGAAAGCACATGCCGGAGGACATCCTCTTCTTGTCCCGCGGCCAGGCGGAGGCGCTCAGGGAAGCGCCGAACTACCGGACAAGATCCAGCGCTCAATGGCGACCGGCGCCCGCCACGACGTCGCGCACCACCTCCATCAGCGCTCGCGCCCGCGCGGACTGCCGAACCCCGTCGAGGCGGGCGAGCACCACCTCCAGGGGTGGGTAGTCGTTGGTCAGGTCCAGACAGACCACGGCGCCGCCCGCATAGGTCTGATCGGTGGCGGGGCGCTGATTGAGCACCGAGTAGCCGTGGCCCTGAGCGACCAGGGAGCGCACGGTCTCGTAACTGCGCGTGCGGTAGCGCACGTCGGGGCTGGTTCCGGTCGCGCCGACGAGGGACCGGAAGTAGTCGCGGCTGTGCGGCAGGTCGAGGAGGACCAGGGGGTCGTCCGCCAGCTCCGCGAGGTCGACAGCACCACGGTCGGCCAGCCGGTGCTCCGGCGCGACGATCGCGTAGGCCGGGGCTGCGGCGAGGGGCTCACGGACGAACTCGCCGTCGAGTCCGAGGTCGTAGGTGAGGGCGAAGTCGATCCGCCCGCCCCGCAGTGCCGACGCGAGTTCCTCGGCCTCGGCCTCCAGCACGGAGATCTCGAGGTCCGGGTGGCGTTCGGCGCACACGGTGAACAGCGGGGGCAGCAGGGTCGGGGCCAGTGTCAGGAAACAGCCCAGGCTCACCGTGCCGGTCAGCACGGCGCCCGTACCGCGCGCCTCCTCCGCCACTTCACGGGCGTGGCCGAGCAGTTCCCGCGCCTGATGGAGCATCCGCTCCCCCGCCGACGTGAGGGTCAGACCCTTGGCCCGCCGACGGATGAACAACTGCACCCGCAGGTCGCGCTCCAGGTTGGAGACGGCCGTGGAGACCGCGGACTGGGCGATGTGCAGCTGCTCCGCGGCGGCGGTCATGGAGCCCGCCTCCGCCGCGACGACGAAGTAGCGCAGCTGAACAAGCGTGAAACCGACCGGTGCCGTCATGCCGCAGCCACCTCTCGCATCTATGAATCAGATGACTCATACCGAAAACATCTGTTCGACAGAAATCTACCCGCCACCGAGGATGTTTCGTGCGGCCGCACCGCGACACCAAGACGGGCTGCCGCCCGAGGGGAGGCCGACTTGCCGAGTGAAGAGACCGAGGTAGTCGTCGTCGGAGCCGGCCAGGCAGGCGTCGCGATGAGTGAGCACCTGAGAGCCCTCGGCATACCGCACCTCGTCCTGGAGCGGCACCGGATAGCCGAGCGATGGCGCTCGCAGCGGTGGGACTCGCTGGTCGCGAACGGACCCGCCTGGCACGACCGGTTCCCGGGGATGGAGTTCCCCGACCTCGCCCCCGACGCCTTCGCTTCGAAGGAACAGGTTGCCGACTACTTCGTCGCGTACGCCGAGAAGATCGGCGCTCCGATCAGGTGCGGTGTCGAGGTGACCTCGGTGCACAAGCACACCGGCCGACCCGGCTTCCGGGTCGAGACGTCGGAGGGCTCCATCGACGCACGCTTCGTCGTGGCCGCGACCGGCCCCTTCCAGCGGCCCGTGATTCCGCCCCTCGTCCCCGACGGTGCGGTACCCGTGCAGATCCACTCCAGCGGATACCGCAACCCGGGCCAACTCCCCGCGGGCGCGGTCCTCGTGGTCGGCGCGGGTTCTTCCGGTGTCCAGATCGCCGACGAGCTGCGCCGGTCCGGTCGCCGGGTCTTCCTCTCCGTCGGCCCGCACGACCGTCCTCCCCGCGCGTACCGCGGACGTGACTTCTGCTGGTGGCTCGGCGTGCTCGGGCTCTGGGACGCACAGACGCCCGCCCGGGGAGCCGAGCACGTCACCATCGCGGTCAGCGGCGCCCGCGGCGGCCACACCGTGGACTTCCGCGCTCTGGCCGACACGGGTGTCGAACTCGTCGGCCTGACCGCTTCCTACGGTGACGGCATACTGCGCTTCGCGCCTGACCTCGCCACGAACATCGCGCTCGGCGACGCCAAGTACCTCGGACTTCTGCGGGCCGCCGACGCGTACATCGACCGTAACGGGCTCGACCTCCCCGAGGAGCCGCAGGCGCACGTCCTCGGGCCGGACCCGCAATGCGTGACCGACCCCCGCCTGGAGCTCGACCTGGCCGAGGCCGGCGTCACCTCGATCGTCTGGGCCACGGGCTTCGCCACCGACTACAGCTGGCTGGACGTCGACGCGTTCGACGAGAAGGGCAGGCCGAACCAGCGCCGCGGGGTGTCCTCGGAGCCGGGCGTCTACTTCCTGGGCCTGCCCTGGCTGTCCCGTCGCGGTTCGAGCTTCATCTGGGGCGTCTGGCACGACGCCCGGTACGTCGCCGACCACATCGCGACCCGGCGCGGATACCTCGCGTACGGCACCACCGACCAGCCCGTCGCCGCACAGGCGACCCGGAAGAACTGAGGAGCGGGCGATGACCTCCACGAACGAGGACCGCGAGCCGAAGGCCCCGATCGTCACCGGCGGGCACACCCGGATCCGGCCGTTCAACACGCGCGACACCTATCCCGAGCAGAACCTGGACAACGACCTCTGCCAGGCCGTCGTGGCCGGCAACACGGTGTACGTGCGCGGCCAGATCGGCCAGGACCTCGCCACCAGCGAGTCCGTGGGCATCGGCGACGCCGAGGCCCAGGCCGAGCAGGCCATGGCGAACATCAAGATGCTGCTCGAAGAGGCGGGCAGCCGGATGGAGCACCTGGTCAAGCTGACCATCTACCTGATCGACCCGCGTTACCGCGAGGCGGTGTACCGCACCGTGGGCCGCTGGACCAAGGGCGTCCACCCGATCTCCACCGGCCTGGTGGTGTCGGCCCTGGCCCGCCCGGAGTGGCTGTGCGAGATCGACGCCATCGCCGTGATCCCCGAGGGGGAGCGGGCATGACGTTCTCCCTGGTGGTCCGCGACGGAGAGCGGTTCGGCATCGCGGCCGGCTCCTCGAGTCCGGCGGTCGCCGCACGGGTCGCCCATCTACGGCCCGGCATCGGCGCGGCGACCTCGCAGAACATCACCGACCCCACGCTGGGCACCAGCCTCCTGGAGCGGCTGGCGGACCACGGCGACCCGGAACGCGCCCTGGCCGACGTGACGGGTGCGGCGCGGAACGCGAACACCATCGCCTACCGCCAGTTGACCGTGCTGGGGCGCTCCGGGCCCGGGTTCGCCTACAGCGGTGCGCACACCTTGGGCAAGCACGCCTGGGCCAGTGCGGACGGTGCGGTGGCGGCCGGCAACATGCTCTCCGGCGAGCACATCCCCGGCGTCCTCCTCGACGCGTACGCCGCTGCCACGGGCGAGTTGGAGGAGCGGCTGCTCACCGCGATGAAGGCCGCCGTCGCGGCCGGTGGTGAGGAGGGTCCGGTGTACTCCGCGGGTGTGGCGGTCGTCGCGGACGTGGGCTGGCGGGTGACCGACCTGCGGGTGGACTGGGCCGAGGACCCCGTGGACAGGCTCGGCGATCTCCTCGACGTCTGGCTGCCCCAGCGGGACGACTACGTGCGGCGCGGTCTCGATCCCGCCGCCTCCCCTTCGTACGGCGTCCCGGGAGACCTGTGATGAGCGCGGTGAAAGAGGCCGCCCGGAAGACGGTCGACCGTCATGCCGAGGAACTGATCGGGCTCTCCGAGCGGCTGCACGCCGACCCGGAGACCGCCTGGGAGGAGCACCGGGCTGCCGCCGCCGTACCGGAGCTGCTGGACCGCGCCGGATTCGACGTCACCTCGTCCTACCTGGGCCTGGACACGGCCTTCCTCGCCCGGTTCGGCAGCGGGCCCGTCCGGATCGCGTTGTGCGCCGAGTACGACGCGCTGCCCGGCCTCGGTCACGCGTGCGGGCACAACCTCATCGCGGCGAGTTCCGTCGGCGCCGCGCTGGGGCTGGCCGCCGTCGCCGACGACGCCGGCCTGACCGTGGAGGTCTACGGCACCCCGGCCGAGGAGGGCGGCGGTGGAAAGATCGAGATGCTGGACCGGGGTGCCTTCGCCGGCGTCGACCTCGCGATGATGGTGCACCCGGCGCCGGTCGACGTCGCCGAAGCCCGCCCGTTCGCGGTCAGCCACTCGAGGATCTCCTACACCGGGAAGTCCGCGCACGCGGCCGCCTATCCGGAGACAGGGATCAACGCGGCCGACGCCTTCACCGTGGCCCAGGTCGCCATCGGACTGCTGCGCCAGCAGTTGCCGGCCTCGGCGCGCGTGCACGGCGTGGTGACGCACGCCGGTGACGCCCCGAACGCCATCCCGGAACGGTCGACCGGACGCTGGTACGTCAGGGCCGAGACGCTCGCCGAACTGGCCGAGCTGGAGCCGCGCGTCATGCGGGCTTTCGAGGCGGGGGCCCTCGCCACCGGCTGCGACCTGGAGATCGAGCCGGAGAGCAAGCCGTACGCGGAGTTCCGCACGGACGAGACCGCCCTCAGCCACTACCGTCTCAACGCCCTCGCCCTGGGGCGGGAGTTCGCACCACCCGGCCAGGCCGCACGGATGAACCGTGCCTCCACCGACATGGGCAACATCTCGCAGATGGTGCCCGCCATCCACCCCTACATCGGCATCGGCTCCCTGCCCGCCACCAACCACCAGCACGAGTTCGCCGCTCACTGCGTGGGCGGGACGGCACAGAGCGCCCTGCTCGACGGAGCACTCGCGCTGGCCTGGACCGGCGTGGACCGCAGCGCTGCGGCCCTGCCGCGATGACGGCCGGGTACTGCACACCTTCCACATCACAAACCGGTAAGCGTCCGGGCGAGGTCGGCGATCGCGTTGCGGGCCGTGTCACTCTCTGCCGCCCAGGGCCTCGGCTGCCTGCACAAGGGTGACGAGGTCGGGTTCGAATGCGCGCTGGGACATCTGTCGGCCGTCAGCGTCGCGTCGATCGCTGTAGCGGTGGTCTGTGCGGCGTAGAAGCTGCCGGCCTGATGGAGTTGACCGGTAGGGAGGCCCTCGAAGCGGACTTGTCGACGGCCTACCAGCAGGGGGTGGGTCACGAACAGGGGCAGCCCCGATGTCGGGTAAATGCGGGGCGCGACTCCCCCTCGGCGACAGGGCCACCTTTCTCGCTCCCTGACCGTCGGTAGACCGGGGATCAACCCCGCTGCCGGGCTCCCGCTTCACAGAGCCCGCAGGCCGTCGTCCCTCGCAGGAACGCCTCAGCCATCGGCCTCGCATGTCGGTTCGCCGCCTCGGCGAGGCCTACAGGCGGTACTCGCCGGCCCAGGTGTCCGGGCAGCGCACGACAAGGGCAGCGACGTCGTCGTCGAGCTTTCCTCCGCTGTAGTGGAGCAGGGCCGCATGAAGCCGGTCGAGCAGCTCGCGGGGCGGCGTTTCGCCCTGCTGCTGCGTCCAGTCCGGCAGAGGGAAGAACGTGCCGTTGCGGTCCCGGGCCTCCGTCACCCCATCGGTGTACAGGAGCAGTTGGTCGCCGGGGGTGAAGTCGAAGGCGTCCACGCGGTGGTGCTCGCCGACGAGCGTCGTCAGGTTGAGCGGCGGCGAGGGGGTGGTGGCTTCCAGCAGCCGGGTCTTCCCCTGGTGGACGAGCAGGGGTGGGGGGTGCCCGCAGCTGAGGATTCTGACCTGGCCGCCGTCCTGGGGGATCTCGGTGACGAGGGCGGTGGCGAAGTGCTCCGGCCGGTCCAGGAGGGGGAACGCGGCACTGTGACGAGTGATGGTGACCTCCAGGCGATGAATGATGCCGCTGAGATCGGGCTCGTCGTATGCGGCCTCCCTGAAGCAGCTGATCAGCGCGGAGGCCGCTCCGACCGCGGACAGGCCCTTGCCGCGCACGTCGCCGATGAGGAGCCGGATCCCGTACGGCGTGTCGGCCGCCTCGTAGAAGTCGCCACCGATCCGCGCCTCCTCCTGGGCCGCCAGGTACAGGGCCTCGATCTCGATGTTGTTCATACAGCGCGGCAGAGGTCGCAGCAGCACTTCCTGGGCGGCCTCGGCGACAAGCCGAACGTGGAACAGCGTCTCCTCGCGCTGCAGCCGGACATGGCTGGCGTAGGCGGCCGCCAGGGTGACCGCGATGATGGCCGCCGACGTGTACGGCGTTCCCAGGTCGGTGTAGACGAAGCCGAGACCGATCATGACCAGGAGGCAGAACAGTCCGAGCAGGAGCGTGGGAAGCACGGGCCACATGGCGGCGGCGAGAGCGGGAGCGGTGGGGAGGAGGCGGCTGAAGGCGATCTGCCGTGGGGTGGAGAACGCCAGAACGGTGATGAGGGCGGTGAGGATCACCGGTGACAGCGTGGCCGCTCCCCACCGGCCGCCGCGGAGAGGATGCCGACGCCACGGCCACCCAAACCCGATCACAAAATGCATCATAACGATAGGAACCAGACATAGGGCTCGGATGGACGACGCGGCTCAGTCCTGGTTGATCAGACACGTGCGGTGGATTGGGTCACCATCCGGCCGACGGAAGGCCGCGCCGGGCCTGGCCCGCCGCAACTGAGACCCCGCACCCGCCGCGCGGCTCGGGCTGTCCCCCCTCACCGCCCTCCGGTTACTCGTCCCGCCGCGGGTTCACCCTCTCCGTACAGGCGTCGTCAGTCATCCCAGGTCTGCGCAGCGGTGTTATCAAGGGTGTATGGAGGGATTTCCCAGCCGATTGCGGACCTCACGTCCACCGCCCGACGGTGGCCGGCGTACTCGGCGCCTGTCCGTACTGAGCCCGCGCACCGCGGCAGGGCAGGTGTTCCTCGTTCAGAGCATGATCGTGCTGCTGCTGGTGGTGGTCGCGGTGGCGTGCATCATGCTGCAGGCGGCGCGCGACGCTGTGCGGCAGGGGCGTCGGGAGTCGGTGGTGGCCGCCCAGTCGTTCGCCAGCGCCCCCGGTGTGAGCCTGGCGCTGCGCAGCCGGGACCCGACCGCTGTGCTGCAACCGCGAGCCGAGCAGGCGCGCCGGCGGGCAGGCATGGACTTCATCGTCGTCATGAACACGGACGGAGTCCGGTACACGTATCCCTACCCCTCGGAGATCGGCAAGAAGTTCGTCGGCACCATCGAGCCGGCGCTCGAAGGCCGTACCGTCGTCGAACAGGCGGGCGGTCCGCCTCTGCCGGCGGGCAAGGGGACGGCCATCCAGGCCATCGTCCCGGTGACCGATGCGCGCGGCCGGATCGTCGGCCTGGTTTCTGCGGGGATCACCGTCACGAACGTGGCCCGACTGTGGATGCCACAGCTGCCGATCGTCCTGGGCGTCGGCGCGATCATGCTGGTGCTGGCCGCGGCAGGGACGACCGCGGTGTCCCGGCGACTGCTGCGGCAGACACATGGCCTGGCCCCGGCGGAGCTGGCGCGGCTGTACGAGCACCACCAAGCCGTGCTGCACGCGGTACGGGAGGGGGTTCTGATCACCGGCGAGGACCGGCAGCTGCTGCTGGCCAACGAAGAGGCGAAGCGGCTACTGGGTCTGCCGGCCGACGCACAAGGGCGGGACGTGCGGGAACTGGGGCTTCCCGAGCAGATGGCGCGCGTGCTCGCATCACCGGAGAAGGTCACCGACGAGGTCTACCTCGCCAACGACCGGTTGCTGGCTGTGAACAAGCGGCCCACGTTCCCGGAAGCCGACGACGCGGGCAGCGTGGTGACGTTGCGGGACACCACGGAGCTGGCGGTGGTGTCGGGGCGGGCCGAGGTGGCGCTGGGGCAGCTGAAGCTGCTGTACGAGGCGGGGATGCGGATCGGGACGACGCTGGATGTGGAGCGCACGGCCCAGGAGCTCGCCGACGTGGCGGTGCCCCGGTTCGCCGACGTCGTCGCGGTGGATCTGCTGGATTCGGTGGTGCGCGGCTCTGAGCCGACGACGAAGGGCTGGCGCCACCTGCTGCGGTCCGCGATCAGCGGAGATCAGCGGATGCTGCCGGTGTACCGGCTGGGTGAAGTGATCACATTCTCTCCCGAGACTCCGCAGATGCTGGCGCTGGAACAGAGCCGGGGCGTCCTGGAGGCGGACCTGCGGCAGGCCCACGGCTGGCAGGAACAGGATCCGGAACGCGCTCGAAGGGCTCTGGAACTCGGATTGCACTCCCTGGTGACCATGCCGCTGCGGGCGCGCGGGGTGCCCCTGGGCCTCGCGCACTTCTACCGGACGGAGGGCTCGCCCGCGTTCGAGCCGGAGGACGTGGCCTTCGCGGAAGAGCTCGGCGCGCGGGCTGCGGTGGCCATCGACAACGCCCGGAGATTCACCCGCGAGCACGCGATGACGGTGACGCTGCAGCGCAGTCTGCTGCCGCGGGGCCAGCCGGAGCAGGACGCCCTGGAAGTGGCCTGGCGGTACCTGCCGTCGGAGGCGGGAGTGGGCGGGGACTGGTTCGACGTCATTCCGCTGCCGGGCGGACGGGTCGCGCTGGTGATAGGCGATGTCGTCGGCCATGGGCTGCACGCCTCGGCGACGATGGGCCGGCTGCGCGTCGCCGTGCACAACTTCGCCACGCTGGACCTCCCCGTCGACGAGGTCCTCGGGAAGCTGGACGATCTGGTCGCCCGCCTGGACGACGAGGACGACTCCAGCTCTGCCCCCGACGACCAGGAGGGGACGGGGTTGACCGGAGCGACGTGTCTGTATGCCATCTACGACCCGGTGACAGGGATGTGCACGATGGCCCGTGCGGGGCATCCCGGCCCCGTGGTGGTGAACCCGGACGGGACGGTCGTCTGCCCCGAGGTGCCGGCCTCACCCCCGTTCGGCCTCGGCGGCTACCCCTTCGAAACCGCCGACGTGCACCTGGCGGAGGGCTCCCAGCTGATCCTGTACACCGACGGGCTGGTCAAGAACACTGCCCGCGACATCGACGCCGGTCTCGAAGAGCTGCGCCGGGCGCTGGGCGGAGCCGGGGCCGGGGAACGCACTCCGGAGGAGACCTGCCAAGCCGTGATCGGGGCGTTGAAGCCGACCCGGCTCTCGGACGACATCGCACTGCTCGCGGCGCGGACCCGGCGGATCCCGTCCTCTTCGGTGGCCGAGTGGGATGTGCCCCCGGACACGGCGGTGGTGCCCTCGGTGCGGGCCCAGTGCAGGACGGTTCTGAGCGACTGGGGGCTGGACGAGACCGCGTTCACCACGGAGCTGATCCTCAGCGAGCTGGTCACGAACGCCATCCGCTACGGATCACCACCTGTGAAGGTGCGCCTGCTGCGCGGACGCAATCTGATCTGTGAGGTGTCGGACGGCTCCAGCACCTCTCCGCGCCTGCGTCGGGCGGCGACCACGGACGAGGGCGGGCGCGGGCTGTTCCTCGTGGCGCAGTTCGCACAGCGGTGGGGGACGCGGTACACGTCCCGCGGCAAGGTCATCTGGGCGGAGCAGATCCTGCAGGACGGCGCGTCCGGTCCCGCGGACGATACGTCGGCCGACGCGCTCCTCGAGCAGTTCGGGGATCCCCTGATGTAAGGACCGGGGCGACCAGCACGGTCTCCTCGTAGCGGACCGCGAGCTCGTCATACCTCGTGGCTACGGCCCGGTGGCGCTTGAGGCGGTCGATCCCGCACTCGACCGCGTGCCGCTGCTCCCGCCTCACGCAGCACGTCCGCGACGAGCAACCCGCACGCGATCGGCGCGTCCTCGCTCGGCTTGACGACCACGGTGTTGCCGGCGGCCAGCGGTGCCGCCACGGCCCGGACACCGAGGATGACCGGGGCGTTCCACGGCGCGAACGCCGCGACCACGCCCAGCGGTTCCCGCACGACCAGACCCAGCGCGCCTTCGCCCCGAGCGCTGAGCACCGCACCGCGCCGGCCTCGTGGGCCCGTTCTCGGCTACCTGTTCGGCACGTGGGTCCAGCAGCTCCGCTGCCTTGAGGAAGATCGCGCGACGGGCGAACGGGGTGACCGTGGCCCATTCGGTGAAAGCCGCGTCGGCAGCGCAGCGCCCACGGCCCGGGTCACGTCCTCCGGGCCAGCCGCCGCGACGGTTGCTCAGACCTCGCCGGTGTAGGGGTTGATGTCCTCGGCGGTGCGGCCGGAGAGGGCGAGCACGTCCGTGGAGTGCGAGGGCAGCTGTAGGCGAAGGAACCGGAGTTTCGCCATCTGCGTCCGCGTCCTTCGCGGTTTCGCTGATGTCCCGAGTCCCCTCGTCATAGTCGTCCTCAGCTAGCTGACGAATCGTCGGGTACGTCCTCCTTGCGCCCGCACCGAGCCGAGTGACCGTCCTCATCGCCGCCCGCGGGGGTGAGGAGGGTGCCGTCGGCGACCAGGCCCCGCGTGGTGGGTCGTGCAAGGCCAGAACTGGAAAGTATTTTCCGTTGACGAGTCCGTTACGTGCCAGGCATCCGGGGGCAATACACAGGCCGTTGTCTGACGCCTCAACCATCCGGTGCGATGCCGGAGGCAAATGTCGCAGCCAGCACCAAGGAGCACCACATGACGGCGACGGACAGCGCGGACGCGGACAGAACGGTCACCCCGCCGGGGTATTCCCCTCGTCTCTACAACGAGGATCTCGCCCCGGCCACCGAGCGCAAGTGGGGCGCCTTCAGCATCTTCAACGTCTGGACCTCGGACGTACACAGTCTGTACGGCTACTTCCTGGCCGCCAGTCTGTTCCTCGTCGCGGGCAACACCCTCAAGTTCCTCATCGGTATCGCCGTGGGCTCGCTGGTCATCTACTGGCTGATGACCCTCATGGGCAGGGCGGGCGTCAAGACCGGCGTCCCCTATCCCGTCCTCGCCCGCGCCTCGTTCGGCACCTTCGGCGCCAACGTGCCGGCGCTCGCCCGGGCCGTGGTCGCCACCTTCTGGTACGGCGCCCAGACCAGCGCGGCGGCCGGCGCCATCGTCGCCTTCCTCGTCCGCTACGACGGCCCCAGGCACCTGCACGAGACCACTCATCTCTTCGACCACAGCGGCCTCGAAGTGCTGTGCTACCTCGGCGTCTGGGCCGCCCAGCTGCTCATCATCAGCAAGGGCATGGAGACGGTGCGCCGCTTCCAGGACTTCGCCGGACCCGCGGTCTGGCTGATGATGCTGGTGCTGGCGATCGCGCTGTCCGTGAAGGCCGGCGCGCTGTCCTTCTCGGTCGACATGCCGGCCAAGGACCTGGGCGCGCTCGCCAAGAGCGCCACCGGACTCGACGTCAGCCCCGGCTCGTTCGCCGCGATCGCCGCGATAGCCGCCACCTGGGTCACCTACTTCGCGGCCCTGTTCCTCAACTTCGGCGACTTCGCCCGCTTCACCCCCGACGTGAAAACCCTGAAGAAGGGCAACATCTGGGGCCTGCCCGTCAACCTGATCCTCTTCTCCCTCGTCGCGGCCATCACCACAGCCGCCGCCAGCAAGGTGTACGGGGAGGTCATCCTCGAACCGGCCAAGATATCCGCCAAGTTCGACAGCGCGACCCTCGTCCTGCTCGCCGCCCTGACCTTCGCCGTCGCCACCCTCGGCATCAACGTCGTCGCCAACTTCGTCAGCCCCGCCTTCGACTTCGCCAACGTGGCACCGAAGTACGTGACCTTCCGACGCGGCGGCCTGATCGCCGCCGTCATCGCGCTGCTGCTCTACCCGCTGCACCCCTGGGACAACGCCCCCAGCTTCGTCAACGCCATCGGCTCGACGATGGGCCCGCTCTTCGGCGTGCTCGTCGTCGACTACTACCTCATCAGGAAGACCCAGCTGAACGTGCCCGCGCTCTACCAGGAGGACGGGGAGTTCCGCTTCCAGGGCGGCTGGAACGTCCGGGCGCTCGTGGCCGCCGCGGTGGGCTCGGTCTTCTCCAGCATCCTGCCCGTCTACGGCCCGTCCGGATACGGGGAGAACCTGGGCCCGTACTCCTGGTTCATCGGCGTCGCCGTCGCCGGAGTGATCTACCTCGCCCTCAGCAGAGGCAAGAGCCCGCTCACCGCCCGAACCGCCGACGCTCCAACCGCGCACGGGCAGACGATCGCCGCCACCGAATCGTAGACAACGCGGGCAGCACACATCATGCGGCGAGGGCGGGCGCCAGCGCGGCCACCCGACCGCCGAGCCCCCCGAAACCCCAGACTAGAACCGCGACCCCGACGGGGGGGGGGTGGGGGTGGCG
>NZ_JBEPBA010000037.1:0-76221 GCF_040298885.1 Streptomyces sp. NPDC001137
AACCCCGGCCCCCGCCCCCGGCCCCCCCCCCCCCCGCCCCCCCCCCCCCCCGGGGGGGGGGGGGGGCCCCCCCCCCCCCCACGGACCCGCGCTCTCTCACCCGTCCACCGACCAGCGCGTCGGCGTGCCCTCATACATGCCGCGCCGAACCGTGAAGGTGTCATGCATCCCGCCGCGCCCGAACAGGCCCCGCCGTCCCGCCCCCAGCGCACCTCAGGACCGGCCCCGGGAGGTGGAGCCCGGCGCCGCGCCCCGAGCGGTGCCTTCGAACCCGCCCAGCTCGTCAGCTCCTTCCCCGAGGCGCCGCGCAAGCTGCACCCGAGGGTCCTGGTCAAGAAGCCCGTGCTCTTCGTGGTGTCCGTGGGAGCCGCGCTGACCACCCTGTCCGCGCTGCTGCACCCGGCCGTGTTCACCTGGGTCATCAGCGTCTGGCTGTGGCTGACGGTGGTCTTCGCCAACCTCGCCGAGGCCGTCGCGGAGGGCCGGGGCAAGGCGCAGGCCGAGTCGCTGCGCAAGGCACGTACGGACACGGTGGCGCTTCGACTGCTGGACTGGCGATGGGGCACCAACCTGCGCAACGCCCGCACGGAGGCCGTCGCCGCCACCGACCTCAAGCCGCTCGATGTCGTGCTGGTCGAGGCGGGCGAGATGATCCCGACCGACGGCGACGTCATCGACGGCGTGGCGGCCGTGGACGAGTCTGCGGTCACCGGTGAATCCGCGCCGGTCATCCGGGAGTCGGGCGGCGACCGCAGCGGTGTCACCGACGGCACCACGGTTCTGTCCGACCGCATCGTCGTCCGGGTCAGCGCCCGCTCCGGCCACAGCTTCCTGGACCGCATGATCGCCCTCGTGGAGGGCGCGAACCGGCAGAAGACCCCGAACGAGATCGCGCTCAACATCCTGCTGGCCTCGCTGACCATCATCTTCATCCTGGTCGTGGTCAGCCTCCAGCCGATGGCCGAATACGCAGACTCGGCCCAGTCCACGACCGTGCTGGTCGCCCTCCTCGTCACGCTCATCCCGACCACGATCGGCGCCCTGCTGTCCGCGATCGGCATCGCCGGCATGGACCGCCTGGTGCAGCGCAACGTGCTGGCCATGTCCGGCCGAGCGGTCGAAGCGGCCGGCGACGTGGGCACCCTGCTGCTCGACAAGACCGGCACCATCACCCTCGGCAACCGCGAGGCCGCCACCTTCGTCCCAATGCCCGGCATCGACGAGGGACAGTTGGCGGACGCCGCCCAGCTCTCCTCACTGGCCGACGAGACACCCGAGGGCCGCTCCGTCGTCGTCCTCGCCAAGAACCGGTACGGCCTGCGAGTACCCGCCGAGGGCGAGTTGGCGAATGCACGCTGGGTCGCCTTCAGCGCACAGACCCGCATGAGCGGCGTCGACCTGCACTGGGACAACGGAGCGCGCTGCGCGATCCGCAAGGGGGCCGCCCAGCAGGTGATCGAGTGGGTGCAGATGTACGGCGATCAAGTCCCTCCCGAAGCACGGCACTTCGCCGACTCGGTCGCCGCGTCCGGCGGTACACCGCTGCTGGTGGCCGTGCACGACTGGGACGGACCGCGGGTCCTCGGTCTGATTCACCTCAAGGACGTGGTCAAGGACGGCATCCGCGAACGTTTCGCGGAACTGCGCCGGATGGGCATCCGCACCGTGATGATCACCGGCGACAACCCGCTCACCGCCCGCGCCATCGCCCAGGAGGCAGGGGTGGACGACTACTTGGCCGAGGCCACCCCCGAGGACAAGCTGGCGCTGATCACGCGGGAGCAGGTGGGCGGCAAGCTCGTCGCCATGACCGGAGACGGCACGAACGACGCCCCGGCCCTCGCCCAGGCGGACGTCGGCGTCGCGATGAACACCGGCACTTCGGCCGCCAAGGAGGCCGGCAACATGGTCGACCTCGACTCCAACCCGACCAAACTCATCGAGATCGTCGAGATCGGCAAGCAACTCCTCATCACACGAGGTGCGCTGACCACGTTCTCCATCACGAACGACGTCGCGAAGTACTTCGCCATCATCCCGGTGATGTTCGCGGGCGCATACCCGGGGTTGGAGTCCCTGAACGTCATGGGCCTGCACAGCCCGACCTCCGCCATCACCTCGGCGATCATCTTCAACGCCCTGATCATCGTGGCGCTGATCCCACTCGCGTTGCGCGGCGTGCGCTATACGCCCGCGTCGGCACACGACCTGCTGCGCCGCAACCTGCTGTTGTACGGCCTGGGCGGGCTGATCCTGCCGTTCGTGGGCATCAAGCTGATCGACCTGCTGGTCGCGCAGGTGCCCGGCCTCGGCTGAGCCACGGCCGCCCGCCTGGCTCGCTCGTCAAGGACCCGTATGCGCACGTCAGAGCCCCGTCAGAGAAGGCGGTCCAGTCTTGCCCCGGCTGTGCGGTACGGCTTCCATGGAGGACGTGAACAGCGCCTGGCTCCTCTCCGACCGGCCGCCGAGTCCCGTTCGGCCGCCCCGTCGTGCGCCGCGCTGTGCGGAAGCGCCCGCGTCCGTGTCCCGCTGACGCGTTCCGCATCCCCCGGGGCGCCGTGATGCCACACCGCGCCCCGTCTCTTCTCATCACCGCACGTTCGCCGCCGCCCCGTCACCGGGGCCGCTCGACGTGCCCGCACCCTCCGGATTGGATCATGTCTTCCAGCCTTTCTTCCCGTACCGTCCTGGTCACCGGCGCCACCGCCGGCATCGGCTACGAGACCGCCCGGCAGCTCGCCGAGCGCGGCGCCACCGTGCTGCTGCACGGCCGTACCGCCGAGGAGGCCCGCGCCGCCGCCGACAGTCTCATCGCCACCGCCGGCGTCGACGGCGGCCAACTGTGCACGTATGCCGCCGACTTCGCCCGCCTGGACGAAGTCGAGGCCCTCGCCCGCAAGGTGACCACCGAGCACCCGCACCTCGACGTCCTCGTCAACAACGCCGGCATGGCCGCCCCCGAGCGCCACACCGTCACCGCCGACGGCAACGAGATCGCCTTCCAGGTCAACTTCCTCGCCCACTACCTGCTCACCTGCCTGCTCGAGTCGGCGCTGACGAGCGCCCCGGGCGGCCGGGTCGTCAACGTCTCCTCGGCCCTGCACCGCACAGGCTCCATCCAGTGGTCCGACCCCAACCGCGCCCGCCGCTACTCCCGGCTCGCCGCCTACGCCCAGTCCCAGCTGGCACTCACGGTGTTCGCCGCCGATCCGCGCGTCACCGCGGTCTCCGTACACCCGGGGGTATGTGACACAGCACTGCTCCCCCTGTACGGCCACGAGGGCATCTCGCCCGCCGCGGGCGCGGCGAACGTGGTCCGGCTGTGCGACCCGACCGTCGAGATCGTCAACGGCGCCTACTACGACCGCGACACGCGCGTCGAACCCGCCCCGGCCGCGACGGAGGACCGCACCGTCAGGCGCCTGAACAAGCTGGCAGACCTGCTGGTTGGCCACAGCGCTTGAACGCCCTGCACCAGCAGAGGAGTTGACGTACGTGTCGAAGCGCGCCCGGAAGAAGAAGGCCCGCCGCAACAAGAAGGCCAACCACGGCCGCAAGGCCGGCCAGAGCTGATCGAGCACGCCGGCGGCGATCTGCACGGTGGTCTCGTACCGGACAGTGAGTTTTCGTCTGGTGGCCACCGTGCGGTGCCGCTAGCGTGGCTGCCATGTCGAACGACCTGCCCGACCTGCGGGCCTCGCACCAGGACCGCGACCGCGTCGTGGATGTGCTGCGGGTCGCAGCCGGTGACGGCCGACTCGACGCCGAGGAACTCGACATGCGGCTGGAGAGCGCGCTTTCCGCCCGCACACTCGGCGAGTTGGCCGAGCTCACCGCCGACCTGCCGGACGTGCCCTCAGCACAGGGCAAGGACGTACTCCTGGTCGACCAGCACGGCGGCAAGTACGTACGGGAGGGGCGCTGGTCGGTACCCTCGCGCATCGAACTGCGCACGCGAGAGTGCCGTGTCACCTTCGACTTCACCCACGCTCTGGTCACTTCGGAGGTCCTGCGCATCGAGGCGGACATGGTGCACGGCAAACTGTTCTTCGTCGGCGCGAAAGACATCGTGTTCGACACCGACGGGCTCAACCGCACCTACTCCAAGCTCAAGTTCCGCTCCAAGAACACCACCGCCGATCCCCGTCTGCGGGTCGAACTCGTCGGCACACTCCTGCACGCGAAGGTCATCGAGCGGCGGTCGTAGCGTCTGCCGCGGAACGTCGCTCGCGTCAACCCGGCGTCAGAAAACGCTCTCTGCTAGTCAATAAGGCGTCAGCGCGCCCCTGGTCCGCGTGCCCGGCGTCGTAGCGTCGCAACAGGCCCACCGCCCCGGCGAAACCCGCCCGGACGGCGAGGACCTGCACCTCCCCCACCACAGGAGAAGACGCAGAACATGACGACCACTGTGCCCGCCACCCCCATCCTGGCCGGGCCGGACGGCGGTCGGCAGGCCGATGCCCGGGAGAAGGACATCATGCGCAGCGGTTTCCACTCGCCTGCGCGAGGGGCTCATGGCACGCGGCCTCGAGGTCATGGGCGACGTCGTCTGCCCGGTCGTCCCGGTCCTCATCGGGGACACCCCCACCGGCCGCACCGCCTCTGGCCTCATCGCCCGTGCCGGACTCATCGCCCACCTCGTCGAACAGCCGGCCGTCGCCTCCGACGCGGCCCGCTTCCGCCTGCAGGCCATGGCCGACCACGCCGACGATGATGTGGACACGGCGATCGACATCCTCGACACCTGCATACGCGCAGCCCGGCAACCCATCGCCACGACCCGCTGAGCCCTCACACGCACCGGCCGGCGGACGAAGCCCTTCAGCGGTGCTCCGCCTCGCCGCTCTTAACGGAGTCTTGACGCCTCCGGAGCACGCTCCCGGGGGCCCACGCGTCACTCTCTGCTTACGCTGGTGCCGCCGTCCGTGTGATGGCCGGAGCCCCACGCTGAGCCGCACATCAGGAGAGCAAGTCGATGGTCGCCACCGAACACCCGCCTCAGAGCCGACTGCGGACGTGGATGCTGGAGGGCCTGTCCGACATGGGCAAGCAGGGCGGCCACACCGGGCCGCACGCCGAGCCCGAGCCCCCTCACAAAGGCCAGCGCTGGTACCGCGTGATGTGCCTGACGGGCGTCGACTACTTCTCCACCCTCGGCTACCAGCCCGGCATCGCGGCCCTGGCAGCCGGACTGCTCTCCCCGATCGCGACCCTCGTCCTCGTCGTCGTCACCCTGGCGGGCGCCCTTCCGGTGTACCGCCGCGTGGCGGAGGAGAGCCCCCACGGCGAGGGTTCCATCGCGATGCTGGAACGGCTGCTCTCCTTCTGGCAGGGCAAACTCTTCGTCCTGACGCTCCTGGGTTTCGCCGCCACCGACTTCCTGATCACCATCACCCTGTCGGCCGCCGACGCCTCCACCCACCTGATCGAGAACCCGCATCTGGAGAGCACACTCCACGGCCAGCAGATGATCATCACCCTGCTGCTGGTGGCCCTGCTGGGCGCGGTGTTCCTCAAGGGTTTCCTGGAGGCGATCGGCGTCGCGGTGGCCCTGGTCGTGGTCTATCTCGTCCTGAACGCCGTCGTCGTGGCCGTCGGCATGTACCACGTGCTCACCGCCGGGCACGTGGTAACCGACTGGACCAGCGCGCTGACCACCGAGCACGGAAACGTCTTCGCCATGGTCGGCGTGTCCCTGCTGGTCTTCCCGAAGCTGGCCCTGGGTCTGTCCGGCTTCGAGACGGGCGTCGCCGTCATGCCGCACGTGCAGGGCGATCCGGGCGACACGGAGGAGAACCCGCAGGGCCGCATCCGGGACACCAAGAAGCTCCTCACGGCCGCCGCCCTGATCATGAGCGTGTTCCTGATCGCGACCAGCTTCATCACGACGGTGCTCATCCCGGAGAACGAGTTCAAGGACGGTGGCAAGGCCAACGGCCGAGCGCTGGCGTATCTGGCGCACGAGTATCTCGGCGGGGCCTTCGGCACCGTCTACGACGTCTCGACCATCGCCATCCTCTGGTTCGCCGGCGCCTCCGCGATGGCCGGCCTGCTCAACCTGATGCCCCGCTATCTGCCCCGCTACGGCATGGCCCCGCACTGGGCGCGTGCCGTTCGCCCGATGGTGATCGTCTTCACCCTGGTCGGCTTCCTGGTCACCTGGATCTTCGACGCCGACGTCGACGCGCAGGGCGGTGCGTACGCGACCGGCGTACTGGTGCTGATGTCCTCGGCGGCCATCGCGGTGACCATCGCGGCCCGGCGCGCTCAGCAGCGGAACTGGACCATCGGCTTCGCGGCGGTGTCCGCGGTGCTTCTCTATGTCACCGTCGCCAATGTCATCGAGCGCCCGGACGGCGTGAAGATCGGTGCCTGCTTCATCGTCGGCATCATGCTCGTCTCGCTGCTGTCCCGGCTCGCTCGCGCCTTCGAACTGCGCGTCACGCACATCGAGCTGGACGACATGGCGGAACGATTCGTCCGCGACATGTCCCACCGGCGCATCCGCTTCCTCGCGAACGAACCCGGCCGACGCGACAAGGCCGAGTACCGCGACAAGATCGAGCAGATCCGTGCCGACAACGATCTGCCGGAGCAGGAGGACTTCGTCTTCGTCGAGGTCACGGTCACCGACCCGTCCGAGTTCGAGGCGGGCCTGACGGTGCGCGGCGAGGTCCTGCACAACCGCTATCGCGTCCTGACCGTGGAGTCCTCCTCCATCCCCAACGCCCTGGCCGCACTTCTGCTGCACGTCCGCGACAGCACGGGCTGCATCCCGCACATCTACTTCGAGTGGACCGAGGGCGGGCCCTTCGCGAACTTCCTGCGCTTCTTCCTCTTCGGTCAGGGCGAGGTCGCCCCGGTCACCCGAGAGGTCCTGCGCGAAGCGGAACCGGACCGTGCCCGCAGGCCCCGCGTCCACACGGGCTGAGCACGGGGCGACCGCGTCAGGATCCCGTCAAGATTCGCCCGTTTGCGCTAAGGCCCCGTTAGCGACGCTCGTCGCATCGCGCCTCGGCGCCTAGCGTCAGCGCCATGCGACGGAGCGGACCGGCGGGCTCGGCCGGCGACCGCCACTGGCGTGGCAGCGCCCGCCTCGCGCTGTGCTGCGCCTTGGCGTTCGGCGCCATGAGCCTCCTGGTCGACTGGGACGCGGGAAGTCTGACACCCCTGCGGGCCCTGCTCTGGGTCACCCTGTCCGCCGCCGTATGCGCCGTCCTGCTCCCGCCGCGGGTAAGTGCGGGCCCCGGCTGGCTGGCGGTCCGCACCCCCTGGCACCGGCGAGTGATCCACACGGACGCACTGAGCGCCGTACGGCAGTACGACGGCGTCTCCTCCCACCTGGTCCTGCGAGATGTCCACGGACACGCCCTCGAACTCGACCCCCGGGTGCTCGCCGCCAATCCTCTGCTCTGGCACGAGCTCGACACGGGCATACGCCGCTCCCTGGAGCGCGGAACACTGCGCTCCGGAGCGGACGTCATGGAGCGACTGGGACAGCACATCGACGACGACACGGTCCAGGCAGTGCTTCGGGCATCGGGACTTTCCTGACCGTAGAGCAGCACCTCCGGCCATCCCTGCGGCGGCCCTCTCCGCGACCAAGATGACAGAAATAAGTGTCATCTCAGCGATAGGTGCTAGATTGCTGATGTGCCGCAGGACGCCCAGCTGATCTTCGCCGACCACGTCGGCCGCTTCTATGCCCGCCATTACGGCTTCCCGCCGATGGCCGGACGCCTGCTCGGCTATCTGCTCGTCTGCGATCCGGCCCAGCAGACGATCGACGAACTGAGCGACGCGCTGCTGGCGAGCCGAAGCGCGATCACGGGTGCAGTCAAGATGCTGGAAAGCTACGACCTGGCACGACGCACCAGATCGGCCGGCGAACGAATGGACCGGGTGAGCCTGAACCCGACCGGCCGACAGCCGCAGAACTTCGACGCGACCCTCCATCTGGAGCACGCGGCGCTGTTCCGGGAGGGCCTGGACCTGCTCACGGACGCGACGCCTGCGCGCCGGGCCCCGCTCGAAGAGATGGTCGCGCTGGCGGAGTTCCTCGCCGAGCGCCTGCCCGCGCTGCGGGACGAGTGGCACGCGCACCGCGAGGAACTGCGCGCGTCCGGAAAGCTGCCCCGCTCCGACTCATAGCCCCGAAGGCCACGGAGAGTTCCATGACGCCCGAGTCCGACCAGTCCAGCCAGCCCTACCAGTCCGATGTGGCCGCTCTGCGCGAACGCATCGACCGCGGAGAAGCGGACGCCGCCGACGAGTTGATCGAACTGGCCGCGGAATACGGCGACATGGAGGAACTACGGCGCCTCGCGGAGACAGGCAACCCCACCGCGACCGACCAGCTCATCGAACTCGCCGCCGAACAGGAAGACCTCACCGAACTACGACGTCTGGCAGACCAGGGGAACACGACTGCCGCCGAGGTTCTCGACGAACTCGTCGACGAATGACCCGAGTTCCCAGTGTCCCCGAGTCACGCCACGGCCATGAGGTCACGTGCCGGGCAAAGGGCTTGAGCCACGGGAAAGCCTGCGCTCGACGGAGCACTACTGGGCAGCGTCCGCAGGCTGAGCCAGGATCTGTACCGCGGTTCGGACGGGAGGGCCGAAGGGGCTCCGACCGTGGCCGCTCTGCAGCAAGTCCTGTACGTGGCGGAGGCCGCCGCACACGAGCTGACGACCCGCCTCTGGACGAGGCAGGCGCGTCGGGCACGGTTCAGTTGGACGACGATGACGACGTTGGCCGCGAGGACGTGCAGTTCGCATCGGTTATCGGTCGGGCTTCAGTGCTCTGCGCGGTCGAGGGCCACGATCTCGCGTGCGGCCTCGGCGACGGCCCGGAAGTCCTTCTTCAGGATCGCATCGTGGTTGCTGGCGACCTTCGCACCGAGCCGGAGGTTCGGATTGCGCTCGAAGACCTCGTCGAGGCTGGCGCGGATGCGTTCCTGCTCGTCCCCCTTGCTTCCGAGAGACGCACCCGAAGCAAGCACATACCGCACCGGGACGGTGATGTCGTCCAGCACGGGAGCCAGATCGCGTTCGCGGGAGATCTTGCCGAGTTCGATGTTGCACTCCGCCATCTCTTCGGCGGTCATCCGCGGGATGAGGCCGGTCGGACGCACCAGCGGCGCGAACCAGCTCACCCGCCTGAACAGCTTGCGGATCCGCTGCTCCATGGCCTCGTCCAGCCAGTCGTACGGCGCCGCGCCGTCGACCAGGACCGCGCCCAAAGCCCGCTCCGGATTCCGGCTCGCCCAGTGCGCCGCGACGTACGCCCCGTAGGACCAGCCCACCAACAGCGCCCGCTGCACACCCCGAGCGGCGAGAACGGCATCCACGTCCCGGACGGCCGCCTCGAAGGAGTAGTCCGCCGATCGCTTGGACTTCTTGCCGCGGGCCCGTTCGTCGTAGGTGATGTGCCGCCATTGCGGCCCCAGTTCGGCGAGGACTCGCCGCCAGTATCCCTGGGTGGCGAACTGGCCGTTGAGGTAGAGCACGGGGATGCCGGGGCCGCCGGTGTCGGTGACTGCCAGGGCGGTGTCGTCGACCGGCACCATGCCGCTCCACTGCGATCCGGTCGGGGAACCAGCCGGGAAGGTGCTGCTCTTCATGTTCCTGCTCCTTCGGATCAGAGGCTGCGGGCGGTGATGTCGCCGCGGGAGGTGGTGGCGCGGATGTTGAGTTCGGCGGTGCCGTCGTTCTTGAGGGCGTTGCTGACGCGGCCGTGGTCAGTGCCGGCGTCCAGGGCGGCCGAGACACCCTCGGCGGCGGTGACCGAGATGTCGCCTGCCTGGGTGCTGAGCACGACGGTGCCGCGCACGGCCTCGGCGATACGGATGTCGCCCCTTGCGGTGCTGATCTCCGCGCGGCCGTTGAGGCGGCCGACTTCGACGTCGCCGTCGGTCGCGGTGAGCCGGATGCTCGCGGCCTCGTCGATCTTGATCTGGCGGTACGCGCCGTCGAAGGCGACGTCGCCGAGGCGTCCGACGCCCCGGAGTTCGGCGGCGTCCGCCTGGACCTCGATGTGGGAATCGGCGGGCAGCTGGACGGCGACCTCGACGGAACCGGAGGGACCGAAGAGCTTGCCGTCGGGGGCCGAGGCTGTGATCCGCAGGACGCCGTCGGCATAAGCGACGGTGGTCTGCTCCGCCGCCTTCAGGTCCCGGCTCTTCGCAGCGTTGGCGGGCAGGACCTCCACCGTGGTGTCGGCCCGATCGGCCGCGGCGAAGCGGACGCGTCCGGCGGGAATGTCCATGACGGCCGAAATCGGGGCGGGGGTGTCGAACTTCTGCATGGCGCTCTCCTTGAGCTCGCTTTTTCCGATGATGGAAAGCTACGTTGCGTTCATCGATCTGGCAACACATTCATCCCGCCCGATTGCCATAATCCCAGGCAGGAGAAGCAAAATCGTTGCGGTAGGTCAGAAGTTAATGCAACGCCGACTGTTCCATCGTTGCAATGGCGGTGAAATCAAAGCAATGACGGGGACACCAAGGACCACCACATCGGCAACCTCAGCGCCCATCGCATCAACCTGGCTCACCGCGCCACCGAGCGCCGCACCCACCGGCGGCCGTCGTCCCATGAGATCGGTATCGTCCGCCCCAGTGCCCCAGATCTGCAGTTCAGCGGCACAGACGGAGGAGGATCACCATGGCCGACCACCGGCAGGGAACCGCGACGGACGACGGACCCGCATCAGGGGCACCGGAGCCGCCCCGGGCAAGCGCGCACGGCTCGGTGCGCCTCGCGGTGGTCATCGGCGCGCTCGGCGTGGTCTTCGGCGACATCGGGACCAGCCCGATCTACACCCTCCAGACGGTGTTCAACCCGAGCGACCCGCACCCCGTCCCGGTCACCACCGACAACGTGTACGGGGTGGTGTCACTGGTGTTCTGGTCAGTGATGATCATCGTGACGGTCACCTACGTGCTGCTGGCGATGCGCGCCGACAACGACGGTGAGGGCGGCATCATGGCGCTGATCACCCTGCTACGACGGTGGAGTTCACAGCGTGGGCGTCGGGCCGCCGTCGTACTGGCTGCGCTCGGCATCTTCGGTGCGTCGCTGTTCTTCGGTGACAGCATGATCACCCCGGCGATCTCGGTGCTGTCCGCGGTCGAGGGGCTCAAGGTCGTCGAACCGTCACTGGACGAAGCGGTCGTGCCCATCACCGCGGTGATCATCGTGCTGTTGTTCCTGGTGCAGCGCAGGGGAACCGCGGCCGTGGGCCGGGTGTTCGGGCCGGTCATGATCGCCTGGTTCGTGGCCATCGGCGCGTGCGGCGTCGCCGGCATCGCCGACCACCCGGCCATCCTCCGGGCGCTGTCGCCGACGTACGCGCTGGGCTTCCTGTTCGGCCATTGGGGCACCGCCTTCTTCGCCCTTGCCGCGATCGTGCTCGCGGTCACCGGCGCCGAGGCGCTCTACGCCGACATGGGCCACTTCGGCCGCCGGGCCATCACCCGCGCCTGGCTGTTCCTCGTCCTGCCCGCGTGCGTACTGAGCTACTTCGGCCAGGGCGCGCTGATCCTCGACGATCGGAACAACATCAGCAGCCCGTTCTTCCTGCTCGTACCCGACTGGGGGCGGTGGCCGATGATCCTGCTGGCCACGGCGGCCACCGTGATCGCCTCCCAGGCAGTGATCACCGGCGCGTACTCGGTCACCTCCCAGGCCGCCCAGCTCGGCTACCTGCCGAGGCTGCGGATCGCGCACACCTCCGAGTCCACCATCGGCCAGATCTACGTCCCCTGGATCAACTGGCTGCTGATGGTCTCCGTCCTCACCCTGGTCTTCGCCTTCCGCTCATCCGCAGCGCTGGCCTTCGCGTTCGGCATGGCCGTCACCGGCACCATCACCATCACCACCCTGTTGTTCTTCTACGTCGCCCGCGCGAAGTGGGGCACACCCAAGTGGCTCATCGCCATCGGCGCGACCGTATTGCTCTTCGTGGACCTGCTGTTCGTGGCGGCCAACCTGACCAAGCTCGTCCACGGCGCATGGCTGCCACTGCTGATCGGCCTCACTGTGTTCACCGTCATGACGACCTGGCAACGCGGCCGCGAAGTCGTCACCGCGGAACGAGCACGCGAGGAAGGCCCGCTGCCCGAGTTCATCGACCACCTCCGCACGGGCGAGGCGTCCACGCTCACCGTCCCCGGCACAGCCGTCTTCCTCAACCGGGACAAGGAGACCGCACCCCTGGCCATGCGGGCCAACGTCGAGCACAACCACGTGCGGCACGAGCAGGTCGTGATCCTGTCCATCACGACCGAGCCCGTGCCCCGCGTCCCGGCCGAGCAGCGGATCATCATCGACGACCTCGGGTACGCCGACGACGGGATCATCCATGTCACCGCCCGGTTCGGCTACATGGAGACACCGGACGTGCCCGGCACCCTGGCCATGCTCGACCCGGCCCGAACCGAGGGGCCGCTGCAACTCGACGAGGCGTCCTACTTCCTCTCGAAGATCGAACTCCGGCGCGGGAAGGCCCCGACGATGGCGCCCTGGCGCAAGCGACTGTTCATCGCCACCTCCTACATCACAGCCGACGCCGCCGAGTACTTCGGCCTGCCCCGCGACCGCACGGTCATCATGGGCTCGCACATCGAGGTGTAGCCGGGCCGGACGCCAAGGGCGAGTACGGCACGGACGACGCTCACACTCGCACGTGCCTCGGCCGGCCGGGTGTGCCCATTCGGCGTGCGTGGACGGTCAGTTACAGCAGGCGGAGCGAGCGCGCACGGCAGGGTCGCTGAGGTGGGCCGGGTACACGGCAGGCGACGCGTTCGGCGGCGGTCTTCTCTTTCCACCGCCGCGATCGCTGTGGAGGAAGGCCCCGACGCCTCGCAGGGCAAGGGTCAGCGGAGGCCATCCACCCATCGCGGCAGGTCACAACGTCGCCGGTCTCTTCCGACGCATCTCGCCAGTCTCACCGGCAGGAGCCAGCAGCTCTGCGCAAAGCGTCGCCTGCCCTCGACACCCCACCGACACTGGCAACCTTGACCGGACCTGACCTGCCCAACAGGCCACCTGACGCCCCATCAGAACGAGCGTCAAATGAGCGTCAAGATACCTCGGAGAGCGTCATTTCAGCGTCAAGATATCGCCCGTAACGCCCACACCGCACATAATGCGCACGCGCAAAACCGCAGGTCAGGAGCCCTTTGCCACCGGTTCAAGGATGGCAACGCACTCCAAGTGATGCGTCATCGGAAACAGATCGAACGCCCGCAACGTCCGCACCCGGTACCCCCCGTCCCGGAAGTACCCCAGGTCCCGCGCCAGTGCCGCCGGGTCGCAAGCGACGTAGGCGATCCGGCGGGCGCCCAGTGACGACAGGTGGGCGACCGTCTGGCGGCCGGCGCCCGATCGCGGGGGGTCCAGGACGATGAGGTCGACCTCGGTGATCCCGGTGCGCGGCAGTACGGCCTCGACCTTGCCCTGCTCGATCCGCACCCGGTCGAAGTCGGCGAGGTTGTGCCGGGCGTCCTCGACGGCCCGCTTGCCCGACTCGATGCCGAGGACCGCGCCCTTGTCGCCGAGCCGGTCGGCCAGGGCGCCCGCGAACAGGCCCACACCGCAGTACAGGTCGAGCGCCATCTCGCCCTTGCGCGGCAGCAGGCCCTGCATGACCGCGGTCACCAGGGTGTCGGCGGCCTTCGGGTGGACCTGCCAGAAGCCTCCGCTGCCGACCCGGTACGTACGGCCGTCCGCGCGCTCTCGGACGAAGGGACGGCCGTGGACGCGGTGCACCCCGCCGTCCTTCTCGCCGACCCGCATCACGGACACCGGCTTGTCCAGCTCGACGATCGGCAGCCGGGCGCCCGGCTTCGGGGTGAGGATCACCTGGCGGTCCTGCGATCCCGTCGCCGCGATGGCGTCGACCGACGCCATGCCCGCCCAGTCGCGCTTCTCGATGCCCAGCTCACTGACACCCTCGGCCGCGATCATGCAGTGGTCGATCGCCTCGACCTCGTGCGAGCGGTGCCGGCGCAGACCGGCCCGCCCGTCGGCGTCCACCGCGTACTGCACACGCGTCCGCCAGGCAGGCACCTCACCCGCGGGCAGCTTGTCGCCCTCGGCCGGCATCACGGTGCCGTCCCAGCCGGCCTCCTCGGGCGTGAGGCCCGCGAGCCGCTGCAGCTGCTCGGCGAGCACCTCGCCCTTCAGCCGCCGCTGCGCCCCCGGCTTGGCGTGCTGCCAGTCGCAGCCGCCGCAGCGTCCGGGGCCGGCGTAGGGGCAGGGCGCCTCGATGCGGTCCTTGGAGGCCGAGAGGACCTGGACCGCGTCCGCGCGCAGGAAACGGGCCCCCTCCTCGCCCTCCGTGACCCGCGCCACGACCCGCTCACCGGGCAGCGTGTGCCGGACGAACAGCACCTGGCCCTCGGCGGTACGGGCGATGCAGTGCCCGCCGTGGGCGACGGGGCCGATCTCGACCTCGTACTCCTCCCCGACCAGCGACTTCTTCGGTTCTGTCTGCATGGCGGGGTGACTCCACAACATCGAAAGGGGATTGGCGAAAGGAAACAGCCGGACAACAGCCCACCAGTCTACGTGGGTGCCGTCCGGCCGTTGACCGACGTGTGTCAGTTCTGGGAGCCCGAGGGCTGCTTCGGCCGGCCCTCCTGGGCCGGACCGCGCCGCACGGAGCCCGGTGCGTTCCACTCCTGCCGCTTGCGGGCCCTGCTCTTCGCCGCCTCCGAGGACTGCAGCTGGTAGGGCACGGACGTCACCATGATGCCCGGCGTGAACAGCAGCCGGCCCTTGAGCCTGAGCGCGCTCTGGTTGTGCAGCAGATGCTCGTACCAGTGACCGACCACGTACTCGGGGATGATCACGGACACCGCGTCGCGCGGCGACTCCTTGCGCAGGCCCCTGACGTACTCGATGATCGGCCGCGTGATCTCGCGGTACGGCGAGTCGAGCACCTTCAGCGGTACGTCGATGCCGCGCCGCTCCCACTCCTCCTTCAGCGCCTTCGTCTCCGCCGCGTCGACGTTGACGGTGAGCGCCTCCAGGCTGTCGGAGCGCATGAGCTTGGCGTAGGCGAGGGCGCGCAGCGTGGGGCGGTGGATCTTCGAGATCAGGACGACCGAGTGGACGCGGGAGGGCCGTACGCTGTCGTCGCTCGGGCCCTCGGGCGCCGCGATCTCCGCGGCCACGCCGTCGTAGTGCTTACGGATGGCGGTCATCGTCGCGTAGAAGATCACCATGCCGAGCAGGGCGACCCAGGCGCCGTGCGTGAACTTGGTGACCAGGACGACGACCAGCACCAGGCCGGTGAAGAAGGCGCCGAAGGCGTTGATCGCGCGGGAGCGCACCATGTGGCGGCGGGTGGCGAGGTCCTTCTCGACGGCCAGATGGCGGTTCCAGTGCCGCACCATGCCGGTCTGGCTGAGCGTGAAGGACACGAACACGCCGACGATGTACAGCTGGATCAGCCGGGTCGAGTCGGCGCCGTAGCTCACGGTCAGGAGCGTGGCGGCGCCCGCGAGGAGCACGATGCCGTTCGAGAAGGCGAGGCGGTCGCCTCGGGTGTGCAGCTGGCGGGGCAGATAGCGGTCCTGGGCGAGGATCGAGCCGAGCACCGGGAAGCCGTTGTAGGCGGTGTTGGCGGCCAGGAACAGCACCAGGGCGGTGGCCGCGGCGAGCACGATGAACAGGAAGCTGCCCTTGCCGAAGACCGCCTCGGCGACCTGGGTGATCACCGGGTTCTGCACGTAGTCCGCGCCGACCCCGACGCCGTGCTTGAGCAGGTCGGTGGCCGGGTTCTCGGCCATACGGACCTTGGTCGTCAGGGCGAGGACGATGATGCCGCAGAACATGGTGACGGCGAGCAGGCCCATCGCGGCGAGCGTGGTCGCGGCGTTCTTCGACTTGGGCTTGCGGAAGGCGGGGACGCCGTTGGAGATCGCCTCGACACCGGTCAGTGCCGCACAGCCTGAGGAGAAGGCGCGCAGCATCAGGAAGACCAGCGCGAAACCGGCCAGCCCCTGGTGCTCGGCCTTGATCGTGTACTGCGCTGTCGGCGCCCGCATGGTGTCGTCGAGCACCAGCCCGCGGAACGCACCCCACGCGATCATGATGAACACGCCGCCGACGAACACATACGTCGGGATCGCGAAGAGCTTGCCGGACTCCTTCACGCCACGCAGGTTCATCAGCGTCAGCAGCACGATCACGGAGACGGCGCACAGCACCTTGTGCTCGACCACGAACGGGATCGCGGAGCCGAGGTTCTCGATGCCGGACGCGATCGACACGGCGACGGTGAGCACGTAGTCGACGAGCAGGGCACTGGCCACGGTCAGGCCCGCCTTGGCGCCCAGGTTGGTGGTCGCGACCTCGTAGTCGCCGCCGCCGCTGGGGTAGGCATGCACGTTCTGCCGGTAGGAAGCGACCACGGTGAACATCAGCACGACGACCGCGAGGGCGATCCAGGGGCTGAAGTGGTACGCCGACACGCCCGCGATGGACAGGACCAGCAGCACCTCTCCCGGGGCGTAGGCCACGGAGGACAGCGGGTCGGAGGCGAAGACGGGGAGGGCGATGCGCTTCGGCAGGAGCGTTTCGCCCAGCCGGTCACTGCGCAGTGCGCGCCCGATCAGGATCCGTTTGGGCACGTCGGTCAGTTTGGACACAACAGGTAATCGTAGGCGTTCGAACGGGCACCCAACCACCCTCCCCCACCCATCTGCTCTCCGGGTGAAAACAAAGGGGGCTCCGGCGACGGATTCCGCAGGTCGCCGCGCCCTCATGCCTATATGACAATCACCGCCCCAGTTGCCGCCCCTTGGAGGTTCCATGCACGCCACCGCAGAGCTGATCGGCGCCGCGGCGGCCCTCGTCGGCCTCGGAATCCTGACCCTTGCCAGCGTCCGCAGCATCAGCCGTCGCTGAGGTCACAAGGCGTACGGCAACCGTGCACAGGGGTGCCGACGTCCTACCGCGCGTGTGTAGCTTGGGCGTCGGTCTGAGACCCTGATGTGGCTGAGCAGTAACTCTTGACACCGGAAGGACGGTCGTGCACATCGTCATCATGGGCTGCGGAAGAGTGGGTTCCGCGCTTGCCCAGACCCTGGAGCAACAGGGGCACACGGTCGCAGTGATCGACCAGGACCCCACGGCCTTCCGCCGCCTCGGCCCCGGATTCGGCGGCCGCCGCGTCACCGGGATCGGCTTCGACCAGGACACCCTGCGCGAGGCCGGCATCGAGGAGGCCGGCGCCTTCGCCGCCGTGTCCAGCGGAGACAACTCGAACATCATTTCGGCCCGGGTGGCCCGCGAGATGTTCGGCGTGGAGAACGTCGCAGCCCGCATCTACGACCCGCGTCGTGCCGAGGTCTACCAGCGCCTCGGCATCCCCACAGTCGCGACGGTCCGCTGGACGGCCGACCAGATGCTGCGCCGGCTGCTGCCCTCGGGCGCCGAGCCGTTGTGGCGCGACCCCACCGGCGGTGTCCAGCTCGCCGAGGTGCACGCCTCCGCGGCCTGGGTCGGCCACAAGATCAGCAAGTTGCAGGAGGAGACGGGCGTCCGCGTGGCGTTCCTGACCCGGCTCGGCGAGGCGATCCTGCCCAGCTCGCAGACGGTGCTGCAGGAGGGCGACCTGGTGCATGTGATGATGCGCACCGACGAGGTCGACAAGGTCGAGGCGTCCTTCGCCAAGGGTCCCGAAGAGGAGGGCGGTCACTGATGAGGGTCGCCATTGCCGGTGCCGGCGCGGTCGGCCGCTCGATCGCGGGCGAGCTGCTGGAGAACGGCCACGAGGTCCTGCTCGTCGACAAGGCGCCGACGGCCATCTCGGTCGAGCGCGTCCCGCAGGCGGAGTGGCTGCTGGCCGACGCCTGCGAGATCACGTCCCTGGACGAGGCGGCGCTCCAGCGCTGCAACGTCGTGATCGCCGCGACGGGCGACGACAAGGTGAACCTGGTCGTCTCGCTCCTCGCGAAGACGGAGTACGGCGTCCCGCGCGTCGTGGCCCGCGTCAACAACCCCAAGAACGAGTGGCTCTTCAACGAGTCCTGGGGCGTCGACGTGGCGGTCTCGACCCCCCGTCTGATGTCGGCCCTGGTCGAGGAAGCGGTCTCGGTCGGCGACCTGGTCCGCCTGCTGCGCTTCAGCCACGGCGACGCGAACCTGGTGGAGCTGACGCTGCCGGAGGAGTCGGCCCTGGCCGGCACCCAGGTCGGCGACGTCGAATGGCCCGAGGACACGTCCCTGGTCACCATCATCCGCGGCACCCGGGTCCTCACCCCGTCCCACGACGACTCCCTGGAGCCGGGCGACGAACTCCTGTTCGTCGCCGCGCAGGCGCGAGAGGAGCAGCTGGAGGATCTGCTCTCGGTGCGGCGCGAGGATGCGACAGGCTGACCGCCGCGACACCAAAGGGCGCCCCGAAATTCAAGGGGCGCCCTTTGCGTTTCAGCCCGTCCGGCGTTTGAGGACGAGGCCGTCAGGCCAAAGCGGGGGTCTGGGGGCGGCAGCCCCCAGGGTCGGGACGGGAAGGAGCGGCGGGGGCGAAAAACGCCTTCACGCCTCCCGACGGTGCCGTCCACCGCTGGGCTCGGCCCCCGCGGTGGCGGCCCGCTCCTTCTCGGCCTTCTCCTCCGCCTCCATCTCCGCGAACACATCGATCGGCGCGGGCGCCTTCGCCAGGAACACCCAGGTCAGCCACACAGCCAGCAGGAACGGCGGAATCTTCAGCGCGACCAGCACCCAGCCCAACTGCGCCGTGTTCGCCCACCAGTACAGCGGGAAGAGAATCGCGCACTTGGCGAGCAGAATCAGCCCCCAGGCCCAACTGGCCTTGGCATACGCCTTCTTGCGTCCCGGATTGCGCGTCCGCCAGGAGAGGTTCTCCTTGAACACCGGCCCGAGGATCAGCCCCAGCAGCGGCACCCCGCACAGGGTCGTGACGATGTACGCCAGTGCCAGGCCCAGCGTGTAGAGCATGCCGGGGAGGTAGAAGTCCTTGGCGTTGCCCGTCATCATCGCGAAGACGACACCGAAGGCGACCCCGAAGACACCGCTGAAGGCGTGCTTGACGGTGTCCCGCATGACCAGGCGGACCACCACGAGCAGCAGGGACACCGCGAGGGCGGCGATGGCCGACCAGTGCAGGTCCTTGTTGATCGTGAAGATGGTGACGAAGAGGAGGCCGGGCAGCACCGTCTCGACCATGCCCCGCACTCCGCCGAACGCCTCGAACAGGGCGGCCTCGGTCACCGCCCGCGCGTCGTCGGCTTGAGTGTCTTCGGTCGGCTTGTCGAGCGACGTCACCGGCTACTCCCGTCCGAGGGGTCTCAGTTCGTATTTCGGATTGAACAGCACTCGGCGGCCCCGGCTGAGCGAGACGCGGCCCGATGCGATCAGCCTGCGCCCCGGCTCTATGCCCACGATGGAGCGCCTGCCGAGCCACACCACGTCCAGGGCGGCGGAGCCGTCGAACAGCTCGGCCTCCAGGGCCGGGACACCCGCGCGCGGCCGCAGGGTGACCGTGCGCAAGGTACCAGTAACCGTGACGATCTGTCGGTCGTGACAGTCACCGATCCGGGTACATCCGGCGGTCGCGGTGTCCTCCCGCAGCTCCTCGGACTCCAGGTCCTCCTGCGAAGAGGAGAGCCGGTCGAGCATGCGCCGGAACCGGCCCACCGGCTTTTCGGAACGAGGAACAGCACTCATATCTGAAGCGTACCGGGGTGCTCTGACAGCTACGTACCCACGGCCCCGGAGCCCGAACCGACGCCCCTCACCTCTCGAACCGGTACCCCATCCCGGGCTCCGTGATGCTGCATCCCCCGGGGGACAACCCCCGGACCCCCGGCCCGCCGCGTAGCTCACGTCTCGAACCGGTACCCCATCCCGGGCTCCGTGATGAAGTGCTCAGGGTGCGAAGGGTCCGCCTCCAGCTTCCTGCGCAGCTGGGCCATGTACACCCTCAGGTAGTTCGTCTCGGTCCCGTATGACGGACCCCACACTTCCTGGAGGAGCTGCTTCTGGCTCACCAGCCGGCCCGTGTTGCGCACCAGCACCTCCAGGAGATGCCACTCCGTGGGCGTCAGCCGTACGTCCTTCCCGCCCCGGTTGACCTTCTTCGCGGCCAGGTCGACGGTGAACTCCTGGGTCTCCACGGTGGTCACGTCGTCCTCGCCGGCGCCGACCGGCTCGGCGCGGCGGACGGCGGCCCGCAGCCGGGCGAGCAGTTCGTCCATGCCGAAGGGCTTGGTGACGTAGTCGTCGGCGCCCGCGTCGAGGGCCTCGACCTTCTCGTCGGAGGTGTGCCGGGCGGACAGCACCAGGATCGGCACCCGGGTCCAGCCGCGCAGTCCGCGGATCACCTCGACGCCGTCCATGTCGGGCAGGCCCAGGTCCAGGACGACCACGTCGGGGTGGCGGGCGGCGGCGAGCTGGAGGGCGGTGGCGCCGTCGTGGGCCGCGTCGACCTCGTACTTGCGCGCCTTGAGGTTGATCACGAGGGCGCGCACGATCTGCGGCTCGTCATCGATGACCAGCACACGGGTCATGTGGCCTGCCTTTCGGGTTCCGCCGGGTGGAGAAGCTCGGGCGCGCGCGTTCCCGCCGCGCGCAGCGTGAGGACCATGCTGAGACCGCCGCCGGGTGTGTCCTCGGCGTTCAGGGTGCCGCCCATGGCCTCGGCGAAGCCGCGCGCCACGGCGAGGCCGAGGCCCACACCGGCTCCGCGCGGGGCGTCGCCGTAGCGCTGGAAGGGCTCGAAGATGCGCTCCTTGGCGTCGTCGGGAACGCCGGGTCCGCGGTCGACCACGCGCACTTCGACGCGGTCGGCGATGGCGCTGGCGGCGACCAGTACCGCCCGGCCCGGCGGGCTGTACTTGACGGCGTTCTCGACCAGGTTGGCCACCGAGCGCTCCAGCAGGCCCGGGTCGACCTCGACCATGGGCAGCGTCTCCGGCACGTCCAGCTCGACGCTGTCCTCGGGCACTCCGACCAGCGCCATC
Source organism: Streptomyces sp. NPDC001137 (assembly GCF_040298885.1). Taxonomy (NCBI): domain Bacteria; kingdom Bacillati; phylum Actinomycetota; class Actinomycetes; order Kitasatosporales; family Streptomycetaceae; genus Streptomyces; species Streptomyces sp. NPDC001137. The sequence goes on from NZ_JBEPBA010000037.1 coordinate 21,002, forward strand.
GGGACGACCTCGTCGAGATCGACCTCGCGGATCAGCGGGGTGACGGTGCCGGTCTGCAGACGGGACATGTCGAGCAGGTTGCCCACCAGGTGGTCGAGCCGGTCGGCGCCCTCCTCGATGCCCTCCAGCAGCTCCGCCTGGTCCTCCTCCGACCAGGCCACGTCGTCCGAGCGCAAGGACGACACGGCCGCCTTGATCCCGGCCAGCGGGGTACGCAGGTCATGGCTCACGGCGGCCAGCAGCGCCGTGCGGATGCGGTTGCCCTCGGCCAGTGTCCGGGCCTGTTCGGCCTCCTCCTGGAGGCGCCGGCGGTCCAGTACGACGGCCGCCTGGGCGGCGAACGCGGCCAGCACCCGGCGGTCCTCGGCGGGCAGCACCCGCCCGGTCAGCGCCAGCGCCATGTGGTCACCGGCCGGCACGTCGACGTCCGCCTCTTCCGGCCGCTGCACCGCGGGGCCGAGGCCCGCGCGGCCCGCGCAGGTCCACGGGGCGTGGTCGTCGGCCCGCTCCAGCAGGGCCGCCGACTCCATGCCGAAGGTCTCGCGGACCCGTTCGAGCAGCTCCTCCAGACCGGTCTCGCCGCGCAGCACATTGCCCGCGAGGAAGGACAGGATCTCCGACTCGGCGCGCAGCCGTGCCGCCTGGTGGGTGCGCCGGGCGGCCAGGTCGACCACGGAGGCCACCGAGACGCCGACGCCCACGAAGATCACGATGGCGACGATGTTCTTCGGGTCGGCGATGGTCCAGCGGTGCAGGGGCGGTGTGTAGAAGTAGTTCAGCAGCAGCGAGCCCAGCGCGGCCGAGGCCAGTGCGGGCAGCAGGCCGCCGAGCAGCGCCGCCGCGACCGTCACCGCCAGGAACAGCAGCATGTCGTTGGCGAGTCCGAGATGGACGGTGTTCAGGAGCACCGCGAGGACCGCGGGGCCGAGCACGCCGACCAGCCAGCCGCCGATGATCCGCGACCGGCCCAGCCGGGCTCCCCGGGCCACCGGCAGCCCGCGCCCCTTGCCCGCCTCGGCGTGTGTGATCAGGTGGACGTCCAGGTCGGGACCCGAGTCGCGGGCGACCGTCGCGCCGACGCCCGGCCCGAAGACGTACTGCCAGCTCTTGCGCCGTGAGACACCGAGCACTATCTGGGTGGCGTTGACCCCGCGTGCGAAGGCGAGCAGCGCCGCCGGTATGTCGTCGCCGACCACGTGGTGGAAGGTGCCGCCGAGGTCCTCCACGAGAGTGCGCTGCACGGCCAGTTCCTTCGGGGAGGCGGCCGTCAGTCCGTCGCTGCTGGCTATGTAGACGGCCAGGACCTCGCCACCCGCGCCCTTCTCGGCGAGGCGCGCGGCCCGCCGGATGAGGGTGCGGCCCTCGGGTCCGCCGGTCAGACCGACCACGATCCGCTCCCGCGAGCCCCATATCCTCGACACCCGGTGGTCGCTGCGGTACTGCTTCAGATACTCGTCGACCCGGTCCGCCACCCACAGCAGGGCCAGCTCCCGCAGGGCGGTCAGGTTGCCGGGCCGGAAGTAGTTCGACAGGGCCGCGTCGACCTTGTCGGGCTGGTAGATGTTGCCGTGCGCCATCCGCCGGCGCAGGGCCTGGGGCGACATGTCGACGAGTTCTATCTGGTCCGCGCGCCGCACCACCTCGTCCGGCACGGTCTCCCGCTGCCGCACCCCGGTGATCGACTCGACCACGTCGCCCAGCGACTCCAGGTGCTGGATGTTGACGGTCGAGACGACGTCGATGCCGGCCGCGAGCAGTTCCTCCACGTCCTGCCAGCGCTTGGCGTTGCGGGAGCCGGGGACGTTGGTGTGGGCGAGTTCGTCCACCAGGGCCACCTGGGGGCCGCGGGCGAGGACGGCGTCGACGTCCATCTCGGTGAAGGCAGTGCCGCGGTACTCCAGCTCCTGGCGCGCCACCTGCTCCAGACCGTGCAGCATCACCTCGGTGCGCGGCCGGCCATGGTGCTCCACGAAGGCCACCACGCAGTCGGTGCCCCGCTCCACCCGCCGGTGCGCCTCGGAGAGCATCGCGTACGTCTTGCCGACGCCCGGTGCCGCACCGAGGTAGATCCGAAGCTTGCCGCGTCCCATGGCCTCATTGTCGTCCGGTCACTGCTGCCCACGCAGCGTCGACCTTACGGCCAGCAATCGCGACAAAAGTTCCCGGGAGCGGCCTCGGTGCCGTCTTTGACGGAACTCTGACGCCGTGCCGATCAGCGCTCGCCGATCGCCCCGTCACGCAGCTCCGGCACCCGGTCGGCGAGGCCCAGCAGGGTCGCGTCGTTGCGGGCTGTTCGGCGGGCGCGCGCGAGGGCGACCCGCTGCTGCCGCGCGGCGCCTCGACACCATGCTCCCGGGGGCCACCGGTCCGTCAGCTCGGATTGTCTCCGTGGGTGAGGGTCTCCCAGGCGACGAAGAGGCTGTTGGTGCCGGCCGGGCGCTGCTGCTCGGTCAGTGCCTGGGTGTTGGCCATCGCGATGCCGAGGCGGTTGTGCAGGGCGTTGTACCCGACCTCGGTGACGGGCCCGAGCCCCAGCTTCAGCGAGCCGCCGCACAGCCGGCTCGGCACGGCGGCACCCAGCTGGTACTTGGCCTGGAACCCGAGCGCCTGCCGCAGCCGTTCGCCGACGTCGGTGCCGTACAGGTCCTGGCCCTGGATCCGGCTGGTCTCGGCGACGTGCGAGATCGCGGAGATGCCGTACCCCGTGTGGGTGAAGTCGCGGCAGGTCTCCTGGGTGAGCCCGGTGACGAAGGTGGACTGCCCCTGCCAGTAGCTCACGATCTTCGCCTTGGTGTCGAGGTTCTGGCCGGGCACCGTCTTCGGCAGATCGCCGTCCGAGGAGAGATAGACGTACGCGGCCGTACGGGTCCGGAACTTCGCCATGGCCTTGTCGTACGACGCCTTGTCCTCGAGGAAGACGGAGATGCCGACCGCGGCCTCCATCATCGACAGCTCCCAATTGCCGTTGGAGTTGGAGCCGTTGATGATCTCGGGGAGGTAGACATTGCGGAGCATGGTCGCGAAGCGGCCGGAGTTCGGCCAGCCGCCGGTGTACGTGTACTTGATGATCTCGGCGGCCTTCGGCCAGGAGGAACCCGCCCAGCCGGTCTGCAGGGGTGCGTTGCTGTTGGTGTGCTCCTTGATCACGGCGGACCAGGCGTCCATCAGCTCGATCGACTTCTTCGCGTACCGGTCGTCGCGGGTGATGTACCAGGCGAGTGCGTCGGTGTACGCGGCTATCGCGTCCTGGCGCTCGTCCGTGCAGCCGTGGTCGGGGTTCGAGTACGAGCCGCACTCGACCGTCGCCCGCGGCTTCGGGGTCCGGTTCAGGTCGGCGTACTTGCTCGCCCTCAGCTGGTCGAAGGCACCCTTCCAGGGCTGGGCGCCTGCATTGACCTGGCTGCGGGTGAAGTCCAACTGCGCCTTGGAGACGGTGACTCCGGGGTGCACGAAGGCGGTGGGGGCGGCGTCGGCACGACGGGCGGCGGGCCAAGCGATCATGCACACGACAAGGGAGGAGGCGGTCGCGAGGAGTGCGGTACGGCGCATGGTGGGGGTCATCCGTTCTCGTATGTGAACGTGAAGCGCCTTTATGAACAGGCGCGTTGAGCGGAGACCGTAGGTACAGACCAATGCGCCGTCAAGAGGTCACGCACGCAAAAGAGCCGCACCCCGGAGGGTGCGGCTCTCGGACGTCGTGTCCTGCGGAGCGTCTAGCGGACCTCGGTGATCTCCGGTCCGCGCTGCAGCTGCCCCATGCCACCGGAGAAGCGCGAGCCCTCCTCCTGCTGGACGCCCTCGGGGACCATCTGGGCGTCGTTCGGCAGCTTCAGGACGATCGGGTCGCGGGGCGCCATCGGGCCCTCGCCGCGGACCACGACCGTGTCCCGGAAGATCTGCTCGAGCAGGCCGGCCGCCTGCGGCTGCACCGCGCCCTGGCCGGAGATCACGCCGCGCAGGAACCAGCGGGGACCGTCCACACCGACGAACCGCACGACCTGGAAGCCGCCCGTGCCGTCCGGCAGCTGGACCGGCACCTGGGCGCGCAGCTCCCAGCCGAGCGGGCCCTCGACCTCGTCGACGATGCCACCCTGCTGGGTGATGCCGGCGCCGATCTCCTCGCGCACCTCGCCCCAGATGCCCTCACGCTTGGGCGCGGCGAAGGCCTGCAGCTGGATGGCGCTGTCGCGCAGCACGACGGTCGCCGCGACGATCGCGTCACCCGCGACCTCGACCCGCAGCTCCATGCCGTCGACGCCGGGCACGAAGAGACCGCCCAGGTCCACACGGCCCTCCGCGGGGTCGCGCACCTCGGAGTCGTCCCAGGGCCCGTCCGGCCGCGGTTCGGGCTCGAGCCTCACGCGCTCGCGCTCCTCTTCGTCCGCCTCAGTGTCGACACTGTCGACGACCTGCTCGGCCTCGCCGGCCGCGTCCTCGGCGGCACCCTTCTTGTTGCGACGTCCGAACACGTCACTGTCCTTCCCGGTCGGATACGACCGAAGCGTATCGATTCCCACCCGTAGTGCCGCCTTCGGCGGCCTGACCGATTGTGCTGCTCGTCCCGGCCACCGCGGCATGACCTCCGGTGGACCCGAAGCCCCCTTCGGCCCGCGCCGAGCCGGGAAGCTCCGCGACCTCCTGGAAGCGGACCCTCTCGACCTGCTGGACGACCAGTTGGGCAATCCGGTCGAAGCGCTCGAACCGAACGGACTCGCGCGGGTCGAGATTCACCACGATCACCTTGATCTCCCCACGGTACCCGGCATCAACCGTCCCCGGGGCATTCACCAGGGCGACACCGCAGCGGGCGGCAAGCCCGGACCGCGGGTGCACGAAGGCCGCGTACCCCTCAGGGAGGGCGATCGACACCCCCGTGGGCAGCACGGCCCGCTCCCCCGGCTTCAGTTCACACGCCTCGGTGGTACGCAGATCGGCGCCCGCGTCACCGGGATGTGCGTACGACGGAAGCGGTACGTCCGGGTCGACGCGCCGGATCAGTACGTTCACGGGGTCACGGCTCACGGGTTCACCTCGAAGGCGCGGGCGCGCCGCCTCTGGTCCGGGTCGTCCATGGCGGCCCGGATCTCCTCCGGGCGGCCGTTGTCGATGAAGTGGTCGACCTTCACCTCGATGAACAGCGCGTCGGCGCGCACGGCCACGGGCCCGTCCGGGCCGCCGATGCGCCCGGTGGCGGAGGAGTAGATCTTGCGGCCCGCCACCGCCGTGACCTCGGCCTCCAGGTACAGCACCGTCCCGACCGGAACGGGCCGCACGAAGTCCGTCTCCAGCCGTCCGGTCACGGCGATCGTCCTGAGCAGCCAGTTCAGCGAGCCGAGGGTCTCGTCCAGGGCGGTGGCCAGCACTCCGCCGTGGGCCAGTCCGGGCGCCCCCTGGTGAGCGGGCTGGACGGTGAACTCCGCGGTGATCGTGACGCCTTCGCCGGCCCGTGCCTCCAGGTGCAGTCCATGGGGCTGCCCGCCACCGCATCCGAAACACTGTTCGTAGTGGGCACCGAGCAGCTCACCGGGTGCGGGAGCATCAGGGTGCCGCACCGGTTTCACCGCGTCGGCGGGAGGCTGAAGAGCTGGGGAAGTACCACTCACAGCCGCAGACCTTACCCGCGCGTCCACCAAATCCGGACACCGTGCCAAGCTGGGGTCCATGCAGCTCTCCGCCACCCCTTACGAAGAACGCCTCACCGCCCCCCGCTCGTGGTGGCTGATCTCCTTCCTGGTGGGCGTCTCCTTCGCCCTGATCCTGCTGCCCTTCGGCACCCTGCCGCTGCTCGGCGGCCTGGTCGGCGGCACGGCGGCGATGGCGGTCGCGGCGAGCGCGTACGGCTCGGTCCGCATCCGGGTGGTGGGCGGCTCGCTGATCGCGGGCGAGGCGAAGATCCCTGTCACGGCGCTGGGCGAGGCGGAGGTCCTGGATCCGGAGGAGGCGCGCGCCTGGCGCACCTACAAGGCCGACACCCGCGCCTTCCTGCTGCTGCGCGCCTACATCCCCACGGCCCTGCGCGTGGAGGTCACCGACCCCGAGGACCCGACGCCGTATCTGTACCTGTCGACGCGGGAGCCGGAGCGCCTGGCTGAGGCGCTGAGGACGGCCAGGGAGGCCGTGGCGTAACCCCCCTCAGCCCGCGTAGCCGTCCCCCAGCTCCAGCGGCCGCTCCGGGGCCTCCAGGGGCGGGAGCTCGGGGAGTGCGTCCCAGGGCACCTGGACCTTTCTCAGGTCCCGCCGGATCCGGGCCGCGAGCTTCTTGGTGTCCCGGCGGTTCATGACCGCGCCCACGGCGGCTCCCACCATGAACGGCATGAGGTTCGGCAGGTCGCGGACCATGCGTTTCATGATCTGCTGGCGCAGTTCGCGCTTCATGGGGCCGTTCAGCGCGGAACTCACGGTCGACGGCTTGGTCACGTCGATCCCGCGCTCTCCCGACCAGGAGTTGAGATACGCGGTGCTGCGCTGCTTGAGGTTGCCGGGCGGGCGTACGCCGTAGACCTCGTGCAGTTCGGCTATCAGTTTCAGCTCGATCGCCGCGACCCCGGTGATCTCGGCGGCAAGTTCCGCCGGCATCGCGGGCGGTACGGGCAGCATCGCCGCCGCTCCGATCCCGGCGCCGACCGTCGAGGTGGCGGCCGCCGCGCCTGCCACCAGCTTGTCCGCGAGCTGCTCGGGTCCCAGGCCCGGGAATTGTCTGCGGAGGGCCGCGAGGTCCCGTACGGGGATCCGCGGGGCGTTCTCGATGATCCGGTCGGCGACATACGCCAGGCCAGCCCTGGCGGCGCTGCCGCCCTTGCGGACGCCTGCCCTGGCCTTGTCACGGATCGCCGCGGCCCGTCTCGCGACGGGCACGGGTGTCCGCGGCGGGGCCGGAAGGTCACCCCGGCCGGTCGCCGGTTCGAGCGAGGCCGATCCTGTGGGCCCTGTCGTACCCGGTGTCGCACCGGATGGGCCCCGCTCGTCGTCACGCGCGCCATGAGGGCCGCCGGGCGGCCCTTCGTCCGCTCCCGGCAGGGGGGAGCGGCGCTTCCAAGGAGGGGTCGAGCCGGTCACGGCCGACCCGGCCTCAGTCGCAGTCGCGGCAGATCGGCTGACCGTTCTTCTCCCGGGCCAGCTGGCTGCGGTGGTGCACCAGGAAGCAGCTCATGCAAGTGAACTCGTCCTGCTGCTTGGGCAGTACCCGGACGGCCAGCTCCTCGTTCGAGAGGTCCGCGCCGGGCAGCTCCAGGCCTTCGGCGGCCTCGAACTCGTCGACGTCCACAGCGGAGGTCGACTTGTCATTACGCCTGGCCTTGAGCTCTTCAAGGCTGTCCGAGTCGACGTCGTCGTCGGTCTTGCGTGGGGTGTCGTAATCCGTTGCCATGTCGCTCTCCCCCTCTGGGTGTCTGCGGTGTCTCCAGCGCACGTAACGCGTGAGAGGCCGGACTTGTGCCCGACCCGAGGCGGAGATTTTGCCTCACATCAAGGTCTGTTACTCAATCGACACCCAACCGGACTCCTCAAGAGTGATCGGCTTGGATGGCGAACGGGACCGTACACGGTCCCCCTACCGCTCTTCAAAGGCGCCTCACCCTGTACTTCCCGTGATCAGGACACCCGAAAACCCGGATTTTCCCGGCTTTACGGCCGTCCTCATGATCACGGAGAGTAGATGGCTGGAAAATCGCCCTTGTGATCGATCACACATGGGGTGCTCCATTCGGCGGCCGGAAAATTCCGCGCAAAGCGAACATCCCCGTGTGTCGGCGACATGATCTCAGATCGGCAGCGCGACGCGCATCACGAGGCCACCCCCCTCACGGGGCTGAGCCGAAATGTGCCCACCATGGGCGCGGGCCACCGACCGGACGATGGAAAGACCGAGACCGACCCCCTTGTCGCTGCCGGTGCGCTCCGTGCGCAGCCGCCGGAAGGGCTCGAAGAGATTGTCGATCTCGTACGCCGGTACCACCGGCCCGGTGTTCGACACGACCAGGACCGCCTGGCCGTGCTGGACCTCGGTGGTGACCTCGACCCAGCCGTCCTCCGGCACGTTGTACCGCACGGCGTTCTGGACCAGGTTCAGCGCGATCCGCTCCAGGAGCACGCCGTTGCCCTGCACGACCGCGGGCTTCTGCTCGCCGCGGATCACCACGCCCTTGGCGTCCGCCTCCGAGCGCACCTGGTCGACGGCCTGCTCGGCGACCTCGGCGAGGTCCACCGGCTTGCGCTCGACGATCTGGTTGTCGCTGCGGGCGAGGAGCAGCAGGCCCTCGACGAGCTGCTCGCTGCGCTCGTTGGTGGCCAGCAGCGTCTTGCCGAGCTGGTGCAGCTCCGCCGGCGCGTTCGGGTCGGACAGGTGTACCTCGAGGAGCGTGCGATTGATCGCGAGGGGTGTGCGCAGCTCGTGCGAGGCGTTGCCGACGAAGCGCTGCTGGGCGGTGAAGGCACGCTGCAGGCGCTCCAGCATGTCGTCGAAGGTGTCGGCCAGTTCCTTGATCTCGTCGTCCGGGCCGTCCAGCTCGATCCGGCGGGACAGGTCCGAGCCGGCCACCGCGCGTGCGGTGCGGAGAATCCGGCCGAGCGGGGAGAGCACCCGGCCGGCCATGGCGTAGCCGAAGGCGAAGGCGATCACGGCGAGACCGAGCAGGGCCAGCAGCGAGCGGCTGAGCAGGTCGTCCAGGGCGCGCTGACGCTGGACGGCGTCGCACTGCTTGAGGATCGTGTTGATCTCGCTCGTCGGCGCCGAGTTCACCGCGGGGCAGGTGGAGCTGGTGATGTCGAGATTGGCGCCGGACACCGAGAAGGACTGCCCACTGCCCTCATGGAGGGCCTGGGCGGCCAGCAGATAGATGATCGACAGCAGCAGGATGCCGGCGATCAGGAACATGCCGCCGTACAGCAGCGTGAGGCGTATGCGGATGGTCGGGCGCAGCCAGGGGAAGGGCGGCTCGGGCTTCCTGGGGTCCCAGGTGGGCTTCGGGGGTGCCGTGGGGAGAGCGGGTGTTGCGGCCATCGCGCATCAGATCCGGTAGCCGGAGCCGGGCACGGTGACGATCACGGGCGGTTCGCCCAGCTTGCGGCGCAAGGTCATGACGGTCACGCGCACGACGTTCGTGAACGGGTCGGTGTTCTCGTCCCAGGCCTTCTCAAGGAGCTGCTCGGCGGAGACGACGGCACCCTCGGAGCGCATCAGCACCTCCAGGACGGCGAACTCCTTGGGCGCGAGCTGGACCTCCTTGCCGTCCCGGAAGACCTCGCGGCGGTTGGGGTCCAGCTTGATGCCCGCGCGCTCCAGCACCGGCGGCAGCGGCACACTGGTACGCCGGCCGAGGGCACGCACGCGTGCGATGAGCTCGCTGAACGCGAAGGGCTTGGGGAGATAGTCGTCGGCGCCGATCTCCAGGCCCTCGACGCGGTCGCTTACGTCGCCGGAGGCGGTGAGCATCAGCACGCGCGTGGGCATGCCGAGCTCCACGATCTTGCGGCAGACGTCGTCGCCGTGGACGAGCGGGAGGTCGCGGTCGAGGACGACCACGTCGTAGTCGTTGACGCCGATGCGCTCGAGGGCGGCCGCACCGTCGTACACGACGTCGACGGCCATGGCCTCCCGGCGCAGTCCGGTGGCCACCGCATCGGCGAGCAGCTGCTCGTCCTCGACGACGAGTACGCGCACGTCGCTTGTCCTTCCTGTGTCCACCCGCGTAGCGCCGACAAGGGCACACGCGGGCAGGGGTCTTCATGGGTGTGTGCCTCCATCCTGCCCTTTTCGGTCGTAAGTCGGCGGTAAGGCGGGGGACGGAGGATGAGGGCAGGATGAAGGACAGGTATGAGACCCGGGAATGCGAGATTTTCTCGCCGGGTTGAGGTTTCCGTGGAAGGGAGCGGGGGGAGGACGGTTCATACCCCGCGATCACGCTCTGCTAGTGCCGCAGCACCATGCGGCACGGCGCAATCCGCTTTCCGCAGAGTGGGCGTGGGTGTCCGGCACCGTCGCCACCCCAGGCGCCCGTGTGCCGGGCACCTGATGGAGACGTGATCGCCCCTTCCCAACGGCACACCCCCGTGCCACCGACCCACGACCCAGGACGAGGGGGCGCAGCATGGACGCATTCACCGCAGGACTTCTGCAGCGCATAAGGACGACCGAGTCCGACCTGACGCGGGCTCGCGACGAGGGCGACGACTTCCTCGTCGAGGTGGAGCAGGGCGAGCTCGACGACCTGCGCCGCCTCGCCGCCGAGCACGGTGTGGAGGTCGGCGCCTAGCGTCTGCGTCTGATCAGCGCGTACGTACGACAGCGGGCCCCCGGCGAATCCAGCGCCGGGGGCCCGCTGCGTTGCCGTACGACGGCGTTCACCACCCGTTGGTCACGATGTCACCCGGCGGTACGGCCCTCAGTCGTGCCAGGCGCCGAAGTCCTCCAGAAGGCGCTGGAGGGGCTCGAAGACGCCCGGGGTGCCGGCGATCGTCAGAGCGTGTGCGGGGCGCTCTCCGGGGCGTCCACCGGTCAGAGCGCCCGCTTCCCGGGCGATGAGGTCGCCGGCCGCGAGGTCCCACGGGTGCAGCCCGCGCTCGTAGTAGCCGTCGAGGCGGCCGGCCGCGAGGTCGCACAGGTCGACGGCTGCCGAGCCGCCGCGCCGGATGTCGCGCAGCAGGGGGATCAGCTTCCGCGCGACCTCGGCCTGGTGGGCGCGGACCTCGGTGACGTAGTTGAAGCCCGTGGAGACCAGGGCCTGGTCGAGGGGCGGCGCCGGGCGGCAGGCCAGCTCGCGCTCGCCCTCCCAGGCGCCCGTGGCACGCGCTCCGCCGCCGCGCACCGCGTGGAACGTCTCACCGCGCATCGGGATCGCGACGACCCCGACGACGGTCTCGCCGTCCTGCTCGGCCGCGATGGAGACGGCCCAAGTGGGCAGCCCGTACAGGTAGTTGACCGTGCCGTCGAGCGGGTCGATCACCCAGCGGATCCCGCTGGTGCCCTCGGTGGAGGCGCCCTCCTCGCCGAGGAAGCCGTCGTCCGGGCGGCGCTCGGAGATCAGGTCGGTGATCAGCTTCTCCGCCGCGATGTCCATCTCGGTGACCACGTCGATCGGGCTCGACTTGGTCGCGGCGACCGCGAGATCGGCCGGACGGCCGTCCCGCAGCAGCGTCCCGGCGCGGCGGGCGGCCTCCTGGGCCAGTGCGAGCAGTTCCTGGTGCAGGGGGTCGGTCACGGGGCTCCTCACGCGTAGGGGCTGTCGGCGCCCGCGGCGGCCGGGCGGGGGGCACGGGCCGGGCAGCAGCCGACCGGGCAGAGGTTGTGGCTCGCGCCAAGGGCGCCCAGGGCGCACGGCGTGACCTCCTCGCCGCGCTCCACGGACGCCCGCTCCAGGACGAGGTCGCGGATCGCGGCGGCGAAGCGCGGATCGGCTCCGACGGTGGCCGAGCGGCGCATCGGCAGGCCCAGCTCCTCGGCCTTGGCCTTCGCCTCCGTGTCGAGGTCGTAGAGGACCTCCATGTGGTCGGAGACGAAACCGATGGGGGCGATGACGACCGCTGGGGCACCGGCCGCGTGCCGCTCCTCCAGGTGGTCGCAGATGTCGGGCTCGAGCCACGGGATGTGCGGGGCTCCGGAGCGTGACTGGTAGACGAGCTGCCAGGGGTGGTCGATGCCGGTGCGCTCGCGGACCGCGTCGGCGATCAGCTGAGCGACCTCCAGGTGCTGCTCGACGTACGCGCCGCCCTCGCCGTGGGCCTCGACCGGGCCGGAGGTGTCCGCGGACGCGGTGGGGATCGAGTGCGTCGAGAACGCGAGGTGCGCGCCGTCCCGGACGTCCTCGGGGAGGTCGGCGAGGGACTGCAGGACGCCCTCGATCATGGGCTCCAGGAAGCCCTCGTGGTTGAAGTAGTGCCGGAGCTTGTCGATCTTCGGCAGCTCCAGGCCCTCGGCCTCCAGCTCGGCGAGCGAGTCGGCGAGGTTCTCGCGGTACTGGCGGCAGCCCGAGTACGAGGCGTAGGCGCTGGTGGTGAGGACCAGGATGCGGCGGTGGCCGGCGGCGACCATCTCGCGCAGGGTGTCCGTCAGATAGGGCGCCCAGTTGCGGTTGCCCCAGTGGATCGGAAGGTCCAGGCCGTGGTCCGCGAAGTCCTTGCGGAGGGCGTCCAGCAGGGCGCGGTTCTGGTCGTTGATGGGGCTGACCCCGCCGAACAGGAAGTAGTGCTGCCCGACTTCCTTCAGGCGTTCCTTGGGGATGCCTCGCCCGCGCGTCACGTTCTCCAGGAACGGGACCACGTCGTCCGGGCCCTCCGGGCCGCCGAACGAGAGCAGGAGCAGGGCGTCGTAGGGGGTGGCATCGAGCGCGTCTGACATGGGTCGATCCTGCCACCCGGCACTGACGGCCGGGAAACGGCGGGGTGACGAGCGGGGGCGGGCCGTATTCCGGACGCGTTCACCGGCCGAAAGACCGGGTGCATTAGGGTGACCCCACTCGTAAGCTGTATCAGCCGTATTCGCACCTTACTGAGCTTCCGCCAGCACTTTTCCGTCGTCAGCACCTTTCTGAGCCGTAGCCATCGGAGACCCCGTGCCCAGCCCCTACCGCGCCCTTTTCGCCACCCCCGGCACCAAGGGGTTCTCCGCCGCGGGCCTTCTCGGCCGGATGCCGCTGTCGATGATGGGCATCGGCGTGGTCACGATGATCTCCCAGCTCACCGGGCGCTACGGGCTCGCGGGCGGCCTGTCGGCGACCATCGCGCTCGCGGCCGCGGCGATCGGGCCGCAGATCTCCCGGCTGGTGGACCAGTACGGGCAGCGCAGGGTGCTGCGGCCCGCGACGCTGGTCGCGCTCGCCTCGGCGGCCGGGCTGCTGCTCGCCGCGCACTTCCGGTGGCCGGACGGGGTGCTGTTCGTGTGCGCCGCCGGCATCGGCTCGGTGCCGAGCCTCGGCGCGATGATCCGCGCCCGCTGGGCTGCCCTGTACCGGGGCACTCCGCAGCTGCACACCGCGTACTCCTTCGAGTCGGTCGTGGACGAGGTGTGCTTCATCTTCGGGCCGATCATCTCCATCGGTCTGTCCACGGCCTGGTTCCCGGAGGCGGGGCCGCTGCTCGCCGCCTGCTTCCTGGCGACCGGCGTCTTCTGGCTGACCGCCCAGCGCGCCACCGAGCCCGAGCCGCACCCCCGGGAGAAGCAGGGCGGCGGTACGGCACTGCGCGCGCGTGGCCTGCAGGTCCTGGTGGCCACCTTCGTGGCGACGGGGACGATCTTCGGTTCCGTCGACGTGGTCACCGTGGCCTTCGCCGACGAGCGGGGGCACAAGGCCGCCGCGAGCGTCGTGCTCGCGCTGTATGCGGCGGGTTCCTGTGCGGCAGGTGTGGTGTTCGGGCTGCTGCATTTCAAGGGGGCGCCCGCACGCCGCTGGCTGCTGGGCATATGCGCGATGGCCGTGAGTATGATCCCCCTCCTACTGGTCGGAAACTTGCCGTTTCTGGCTGTGGCGCTGTTCGTTGCGGGCATGGCCGTCGCTCCCACGATGATCACCACCATGTCCCTGATCGAAGAGCACGTACCACGCGCACAGTTGACCGAGGGCATGACCTGGGTGAGCACCGGCCTCGCGGTCGGTGTCGCGCTCGGCTCCTCGATCGCCGGCTGGGTCATCGACGCGGCCGGCGCACGTGCCGGGTACGGGGTTCCGGCGGTGTCCGGGGCCGTCGCGGTCACGGTCGGTTTCCTGGGGTACCGCCGGCTCAGCAGGCCGGCTCCGCGTCGGGGAGGCACCGTTGAGCAGCACAGCGAGCGGGAAGAACGGCACGTGGCGTAACTGGGGCGGCAACGTCACGGCCCGTCCCGCACGGGAGGTCGAGCCGGCCTCCGTGGAGGAACTGTCGGCGGCCGTACGGCAGGCCGCTCAGGACGGGCTGACGATGAAGGCCGTCGGCACCGGGCACTCCTTCACGTCCATCGCGGCCACCGACGGTGTGTTGATCCGCCCTCAACTGTTGACCGGCATCCGCAAGATTGATCGGGACGCCATGACGGTCACGGTGGAGGCCGGCACCCCGCTCAAGAGGCTCAACATGGCTCTGGCCCGCGAGGGTCTGTCGCTGACCAACATGGGCGACATCATGGAGCAGACGGTCTCCGGCGCCACCAGCACCGGCACGCACGGCACCGGCCGCGAGTCGGCCTCCATAGCCGCCCAGATCAAGGGACTTGAGCTGGTCACGGCCGACGGTTCGGTGCTCACCTGCTCCGAGAAGGAGAACTCGGACGTCTTCGCGGCCGCCCGGATCGGCCTCGGCGCCCTCGGCATCGTCACCGCGATCACCTTCGCCGTGGAGCCGGTCTTCCTCCTCACCGCGCGCGAGGAACCGATGCCGTTCGACAGGGTGCTCGCCGAGTTCGACCAACTGTGGGCCGAGAACGAGCACTTCGAGTTCTACTGGTTCCCGCACACCGGCTCCACCAACACCAAGCGCAACAACCGCAGCGCCGGCCCCGAGAAGCCGGTGAGCCGGATGGCGGGCTGGTTCGAGGACGAGTTCCTCTCCAACGGCGTCTTCCAGGTCGCCCAGTGGGTCGGCCGCGCGGCACCCGCGACCGTCCCGACGATCGCCCAGATCTCCAGCAAGGCGCTGTCCGCACGTACGTACACCGACATTCCGTACAAGGTCTTCACCTCGCCGCGCCGGGTGCGCTTCGTGGAGATGGAGTACGCCGTCCCGCGCGAGGCCCTCACCGAGACACTGCGCGAACTGAAGACGATGGTGGAGCGCTCCGGTCTGCGGATCAGCTTCCCCGTCGAGGTGCGCACGGCGCCCGCCGACGACATCACCCTGTCCACGGCATCGGGCCGCGACAGCGCGTACGTCGCCGTGCACATGTTCCGGGGGACGCCCTATCAGGCGTACTTCACCGCCGCCGAGCGCATCTTCACCGCGCACGAGGGCCGTCCGCACTGGGGCAAGGTGCACACGCGGGACGCCGAGTACTTCTCCGAGGTCTATCCGCGCTTCGGCGAGTTCACCGCGCTGCGGGACCGGCTGGATCCGGACCGGCGCTTCCAGAACGACTACCTGCGGCGGGTGTTGGGGCCGTAGCCATTGGTTCCGTTTCTGCCGATTCCGTGAAGTACGCCACGTTCAAGATCCGGAAAGCGTGCAACGGGCGGCCGGGTCCGGTCCGTTGCCAGAAGTTGGGCGGCGCGCCAATCCACGCACGTGGCCCGAATGGAGTACTGTTGCGAGCCCTGGGTCCGGTCTCCCGCCAGGGCGTCCGCGACCTTCAAGGACCGCCGGGAGGGGGCTAGTTGCACAGGGTGACGGAGTTGGTCACTTAGCGTTGCGAATAGGTAACCGTGCCATAACGGCGATCCAGGGCCCTGGCCCGACACGCCGGGCAACTCGGCAAGGTTGTGGCAGGCTGCACCCGGGCAGGCCACACTCGACTAGCGGAAGCAGCGACGCACGTGACGTCGGCAGGCACCACCCGGGAGGTCCCCATGCCCGAACTGCGTGTCGTGGCCGTCTCGAATGACGGCACACGGCTGGTGCTGAAGGCTGCCGACGCAACGGAGTACACGCTTCCGATCGACGAACGGCTGCGTGCCGCCGTCCGCGGCGACCGGCCCCGCCTCGGCCAGATCGAGATCGAGGTGGAGAGCCATCTCCGCCCCCGTGACATCCAGGCGCGTATACGCGCCGGTGCCTCCGCGGAAGAAGTCGCCCAGCTCGCCGGCATCCCCGTCGACCGCGTACGGCGCTTCGAGGGCCCGGTGCTCGCGGAGCGCGCGTTCATGGCCGAGCGGGCCCGCAAGACGCCCGTCCGGCGGCCCGGTGAGAACGCCGGGCCCCAGCTCGGCGAGGCCGTGCAGGAGAGGCTGCTGCTGCGCGGCGCCGAGAAGGACACCGTGCAGTGGGATTCGTGGCGCCGCGACGACGGCACCTGGGAGGTCCTGCTGGTCTACCGGGTCGCGGGCGAACCGCACTCGGCGAGCTGGACGTACGACCCGCCCCGGCGGCTCGTCCAGGCCGTCGACGAGGAGGCGCGCTCGCTGATCGGCGAGTCCGAGGACCTCGCCGCGCCGGAGCCCAGCTTTCCGTTCGTGCCGCGCATCGCACGGCTGCCGCGTGACCGTCCGCTGGACCGTTCCCTCGACCGGCCGAGCCTGCCGGCGCAGGCCTCCGAGCCCGCCGAGGAGAGCTCGGGTGAACGGGACTCGCTGACCAGCCTGCTGGAAGCGGTGCCGAGCTTCCGCGGCGACCTGGTGGTCCCGGAGCGCCCCGCAGAAGCGTCTCCTCCGCCGCCACCGCCGGAGGAGCCCGCCGCCGCCGAAGCCGAGGAGGAGGAGCCCCCGGCCCCCGCCGCCTCTGCCGGTTCCGCCTACGCGGACGTCCTCATGCCCCGCTCCGTCACCAGCCACCGTGACCGCCTCGTCGGCGCCACCGACCGCCAGGCCGAGGCCGACGGCGTCCGCCCCGGCCGCCGCGCGGCGGTCCCCAGCTGGGACGAGATCGTGTTCGGAACACGACGCAAGAAGCAGGAGTAGTCGGTCGTACGGCCGTGCAGACGGCCGTACGTGCATGGGGGCCGCGCCGACAGCGCGCGGCCCTCACTCATGCACCCTCTACGTAGTCTGCGGCCATGCGTGCCGCCCAGGGCGGCTCCCGACCCAAGGAAAGGCGACAGCCGCCGGTGTCGGCAAGCTCCACTCCCCCACCCCGCGCCGCACCCCAGGGCTACTGAGGATCAGCGCCCACAGCGACAGGGCGAGTCGGGTCCGACGACCACTCCGACCACGAGCCCACGTACAGCGCCGCGTCGATCCCCGCGACCGCCAGCGCCAGCACCTCGTGCGCCCCGGAGACACCCGAACCGCAGTACACACCGACCGGCGAACCGTCGGCCGCGCCAAGCGCCTTGAACCGCTCGGCCAGTTCCTCCGCGGGCAGGAATCGCCCGTCCACCCCCACGTTCTCGTTCGTGGGCGCCGACACCGCCCCGGGAATGTGCCCGCCGACCCGGTCGATCGGCTCCACCTCCCCGCGATACCGCTCCCCCGCCCGCGCGTCGAACAGCACCCCGGCCCGCGCGAGCGCCGCCGCGCCATCGGCGTCCAGCAGCCCCGCACCACCCGCGACCGGCTCGAAGTCACCCTCCGCCGGCGCGGGGGCCGACGTCTCCAGCGGCCCCTCCCACGACGGCAACCCGCCGTCGAGGACCCGCACGTCCGGGTGACCCGTCCAGCGCAGCAGCCACCACGCACGGGCCGCCGCCCAGCCCTGCCCGCCGTCGTACACGATCACCGGCGTCCCGGCCGAGACGCCCGCGCGGCGCATCGCGGCGCCGAAGACCTCGAGGTCGGGCAGCGGGTGGCGGCCGCGTTCGCCGGGCGCGGAGGCGAGCTCCGAGTCCAGGTCGACGTAGACGGCACCGGGGATGTGCCCGGCCGCATAGGCGGCCCGGCCGTCGAAGGGCGGCTCTCCGGCCGCCTTGGCCACACTGAGCTGCCAGCGGACATCGAGCAGGACGGGCGGGCGCGGACCCGCCAGGTCGCTCGCGAGTTCGGACGCGGAGATGATGGCGTTCATGGCCCCCATCCTTGCGCACGGGGTGGCCTCATCGTCCACGTCCGGCTACTCTGCTCGGCCGTACAGGCCCGATCACGAGGCGTACGGGTTCGGGCACATGCTGTACAGCTGATCGACACCCGTCGGCAATCACACAGAAACGGCCGACAAACCGCACACCGGGCATCCTCCAGGCATGCGGCGCGCCCGGAGCGCGCGGTCGCATCTGTGGTGCGAGCATCTGCACGGAGATCCGGAGTGCGGTAGCGACACGGCGACCGCGAGGGGTCGAGGAGAGAGTGACGATGACGGAGGCACGGGGGTCGGCCGGCCCGAACAGCGAGACGCACGCTCGGCACGCGCCCGGCACACCCTGCTGGGTGAGCCTGATGGTGCACGGTCTGGCCGCGACCCAGGACTTCTACGGCGCGCTGTTCGGCTGGGAGTTCCAGCCGAGCCCGCAGCAGCTCGGCCCGTACGCGCGCGCCCTGCTCGACGGCTACGAGGTGGCCGGCATCGGCCAGCTGCCCCCGGACCGCCATCTGCCGATCGCCTGGACGCCCTACCTCGCCTCGGACGACGTGGACCTGACCGCGGAAACGGTACGGCTGTGCGGCGGCACGATCGGGGTGGGGCCCCTGGACGCCGCCGAGGCCGGCCGTCTCGCGATCGGCTCGGACCCCGCGGGTGCCATCTTCGGCATCTGGCAGGCGGCCGGGTACCTCGGCACGGCGCTCACGGGCGTGCCCGGCACCCCGGCCTGGAACGAGCTGCTGACCTTCGAGTCGGCGAGCGTGGCCAAGTTCTACGAGACGGTCTTCGGCTACGAGGAGGAGCCGGTCGTCTCCGCCGACTTCGACTACGTGAGCCTGCACATCGAGGGCCGCCCGGTCGCCGGCATCCACGGCGTGGGCACCGCCCTGCCACGCGACCGGGGCCCGCACTGGATCACGTACTTCGAAGTCGCCGACACGGACGAGGCCGTCGTCCGCCTCGTGGATCTGGGCGGCCATGTCCTCAAGTCCCCCAGGGACAGCGCCCACGGGCGCGTGGCCACGGTCGCCGACCCCGAGGGCGCCCGCTTCTCCCTGATCGAGAGCCCGCGGTAGGGACCGGGCGGTCCTTCTAGCTCTGCGACACCGGCAGCACGTCCGGCGACAGGGCCGCCGAGCCGGACGTCGTCGCCGTCATACGGCGGCGGTGGTGGCGACGGCACAGGACCTCGTAGCCGACGGCCTCCGGCTGGTTGACGTCGCCGACGACGACCTGGGCTCCCTCGACGACCATGGCGCCGCCCACCGTCCGGGCGTTGTGCGTGGCGCGGGCGCCGCACCAGCACAGGGCCTCCACCTGGAGGACCTCGACGCGGTCGGCCAGCTCGACCAGGCGCTGGGAGCCGGGGAAGAGCTTGGTGCGGAAGTCGGTCGTGATGCCGAAGGCGTAGACGTCGAGGCCCAGGTCGTCCACCACGCGCGCGAGTTGGTCTATCTGCTCCGGTGCCAGGAACTGCGCCTCGTCCGCGATGACGTAGTCCGCGCGGCCGCCCTGCGAGAGGTGGTCGACGACATAGGCGTACAGGTCCTGTCCGTCCTCCACCTCGACCGCGTCCGTGACCAGGCCGAGGCGGGAGGAGAGCTTGCCCTCGCCCGCGCGGTCGTCACGGGTGAAGATCATCCCTGCCAGGCCGCGCGCCGAGCGGTTGTGCTCGATCTGCAGAGCCAGCGTGGACTTCCCGCAGTCCATGGTTCCGGAGAAGAACACCAGCTCGGGCATGGGGAGTTGAGCACCTTTCGGTGGAGAGGATCGGAGGGTGGGCCTCAGGAGCGTACTTCGAGGAGGGGAACCAGCTGTTCGGCAGGGGTCATCGAGCCGTGGTTGCCGACCATCGCCGACTCCTTGGGCTCCCGCTCGGAGGCGATGATCAGGACGTCGTCGCGGGCGGCCGCGACCACGTCGCCGATGCGGGCGTAGACACGCTCGTCGATGTGCGGTCCGAACCAGCCCGCCGCGATCGCCTCGTCCCGCGAGGCCACCCAGAACTGCTCGCCGAGCACCTCGCGCCAGACGGTGAGTACGTCGTTCTCGGCGCCCCGGACCGCGTACACATGCCGGGCGCGGCCCTCGCCGCCCAGCAGGGCGACACCGGCGCGCAGTTCCCAGTCCTCGTCGAAGTCGATGCGGTGCTCTTCGTCGAAGGGGATGTCGACCATGCCGTGGTCGGCGGTGACGTACAGCGCGGTGCGCGGCGGGAGTTGCTCGGCGAGGCGCTGGACGAGGCGGTCGACGTGCATGAGCTGGCCGCGCCAGGTGTCCGACTCGACGCCGTAGCGGTGGCCCGCGCCGTCCAGCTCGGCGTAGTACGTGTAGACCAAGGAGCGGTCCCCGGCGGCCAGTTGCCCGGCCGCGAGATCCATGCGGTCCTCACCTGACAGCCGTCCGTGGAACGTTCCGCCACTGAGGGCGACCTGGGTCAGCGGGGTGTTCTCGAAGGTCGGTGAGGTCACCTGTGCCGCGTGCACCCCGGCCTGCTCGGCCAGCTGGAAGACCGTGGGATACGGCTGCCAGGCGCGCGGCGACGTCCACGGCCGCCAGCGCAGCTGGTTCATCAGCTCACCGGTGTCCGGGTTGCGCACGGTGTAGCCGGGCAGACCGTGCGCACCGGGCGGCAGACCGGTGCCGACGGAGGCGAGGGAGGTCGCGGTGGTCGCCGGGTAACCGGCGGTCAGGGGGCGACCGGTGCCGCCGCGCGAACTGCCGAGGAGCGAGGTCATGAAGGGGGCCTCGTCCGGGTGCGCCTTCAGCTGCTCCCAGCCGAGTCCGTCGATCAGGAACACGCAGTTGCGGTCGGCGGCGGTCAGCTCGGTGATCGCGGCGGTCATGCCCGGTACGGCCATGCCGGCGGCCAGTGTGGGCAGCAGGTCGGCGAGGGAGCCGCTGCCGTACTCCGGAGGCGGCGCGGAGTCGACGGCGAGGGGTTCCGGGTGGGTGTCCCAGGGAGCGGACTGCGACATCAGCGGGTGGGGTCCGCGGTGGCCTCGGAGAGCGCCTGGGCGAAGGCGAGCGCCTGGCGGACGGTCTCCGGTCCGTCGCCGGCCTCGCTGACGCGCAGGCTGAGGTCGTCCGCCGTCGAGTTGCCGGTGTACCCGTGGTCGGCCTCGCAGTTGGGGTCGCCGCAGGCGGCCGGCTCGAGGTCGATGCGGGAGACCGCGCCCCAGCCGATGGTGAGGACGACCTCGCGGGGCAGGGTGCCCGGCTGGTACTGCTCCGGGTTGGCGACCACGCGGCTGACCACGACCGAGGAGATCCGGCCCAGCTTCACGGACTCCGTCGACGTCGTGGCGTAGGGCGTCGGGGAGGTGGTGTCCGCGGCCTGCTCGTCGGTGTGGCTGACGATGAAGCGGTTGCCGGTGAGGACGAGCACCGTGACGTGCCTGCGCACCTCGTTCGCGTCGAACGTGGTCTCCTGGTGGACCAGGTACGACCGGATGGGCTCGCCGCCCACGGCGGCCTCCACCGCCTCGGCCACGAGGGCCGGGTAGTAGCCGCTGCGCTCGATCGCCGCGCGCAGCCCCTGGGTCGTCGTACTGGTCTTGGCCATGACGTCCATCCTACGGGGGTGCACTGACTGCGAGGCACCGGTCAGCGCTGTCCTGGCGGACGTCTCAGTAGACGGGAAGGGTGCGCGGCCCGAGGTCGTCGCGGGCCGGTGGCGGCGCGAGGCGGACGGAGGCGCCGAGGACGGTCAGACCACGGGGTGCGACGACGACCGGCTCCAGGGTCACGGCGACGACCTCGGGGTGGTCGTCGACCAGCCTGGACACCCTCAGCAGGAGCTCTTCCAGTGCGGGGGTGTCGACCGGGGTCGAGCCGCGCCAGCCGAACAGGAGCGGCGCCGTCCGGATCGACCGGACCAGCGAGGCCGCCTCCCGGTCGGTGACCGGGACCAGCCGGTGTGCCATGTCGCCGAGCAGCTGGGAGGCGGCTCCGGCGAGCCCGAAGGACAGGACGGCTCCGGCCGCCGGGTCGATGACGGCCCGTACCACCGTGTCCACGCCGCGTGGCGCCATCTCCTGCACGACCGGTCTGAGCTCCTCCGGCTTTCCGAACAGTTCCGTCAACTCGGCATATGCCCGCCGCAGTTGCTCCTCGTCCGCGAGATCCAGGCGTACGCCGCCCAGGTCGGCGCGGTGGCGCAGGTGCGGGGCGGTGGCCTTGAGGGCGACGGGGTAGCCGAGGGTCTCGGCGGCCCGGACGGCGTCGTCCGGGGTGAAGGCGGGCACCGCCCTGCGCACGGGGATGCCGTACTGCCCGAGCAGCTCGCAGGTCTCCTCGGTGCCGAGCGTGAGCCCCTGCCCGCGCGCCAGCATCCCGCCGATGAGCCGGGCGGCCCCCTTCTCGTCGATGTCCTCGAATTCGGGCACCTTGCCGGGGTCGGCGCTGTCGCGGCGCCATTGGGCGTACTTCACGGCTTCACCGAGGGCGCGGACGGCGCGCTCGGCGGCGGGGTAGGCGGGGATGAGGCGGGAGCAGGTGGCGGGGGCCGCGGGTTCCTGGGCCCGTACCGGCGGGGGCAGTTGCTGTGAGGGGCGCAGCCGGCGGGTGGCCGTCGCCCTGGTGTCCGGCTGCGGTGCGGTGCTGGTCGCGGCCGACAGGGCCTCCGCGAGGCCGCCGAGCTCCACGTGCACCACCAGTACCGGCTTGCCCGGAACGGACTCGGCGGCCGATCGCAGCGCCTCCGCCAGCTCGGCGTCCCCCGGTGACTCCTCGCCGATCGCCGGGATCGCGGTCACCACGACCGCATCGCACGAGTCGTCCTCCAGGGCCCGCAGCAGCGCCTGGTGGAAGTCCTCCGCCGAGGCCCCGGTGGTGAGGTCCAGCGGCCTCAGCGGCCTCAGCCCCTCGGAGAGGCAGGCGTCGTACGTCAGCAGCCCGAGGGACTCGGAGTTCCCCAGGATCGCCACCCTTGGGCCGGCCGGCAGGGGCTGGCGTGCGAGCAGCAGGCCCGCGTCGACCAGCTCGGTGATCGTGTCCACGCGGATCAGGCCGGCCTGCCTGAGCAGGGCGGACACCGTCGCGTGCGGCAGCCGTGTGGCCCGTACGGCGTGTCCCTGGGGGGCGGATCCGGCGCCCTGGACCACGACCAGGGGCTTGGCGGCGGCCGTGCGGCGGGCGAGGCGGGTGAACTTGCGCGGGTTGCCGATGGACTCCAGATACATGAGCACGACATCGGTGTCCGGGTCGTCGTACCAGTACTGGATCAGGTCGTTGCCGGAGACGTCCGCGCGGTTGCCGGACGACACGAAGGTGGACACGCCCGTGACCCCGGTGACGCCGCCGCCGCGGCGCTGCAGACGGGACAGCAGCGCGATGCCGATGGCGCCGGACTGGGCGAACAGGCCGATGCGGCCGGGGCGGGGCATCTCGGGGGCGAGGGAGGCGTTCAGCCGCACCTCGGAGGACGTGTTGATGATCCCGAAGGCGTTCGGCCCGATGATCCGCATGCCGTACGTGCGCGCGTGCCGCACGAGTTCCCGCTGGCGCTCGCGCCCCTCGGGCCCGCTCTCGGCGTACCCGGCGGAGACGACGACGAGTCCCTGCACGCCGTGCTCGCCGCACTCGGTGACGGCCTCGGGGACGTGCTCGGCCGGCACGGCGACGACCGCTAGGTCGACGGGTCCGTCGATGTCGCGGACGGAGCGGTGGGCGGGGACGCCGTCGAGTTCCTTGACGTCTTCGGGGAGCGCCTTGTTCACGGCGTACAGCGACCCGGTGAAGCCGGCGTCACGGATGTTGTCGAGGATGCTGCGGCCCACACCCCCGGGGCTGCGGCCCGCGCCGACGACGGCGACGGAGCCGGGCACGAGCAGCCGTCGTACCGAGCGCGCCTCGGCGCGCTGCTCACGCGCGCGCTGGACGGCGAGGGAGCGGTCGGTGGGTTCGAGGTCGAACTCCAGGCGTACGACGCCGTCCTCGAAGCTGCGCTTCTGGGTGTACCCGGCGTCCGTGAACACCTTGATCATTTTGTTGTTGGCGGGCAGCACCTCGGCGGCGAAGCGGCGGATGCCGCGCTCCCGGGCGACCGCGCCGATGTGTTCGAGGAGGGCGGAGGCGACGCCGCGCCCCTGGTGGGCGTCCTGCACGAGGAAGGCGACCTCGGCCTCGTCGGCCGGAGCTGACGCGGGCATGCCGTCGGCACCAATGCGGTCATAGCGTACGGTGGCGATGAACTCGCCGCCGACCGTGGCCGCGAGTCCCACCCGGTCCACAAAGTCGTGGTGCGTGAAGCGGTGGACGTCCTTGGCGGACAGACGAGGGTAGGGCGCGAAGAAGCGGTAGTACTTCGACTCGTCCGAAACCTGCTCGTAGAAGCTGACCAGGCGCTCGGCGTCATCAACGGTGATGGGGCGGATGCGCGCGGTGCCGCCGTCGCGCAGCACCACGTCGGCCTCCCAGTGGGCGGGGTACTCGTGCCGGTCCGGCGAGGTCTGCATGGGCCCCAGAGTACGGCTCGCGTCCGACAACGGCGCGAGGCAGTCTGTGGAGAACACGGCAGTCCGTCGAGGAGAGAACAAGGACGCAAGTCGGGCCGAGGCCGCGGCCCGACCGCCCACCCCGGACGGGGCACAGGACCGCTCCGGAGACGCTTCACGTGTGGGAAACTGGTCTAGACAACCCTGAGACTCTGAAGGGCAGCATCACATGGCTGAGCGCCGCGTCAACGTCGGCTGGGCCGAGGGCCTTCACGCCCGCCCCGCTTCCATCTTCGTCCGGGCCGCCACGGCCGCAGGTATCCCGGTGACGATCGCCAAGGCCGACGGCAACCCCGTCAACGCGGCCTCCATGCTGGCCGTTCTCGGCCTGGGCGCCCAGGGCGGCGAGGAGATCGTCCTCGCCTCCGAGGCCGAGGGTGCCGACGTCGCCCTCGACCGGCTGGCGAAGCTGGTCTCCGAGGGTCTCGAGGAACTCCCCGAGACCGTCTGATCACGGCACCACAGAAGGGCTCGTCCGAATTGCCGGGCGAGCCCTTCGCATTTCCCGCGCCGAGGCGGCGCAATTTCCGGTCGCGGGCAGCAGAAATAATGCCCCGCGAATTGTTCTCTCTTTGTATACGGTGCCCGTGTTAATGCCGCAGGCCCGACATGTTTACGGGATGTTGCGAGTTCCTCACACCGTTCGCCCGCTCCGGGCCGCCGAACCGCAGCCGGTGCGCCGCGCTCGAGCGTTCGGTGTGCAGCGTCGTGACCGCCCGCGCGCGCTCGCTGTCGCCGCGGGCCACGGCGTCGACGATCGCGCCGTGCTCCGCCCAGGACTCCACGGGGTTGGCCGGTGCCTCCACGGCGTACATCCAGGCGATCTTGTGGCGCAGCTGGGTCAGCATCGAGGCCAGCGCGGGGCTGCCGGAGGCCTGGGCGAGCGTCTCGTGGAACCAGCCTCCCAGGGAGCGCAGATCCTCGCTGTTGCCCCTCCTGGCCCGCTCCTGGCCCAGTCTGACCAGGCCGCGCAGCACCTTGAGATGGGCGTCGGTGCGCCGCTGGGCGGCCCGGGAGGCGCCGAGCGGCTCCAGGAGCATGCGCATCTCCAGCAGGTCGGAGGCCTCCTGCTCGGTCGGTTCCGCGACGCACGCGCCCGCGTGCCGCCGGGTCACCACGAAGCCCTCGGCCTCCAGGGTGCGCAGGGCCTCGCGCACGGGGACGCGCGAGACGCCGTAGCGGCGCGCGAGGAGTTCCTCGGTGAGCCGGCTGCCACGCTCGTAGACACCGGCGACGATGTCGTCCCGGATCGCCGTGCACACCGAGTGCGCCGGAATACGCATGACCGACCTCCGACTTAATCCCCGTGAAACGTCGATGATTGACGTGTATCGGTGACTCTATTGCACGGAGCCGGAATTTCCGACGGCGGGCCGGAATCCATGGATATTTTTTGGACAGTGGGGCGGCAGAAACACCGAAAGCCCCGGCTCGGGAGCCGGGGCCTCGAGAGGGGTCTTGCGACCCGTCGTCAGACGTTCACACCGTGCGAGCGCAGGTAGGCGACGGGGTCGATGTCCGAGCCGTACTCGGGGGTCGTACGGGCCTCGAAGTGCAGATGCGGTCCGGTGGTGTTGCCGGTCGCGCCGGAGAGGCCTATCTGCTGGCCCGGGGTGACCGTCTGGCCCACCGAGACGCCGATGGACGACAGATGGCCGTACTGGGTGTACGTGCCGTCCTGCATCTTGATCACGATCTGGTTGCCGTAGGCGCCGCCCCAGCCCGTCTGGACGACGGTGCCGGAGCCCACCGCGTGGACGGTCGTGCCGCTCGCGGCGTGGAAGTCGATGCCGGTGTGGCTGCCGGAGGACCACAGGGAGCTGCTGGCCCGGTAGCCGGTGGAGACGTACGAGTTCGAGATCGGCGCCACGAAGGTGTTGAGGCGCTTGCGCTCGGCTTCGCGGGCGGCGCGCTCCTTGGCCTCGCGCTCCTGCTTGGCCTTGGCGGCGGCCTTCTGGCGTGCCGCCTCCTGGGCCGCCTTCTTGAGCGCGGCCTCCTCGGCGGCCTGCTTCTGGGCGTCGGCCTGGGCGTCGATCCTGTCGGCGATCGTGTCGCCGATGGTGATGACGGGGGTGAGGCCGGTCTGCTCGACGGAGGTGTCGGCGGCGAGCGCGGGGGCCGCCAGGGTGCCGATGACGCCGGTGGTGGCGAGGGCCGCGACCCCGGCGGCGCGGGTGGTGGTGCGGTGCATCCGTGTGGGGCGACGGTGCTTCCCGGTGGCGCGCGTGAACGCCATGTGGTGGCTGGTCCTTTCCTTCCCTCTCGCCTACCGGGTTAGCTGACGGGTTCGGAGCAGGAAGGTCTCCTACGGACCCCCTCGCTGCACGCGCGGGCGTCCGATTCACCCCAGGGACTGCGGTGGGTCCCCGGCTCCCCTGGCTCGCGCCGTACGGGGACTCGGCGATGGCTGTCCGGTGCCGCGGGTGCGGCGCGGTGCCTGACGGACAGCCCGGACGACGCTAAGCGGGAGCACTTTCAATCCCCAAACGGATCACGCCTTTTGTAGCGCATGCCACAGGGCAGACAGGCAACCTCTCCCTCAATCCGGACATTAGGGAGCCCTGG
The DNA here is from genome assembly GCF_040298885.1 of Streptomyces sp. NPDC001137. Classification (NCBI taxonomy): domain Bacteria; kingdom Bacillati; phylum Actinomycetota; class Actinomycetes; order Kitasatosporales; family Streptomycetaceae; genus Streptomyces; species Streptomyces sp. NPDC001137. Next base: position 47,629 of record NZ_JBEPBA010000037.1, read on the forward strand.
TGACGCATCCGTCACCAGGGCCCCTACGCGCGCGTGCCGCTGAGGCAGCCTCTACTCGGCTGTCACGACGGTGACTTCGCCGATCCCGAGGGCCTCGACGGGCTCCTTGATCTGGGCCGCGTCACCGACGAGAACCGTCACCAGACGGTCCACCGGGAAGGCGTTCACGGCCGCCGCGGTGGCCTCCACGGTGCCGGTCGCGGCGAGCTGCTGGTACAGCGTCGCCTGGTAGTCGTCGGGCAGGTGCTGCTCGACCTGGTCGGCCAGCGTGCTGGCCACGGCCGCCGCGGTCTCGTACTTCAGCGGAGCCACACCGACGAGGTTCTGTACGGCGACGTCGCGCTCGGCGTCGGTGAGGCCGCCCTCGGCGAGCGTGCGCAGCACCGTCCACAGGTCCTGGAGCGCCGGGCCGGTGTTCGGGGTGTCGACGGAGCCGCTGATGGCGAGCATCGCGGCACCGGAGCCGTCCGGGGCGGACCTGAGGACCTGGCCGAACGCGCGCACACCGTAGGTGTAGCCCTTCTCCTCGCGCAGGACGCGGTCCAGACGGGAGGTGAGGGTGCCGCCGAGGCAGTACGTGCCGAGCACCTGGGCGGGCCACACGCGGTCGTGCCGGTCGGCGCCGACGCGGCCGATGAGCAACTGCGTCTGGACGGCGCCCGGACGGTCGACGATGATCACGCGCCCGGTGTCGTCGGCGGTCACCGGCGGCACAGGGCGGGGTTCGGCCTTGCTGCCCGTCCAGACGCCCAGGGTGTCGCCTAGCAGGGCGTCCAGGTCGATGCCGGTGAGGTCGCCGACCACGACGACGGTGGCGGTCGCGGGCCGGACATGGCGGTCGTAGAAGGCGCGTACGGCCGCCGCGTCGATCTTCTCGACCGTCTCCTCGGTGCCCTGGCGCGGGCGCGACATGCGCGAGGTCGCCGGGAACAGCTCCTTGGAGAGCTCCTTGGCGGCACGGCGCGAGGGGTTGGCCAGCTCGTGCGGGATCTCGTCCAGGCGGTTGCGGACCAGCCGCTCGACCTCGCTGTCGGCGAACGCGGGCGCCCTGAGGGCGTCGGCGAGCAGACCGAGCGCCTTCGCGAGACGGGAGGCCGGGACCTCCAGGCTCAGTCGTACGCCCGGGTGGTCGGCGTGCGAGTCGAGGGTGGCTCCGCAGCGCTCCAGCTCGGCGGCGAACTCCTCGGCCGAGTGCTTGTCGGTGCCCTCGGAGAAGGCCCGCGCCATGATCGTGGCGACGCCTTCGAAACCGGCCGGCTCGGCCTCCAGGGGCGCATCGAGGAGCACCTCGACGGCGACGACCTGCTGGCCGGGGCGGTGGCAGCGCAGGACGGTCAGGCCGTTGTCCAGCGCGCCGCGCTCGGGGGACGGGAACGCCCACGGCTTGGCCTCGCCCGCCCGGGGCTGCGGGTGGAACTGCATCGTGGCGAGCTCGGTCACTTGGCCGCCTCCTCGTTCTGGTCGGTGGCTTCCACCGTGGCTTCGGACTCGGGGTCTTCGGGGAAGTCCTCGTCCTGGGTGTGCTCCGCGGACTCGGGCGAGAGCGGCTCGTAGACGAGCACGGCGCGGTTGTCGGGCCGCAGGCGGGCCTTGGCGACCTCCTGGACCTCCTTGGCCGTCACCTCCAGGACGCGCTGGACGGCGGTGAGGGCGAGCTGCGGGTCGCCGAACAGGACGGCGAACCGGCACAGTTCGTCGGCGCGGCCCGCGACCGTGCCGAGCCGGTCCAGCCACTCGCGCTCCAGCTGGGCCTGGGCGCGCTCCATCTCCTCGGCCGTGGGGCCCTCGGCGGCGAACCGGGCGAGTTCCTCGTCGATGGCGGCCTCGATGACCGGCACCTCGACGTCACCGGAGGTCTTCACGTCCAGCCAGCCCAGGGAGGGCGCTCCGGCCAGCCGCAGCAGACCGAATCCGGCCGCGACGGCCGTACGGTCGCGCCGTACCAGCCGGTTGTAGAGGCGGGAGGACTCGCCGCCGCCGAGGACGGTGAGCGCCAGGTCGGCGGCGTCCGCCTCGCGCGTGCCGTCCTGCGGCAGCCGGTAGGCCGCCATCAGGGCGCGCGCCGGGACCTCCTCCTCGATGACCTCGCGCAGCTCCTCACCGATGATCTCGGGCAGCGAGCCGTCGCGGGGCTCCGGCTTCCCGTCGTGCGGGGCGATGGACCCGAAGTACTTCTCGACCCAGGCGAGCGTCTGCTCCGGGTCGATGTCGCCGACGATCGACAGGACGGCGTTGTTGGGCGCGTAGTACGTGCGGAAGAACGCGCGCGCGTCCTCCAGGGTCGCCGCGTCCAGGTCGGCCATCGAGCCGATCGGCGTGTGGTGGTAGGGGTGGCCCTCCGGGTAGGCGAGGGCGGTCAGCCTCTCGAAGGCCGTGCCGTACGGCACGTTGTCGTAGCGCTGCCTGCGCTCGTTCTTGACGACGTCCCGCTGGTTCTCCATGGACTCGTCGTCGAGGGCGGCGAGCAGGGAACCCATCCGGTCGGCCTCCAGCCAGAGGGCGAGCTCCAACTGGTGGGCGGGCATGGTCTCGAAGTAGTTGGTGCGCTCGAAGCTGGTGGTGCCGTTCAGCGAGCCGCCGGCGCCCTGCACCAGCTCGAAGTGGCCGTTGCCCTTGACCTGTCCGGAGCCCTGGAACATCAGGTGCTCGAAAAGGTGAGCCAGGCCGGTACGTCCCTTGACTTCGTGACGCGAGCCGACGTCGTACCAGAGGCACACCGCCGCGACCGGGGTCAGGTGATCCTCCGAGAGCACCACGCGCAGGCCGTTGGCCAGGCGGTGCTCGGTCGCTGTCAGGCCCCCGGTGCCTGCCTGGTCTGTGGCCGTGTGACCCATGGGCATGTACGTCCCTTCGCCTCGCGGATGCGGTGGTTCTAACCGCGGTTTTCCTGCCGGTCCTGCCACTGTATGCAAGCGTGCAGATCGTCGGCGAAGTTCCCGGACCACATACGCCCACAGCGGATCGCGTAGCCTGCGGGCAGCCGCGGCGAGGTCGGCCCCGCCCACCGGCCGGGACCGCCGAGACGGGGTCCTGGACCCGCGTTGTCAGTGCCGCGGTCCACAATGGTCCGCGACAGATACCGTTCACGCTTCAGCATGAGCGAGCCGAAGGGGACGTGAGCGACCCGTAGGCGAGCAGCCAGAAAAGAGGAGCCGGCAGCGATGGCCCGCCGCAGCACGAAGACCCCGCCGCCCGACGACTCGTTCGAGGAGCGCATCCTCGACATCGACGTCGTCGACGAGATGCAGGGCTCCTTCCTCGAGTACGCGTACTCGGTCATCTACTCCCGAGCCCTGCCCGATGCCCGCGACGGCCTCAAGCCGGTCCACCGCCGCATCGTCTACCAGATGAACGAGATGGGGCTGCGCCCCGACCGCGGCTATGTGAAGTGCGCGCGCGTGGTCGGCGAGGTCATGGGCAAGCTGCACCCGCACGGCGACGCATCGATCTACGACGCCCTGGTGCGCATGGCCCAGCCCTTCTCCATGCGCGTTCCGCTCGTCGACGGCCACGGCAACTTCGGCTCGCTGGGCAACGACGACCCGCCGGCCGCGATGCGGTACACCGAGTGCCGCCAGGCCCAGGCGACGAGCCTGATGACGGAGTCGATCGACGAGGACACGGTCGACTTCACGCCCAACTACGACGGCCAGGAGCAGGAGCCGGTCGCCCTTCCCGCGGCCTTCCCGAACCTACTGGTGAACGGCTCGTCGGGCATCGCCGTCGGCATGGCGACCAACATGCCGCCGCACAACCTCGCCGAGGTCATCGCGGCCGCCCGGCATCTGATCCGCTACCCGGGCGCGGACCTCGACGCCCTGATGAAGCACGTCCCCGGCCCCGACCTGCCCACCGGCGGCCGCATCGTGGGCCTCGCCGGCATCCGGGACGCGTACGAGACCGGCCGAGGCACCTTCAAGATCCGTGCCACGGTCGAGATCGAGACCGTCACCGCCCGCCGCAAGGGCCTGGTCGTCACCGAACTGCCGTTCACGGTCGGTCCGGAGAAGGTGATCGCCAAGATCAAGGACCTGGTCGGTTCGAAGAAGATCCAGGGCATCGCCGACGTCAAGGACCTCACCGACCGCGAGCACGGCCTGCGCCTGGTCATCGAGATCAAGAACGGCTTCGTGCCGGAGGCCGTCCTGGAGCAGCTGTACAAGCTGACGCCGATGGAGGAGTCCTTCGGCATCAACAACGTCGCACTGGTGGACGGCCAGCCGCTCACCCTGGGGCTCAAGGAGCTCCTGGAGGTCTACCTCGACCACCGCTTCGAGGTCGTGCGCCGCCGCAGCGAGTTCCGCCGCACCAAGCGCCGCGACCGTCTGCACCTGGTGGAGGGCCTGCTGACCGCCCTCGTCGACATCGACGAGGTCATCCGGCTGATCCGCTCCAGCGAGAACAGCGCGCAGGCGAAGGAACGCCTGATGGAGCGCTTCTCGCTCTCGGAGATCCAGACCCAGTACATCCTCGACACTCCGCTGCGCCGCCTGACCAAGTACGACCGCATCGAGCTGGAGTCGGAGAAGGAGAAGCTGAACGCGGAGATCGCGGAGCTCACCCGGATCCTGGAGTCGGACGCGGAGCTGCGCAAGCTGGTCTCCTCCGAACTGGCCGCGGTGGCCAAGAAGTTCGGCACCGAGCGGCGTACGGTCCTGCTGGAGTCCTCGGGCGCCCCGGCGGCCGCCGTATCGCTGCAGGTCGCGGACGACCCGTGCCGGGTGCTGCTGTCCTCCACGGGTCTGCTGGCCCGCACGTCGAACGGCGAGCCCTTCCCGGAGGACGCCGACGCCCGGCGCACCAAGCACGACGTGATCGTGTCGGCGGTCCCGGCGACGGCACGCGGCGAGATCGGCGCGGTGACCTCCTCCGGCCGCCTCCTGCGGATCAACGTCGTCGACCTTCCCCAGCTGCCGGACACGGCGTCGGCGCCGAACCTGTCGGGCGGGGCGCCCCTGTCGGAGTTCCTCTCCCTGGAGGACGACGAGACGGTGGTCTGTCTGACCACGCTGGACGAGTCCTCCCCCGGCCTGGCCCTCGGCACCGAGCAGGGCGTCGTCAAGCGCGTGGTCCCCGACTACCCGTCCAACAAGGAGGAGTTGGAGGTCATCACGCTGAGGGACGGCGACCGGATCGTCGGCGCGGTCGAGCTGCGCACCGGCGAGGAGGACCTGGTCTTCATCACGGACGACGCGCAGCTGCTGCGCTACCAGGCCTCACAGGTCCGACCCCAGGGCCGTCCGGCGGGCGGTATGGCGGGCATCAAGCTCACCGAGGGCGCGAAGGTCATCTCCTTCACGGCCGTCGACCCGGCGGCGGACGCGGTGGTGTTCACGGTCGCGGGCTCACGCGGCACGCTCGACGACTCGGTCCAGACGACGGCCAAGCTGACGCCGTTCGACCAGTACCCGCGCAAGGGGCGGGCCACCGGCGGGGTGCGCTGCCAGCGGTTCCTGAAGGGCGAGGACTGCCTGTCCCTGGCCTGGGCGGGCGCCGTCCCGGCCAAGGCGGCACAGAAGAACGGCACCCCGGCCGACCTCCCGGAGCTCGACCCGCGCCGCGACGGCTCGGGCGTGTCCCTGGCGAAGACGGTGGCGGTGGTGGCGGGCCCCGTCTAGGCCGGCGGCTCCGCGAGATCCTCTTCCGGATCCTGTACGTAGCGCAGGACGCCCCACATACCGTGCTCGTCGGCGGTGTGCGGGGCGTCGCTCTTGCACGCCTCCAGCTCCTTGCCGAGGGCGGGCGCGTCGATGCCGGAGCCGATGAGAACCAGCTGGGTGAGGCGGGCATCGCCCGGCGCCCAGGGCTCCGGGTAGAACCGGAGGAAGCGCCCGACCGCGTGCACGGCGTAGCGGTTGTGGACGTCGTAGGGCCCGAAGTCGACGTACCCCTTGATCCGGTACAGCCCCTCGGGCCTGCTGTCGAGGAACTCCATCAACCGGCGTGGGTCCAGGGGCACTTCGGAGCTGAAGGACAGGCTGTCGTAGGCCGCGTGCAGATGATCGACGTGGCCGTGCTCGCCGAGTTGCCCGTGTTCGCCGTGTTCGGCGTGTTCGGCGTACTCGTGCAGGTCGTCGAAGGACAGCTGCCCGATGCGCTCCTCGCTCGGCCTGCAGTCGAAGAGGAACTCGGGATCGATGCGGCCGTAGGTGGCCGGGACGACGGCCGCGCGGTCGACGAGGGAGCGGACGAGCCCGAGGACGCGCTCCGCGTCGGGCGCCCGGTCCAGCTTGTTGACGACGACGAGGTCGGCGAGGGCGAGATGCCGGTCGATCTCGGGGTGCTTCGCGCGCGTGTCGTCGAACTCGGCGGCGTCGACGACCTCGACGAGGCCGCCGTACACGATCCCGGGTTGCTCACTGGCGAGCACCATGCGCACCAGTTCCTGGGGTTCGGCGAGGCCGCTGGCCTCGATCACGATGACGTCGATGCCAGCGGAGGGCCGGGCGAGCCGCTCGAGATAGAGGTCGAGCTCGCTGACGTCCACGGCACAGCACAGGCAGCCGTTTCCGAGCGAGACGGTGGAGTCGCCGAGCGCTCCGGCCACGGCCATCGCGTCGATCTCGATGGCCCCGAAGTCATTGACGACGGCACCGATACGGCTGCCACCGCTGCGGTGGAGGAGGTGATTGAGCAGGGTGGTCTTGCCGGAGCCCAGGAATCCGGCGAGTACGACGACCGGGATCTGCCGGAGGCTGTGGCTCGGCTGACTCAACGTGCGACCTCTCTGACACCGACGCGTGCACCGGATCGCGCTCCCGGCGCACAAAAGAGAATTGAATGCCGGACCAGGATACGAGCCGGAATAATCACCGCGAAGTGAACGATTGTTAGCAGCACTTGCGGGGCAGACGTTGGGCAAGGCGCCGGAGCGTGCGACCCTCGCTTCCCTCCGTGCGCCTCCTCTCCGCCTCCCTGCCGATCAGAGCCGCTCGGCACCCTGGGAGACGGCAAGCGCCGCCCACCGCTCGCCGGTCCCCATCAGTCGACCCGCATCCCGACGACCGGCGGACGGCCGCCTGACTCGGGGGTTGACATGGCCACACGGAACTTCGCGATACGAGGGCTCAGCTACGCGGCCGCGGCCGGTATAGGGATGGCCGTCGGCGCACTCGCCACCCTGGCCGCGCAGCATCATGCACTTGACCAGCTGAAGGCACGGCTGGAGCAATTGGAAGAGAACGCGCACACCCAGCGCCAGGCCAACCTCGCCAGCCAGCAGCACCTGCACTGGGAACTGCTGAGCAAGGCCATCGACAACCCCGAACTGGCAGAAGTCCTCGACATCTTCGAGGCCCCCTCGTCTCCGACGAGGCGCGCTCAGTACCTCTTCGCCAACGCTCTCTACACCAACCAAGTCTTCGCGTACAGAGTCGGCAACATCAACCGAGAGGAGTTCTTCGGGTTCATCCGCGGTCTGCTTCAGAACCCCATCGTCAGGGAGTACTGGTACGCGACCCAGCACCAGAGGGCGACCATCGCCGACAACTCCGACGAAGCGGACCTCGGCCGCATCGTCGACGATCTACTACGTCAACTGGAGGAAGCGGACGTGGACGAATGGTGGGTCGTGGGTCAGCCGCCGACGGAGTGACGGGCACAGCCGGATCCCACACCACTGCGAACCGTCAACCTCGGCAGCATCACACCACCACCCAAACGGCTTCGCTCGATCGAGTGATGATAACGAAGCCGTAAAGACCCTGCTTTCCCAGCTGTCACACCAGAAGATGTTGCGGCATCCGCATCACGGTGACCGTCACCAGGTTGACCGCCAGGGAACCCCCCTCCTGTCAGCGAGTTCTCCTGACTGCAGCCGGAGTGCGTCACCCGCTCAACGGCCATGCGCAGGCCTTGAACCAAAGACAAGAGGAAAACAACTGTGAGTCAGATCATCCGTCGCCTCGGTGTCCCTCCACGCGACAGGGGCAGCGCGGGCGGAGGGAACTGCCCGGACATCTTCGAGTTGTCCGACGGACGCTTCGCCATCATCGGCACGGATGTCACCGACTCACTGGATGTCGAGCTGCCCCCCGACGCCTCCCGCGCCGACTACGAGCGCATCGTGGTCATCACTCGCGAAACACTGGTTCGCGCGAAAGCCGATATTCCGGACGCCTGACGCCTCGTCGGCCAAGCGCACCCCCGCCCGTGTCCCGGCACCGCATCCCTGCGGCACCGGGACGCTGCTTTTCACTCCGCCCCCGGCACCGCCACCGGCACCCCCGGCCCCACATACCGTGCCACCGGCCGGATGATCTTCGAGTCCTCCGCCTGTTCGAGGATGTTCGCGCTCCAGCCCACCACCCGCGCCGCCGCGAACGTCGGGGTGAACATCTCGCGGGGCAGACCGCACAGTTCCATGACCACGCCCGCGTAGAACTCGACGTTCGTGTGGAGTTCGCGGCCGGGCTTCAGTTCCGCCAGGATGCTCTCGACGTGCCGCTCCACCTCCACGGCGAACTCCACGCGCGGGCCGCCGAAGCTCTGAGCCACCTCTCGGAGCATCCGGGAACGGGGATCCTCGGTGCGGTACACAGGGTGGCCGAAGCCCATGATGCGGTCGCCGGCGAGGACGCGTTCACGGATCCAGGGGTCGATGCGGTCCGGGGTGCCGATCGCGTCCAGAGTGTCCAGCGCCCGGCTGGGCGCACCACCGTGCAGTGGACCGGAGAGCGCCCCCACGGCTCCGACGAGGCAGGCGGCAACGTCCGCTCCCGTCGACGCGATGACCCGCGCCGTGAAGGTTGACGCATTGAAGCCGTGATCAATGGTTGAGATCAAGTACTGCTCGACCGCCCGGGCCCGCCTGGGCTCCGGCACCGAACCCGTCAGCATGTAGAGGTAGTTGGCCGCATAGGAGAGGTCCTCGCGGGGCTCCACCGGCTCGAGACCCCGGCCCAGCCGGTACAGCGCCGTGAGCAGGGTCGGCACGGCAGCGGCCGCCACGAGGGTGTCCTGACGTCGGTCGGCCGCGGCGATGTCGTACACCGGCCGGAAGCCCTTCGCCGCGCCGAGCAGCGACAGCGCGGAGCGCATACCGGCCAGCGGGCCCGACCGCCCGCTCGCCGCCGCAAGAGCGGGCAGGGCCACCCGCACCTCGTCGGGCAGCAGCCGCAGTGCGGCCGTTTCGGTGATGAACCCCGCACGTTGCGCCTCGTCCGGCAGTTCGCCGTGGACCAGGAGATACCAGACGTCCTCGAAGCCGCGGGTCTGCGCGAGTTCGACGGCCGAGTACTGGCGGTAGTGGTAGAAGCCCTCGAGCCCCCGGACGTCCCCGATCTCGGTGTCGGTGACGACGACGCCTGCGAGCCCCCGCGGCACGTCTACGGTGGCGGCTGACCTGTTGACGGACATGCATTCCTCCCTGGACTTGATTCAACTCTCGATGATTGACTAATTCTCTGTCAATATTGATTGAATCAATGCTTTGGATACATGCGTCGTGATACGGATACGGTGGCCCCATGCGCGATCAAGACCCCTCCGCCGGTCACGCCGAACGCCGGCTGACGACCAAGGAAGCCGCCGAACTGCTGGGCGTGAAACCCGAGACCGTGTATGCGTACGTGAGCCGCGGCCAGCTCGGCAGCCGGCGCGTGCCCGGCGGCAGGGGCAGCACCTTCGACGTCAAGGAGGTGGAGGCGCTCGCCCGGCGCAACAGACGGGAGAGCATCGGGAGTTCACCATCGGGCGGCGAGCTCTCCGTGCGGACCCGCATCACCCTCATCGAGAAGGACCGGTACTTCTTCCGCGGCGTCGACGCCACCGAGCTGGCCACGCGCCACTCCTACGAAGAGGTGGCCGAGTGGCTGTGGACCGGCCGGCTGCGCCCCGGCATGGTGTTCACCGCACCCGCGGCCCCCGTCGCCCTGGCCCGCCGTGCCGTCGACACGCTGCCCGAACACACCGGACCGACCGACCGGTTGCGGGTTGCGGCGATCGCCGCCGCGGTCGCGGACCCGCTGCGCTTCGACCTCTCCGAGGACGCCGTGCTCGGCACCGCGCGCACCCTCATCCCCACCCTGGTCGCGGCCCTGCCGCCGGCCCGGCGCGGCCACCGCGACGAGGGTCCGCTGGCGCACCGCCTGTGGGCGCGGCTGAGCGGTGTCGACCCGGACGAGGCCTCGCTGCGCGTGCTGGACACCGCGCTCGCCCTGCTCGTCGACCACGACCTCGCCGCCTCGACGCTTGCGGTGCGCGTCGCCGCCTCGGCCCGCGCCCACGCCTACGCGGCCGTCTCCGCGGGGCTCGGAGTGCTGGAAGGCCCCCTGCACGGAGCGGCCAGCGGCCTCGCCCACCGCCTGCTGCTCGACGTGCTCGACGAGGGCGACGCAGCCCCCGTCATCGCGGAAGAGTTGCGGGCGGGCCGCCGTATCCCGGGGCTCGGCCACCGGCTCTATCCCGGCGAGGACCCACGCGCGCGTGTCCTTTTCGGCCTCCTGGAGGAGATCCCCCGGGCCGCCCCCGCCCTGGCGGCGGCCCGCGACATCGTGGCCACCGCCGCCCGCCACACTCCGCTGCACGCCAATGTCGACCTGGCCCTGGCCGTGCTCACGGCGTCCTCGGGCATGCCCTCGACCGCGGGCGAGACGATCTTCGCCGTGGCGCGTACGGCGGGCTGGATCGCCCATGCGCTCGAGGAGTACGGGGAACGCCCGCTGCGCATGCGGCCCAGTGGGTACTACGTCGGTCCGAAGCCGCCCCAACCGCTGCCGTAGGAGGAATCGGCCCCGGCCGGCGCAAGGAAACGGACGCGACCGGAAGTCGCGGTGAGCCAAGTCAGGTTAGGCTCACCTCTGTGAGTACGTGCTCAACCGTATCCCGGGAGCTCGACGAGCCCCTTCCGGGAACCGCGGCCACCGCGAGGACCTGGCTGCTGCTGGAGCAGCCGGGTCCCTGGGGCGCCAAGGCGCTCACTTCGAGCCACCTCGATCCGGCACTCGGCCGCGCCCTGGAGGCGGCCGCGAACGGCACGGGCGTACGGATCGCGCTGATCCGGCGCCCGGGACGGCACGCCGACTGCGGTACTCCCACCACGCGACAGGTGTACGCGGCGCACACCGCGCCCGGCAACGCATGGCTGCACTCCGCCACGGTCCGCGACCCGCGGGCTCTGCTCTCCCTCGACTTCGCCGCGCTCGGCAGGGGCGCGCACCACACGTTCGACTCGGCGCTCGGTGCCCGACCACACGCCGGCGGTCCGCTCGCCCTCGTCTGCACCAACGGCAAGCGGGACCGCTGTTGCGCGCTGCTCGGCCGCCCGCTCGCGGCCGAGCTCGCCGCCTCCGAGGGGGACGGCGTCTGGGAGGTCACTCATCTGGGTGGCCATCGCTTCTCGCCCACGCTGCTCGTCCTTCCCCACGGGTACGCGTACGGCCGCGCCGAGGCCCACGCCGTCAGGGAGGTCCTGCACGGCGTCCGGGAGGGACGGATCGTCGTCGAGGGCTGCCGCGGGCGCTCCGCCTGGGAGCGGCCCGGTCAGGCGGCCGAGCTGGCCGTGCGCTCGGCCGTACGCGAGTACGCGGCGGACGCCCTGACCGTCGTACGAACGGACGGGGCCGCACCGCACTGGCAGGTGACCGTCGCCCATGCGGACGGACGCCGGTGGCGCGTCGAGGTCGCCCAGGGTGCGTCCCTGCCGCCCCGCCCGGAGAACTGCGGGACGTCGATTCTCGGCTCGCCTGCGCGGATGCGGGTCTTGGCGGTGCACGAGCTGAGCATGACCGCGCTCGCGAGTTGACCGGGCCGATCAATGCTTCGACCGCCCGGCTCAGCATTGATCAGCTCAGCATTGATCAAGAGATGCATGCCACACCCTCTACGGAAGCCTCGGCCCGTCCACGTACCGTCGTGGGTATGAGCCCCACTCCCCCCGCACGCCGCTTGCGCCTCGGTCTGCCGAAGCGGGTCTTCTCGCAGGTGCTGCTGATGCAGGTGGCGATCGCCGCGGGGGTCGCGGTGCTCGCGACCGGACTCTTCCTGGCTCCGCTGAGCAAACAGCTCGACCAGGAGGCGATGCGCCGGGCACTGGCCATCGCCGAGACCACCGCGCAGGACCGGCATATCGCCGAGGGAGTCCTCAATACCCCGCCGACCAGGAACGGCCCGGTGCAGAAGGAGGCCGAGCGCATCCGTCGGGCCACACACGCCGAGTACATCGTGGTGCTGGACCGGAACAAGGTGCGCTGGTCGCACCCCACGCCGTCGGAGATAGGCCACATCGTCTCCACTGACCCCCACGACGCCCTGGCGGGCAAGGAGGTCATGGAGATCGACAGCGGCACCCTGGGCCGCTCGGCCCGCGGCAAAGTACCCCTGCGGGACGCCCACGGCAAGATCATCGGGGCGGTCTCGGTCGGTATCAAGTACGACAGCGTGCGGGCCGACCTCATCGGCGCGATCCCCGGACTGCTCGCCTACGCCGGCGGTGCACTGGCCGTCGGTGCGCTGGCCGCCTGGCTGATCTCACGGCGTGTCCAGCGGCAGACCCGTGACCTGGCCTTCTCTGACATCTCGGCGCTGCTCGCGGAGCGCGAGGCGATGCTGCACGGCATCAGGGAGGGCGTCGTCGCCCTGGACCGGGCCGGTCGCATACGCCTCCTGAACGACGAGGCGCACCGGCTGCTGAGCATCGATGCCGAGGCCGTCGGCCGGTCCCCCGACGAGGCGCTCGGCGAGGGACGTACGGCCGACATCCTGGCCGGCCGGGTGACGGGCACCGACCTGCTCACCGTGCGCGGCCAGCGCGTCCTGGTCGCCAACCGCATGCCCACCGACGACGGCGGCGCCGTGGCGACCCTGCGCGACCGGACCGAGCTGGAGCAGCTCGGCCGGGAACTCGACTCGACGCGGGGCCTGATCGACGCCCTGCGCGCCCAGGACCACGAGCACGCCAACCGTATGCACACGCTCCTGGGACTGCTCGAACTGGAGATGTACGACGATGCCGTGGAGTTCGTCGGAGAGGTGGTCGGTGACCACAGGGTCACGGCGGAACAGGTCACGGAGAAGATCCAGGACCCGCTGATCGCGGCTCTGCTGGTCGGCAAGGCGACCGTCGCGGCCGAGCGCGGCGTCGCCCTGTGGGTGTCGGACCGGACGCGGCTCCCGGACCGGTTGATCGACCCCAGGGGGCTCGTCACGATCGTCGGGAACCTGGTGGACAACGCGCTCGACGCGGTCGCGGGCACCCTCCACGCGCGCGTGGAGGTCGAGTTGCGCGCGGAAGGGCGTACCGCCGTCCTCAGGGTGCGCGACACCGGGCCCGGGATCCCTGCGGAACAACACGAGTTGATCTTCACTGACGGGTGGTCCACGAAGGAGCCGCCCGCACACCGCAAGCGCGGTATCGGCCTGTCCATGGTGCGCAGGCTCGCGGAGCGTCAGGGCGGCAGCGCGAAAGTGGGCGAAGCGGACGGTGGCGGCGCGGAGTTCACCGTCGTCCTGCCGGAAGCGCTGACCGACCCGGCACAAGAGCCGGCCCTCACGGCAACCGCGGACACGACCGTCAAGGAGGAGTCGCGATGATCGAGGTCCTGGTCGTGGACGACGACACCAGGGTCGCCCAGGTCAACGCCGCCTACGTCGAGAAGGTGCCGGGCTTCCACGTGGTCGGCGAGGCGCACAGCGCCGCCGAGGCGCTGCGCCGGCTGGAGACGCTGCCGCGTCCGGACCTGGTCCTCATGGACCACTACCTGCCCGACGACACGGGTCTCGCGGTCGTCCAGGAGATGCGCCGGCGCGGCCACCAGACCGACGTGATCATGGTGACGGCGGCCCGTGACGTGTCGACCGTGCAGGCCGCGATGCGGCACGGCGCGCTCCAGTACCTGGTCAAGCCGTTCGCCTTCGCAGGACTGCGCGCCAAGCTGGAGGCGTACGCGGAACTGCGCCGCACGCTCGACGGCGGCGGCGAGGCGGAGCAGGCCGAGGTGGACCGCATCTTCGGTGCCCTGTCGGCCTCTTCGGAGCCGGGGCTGCCCAAGGGCCACTCCCCCACCACCGCGGAACTCGTACGTCAGTCCCTGATAAGCGCCGAGGGCCCGCTGTCGGCCCAGGAGATCGCCGACCGGACCGGAGTGAGCCGGCAGACCGCTCAGCGCTATCTGAAGCTCCTGGAGCGCACGGGACGGGCCCGGCTGACGCTGAAATACGGCGACGCGGGCCGCCCTGAACACCGTTACGTGTGGGCGACCCGCGCCTGAGGGCACGGCCGGTGGGGGCGGGGAAGGGGCCGTGCCCCCACCTACATACGGATTCAGCCCGCGGCCTTCTCCACGAACTCGGTGGTGAACGTCTTGCTCAGATCCACCTTGGCGTTCTTGATGTTGGGGTTGAACGCCTTGAGGACCTTCTCGACCGTCTCGGGGCCGTCCTTGGGCATGACACCGTCCTTGGTGAACATCGGCAGCGTGCTCTCGATGGCTGCCGCGTACAGGACCTTGTTGCCCTGCGAGTAGTCGGCGGGCATCTTGTCGGCGATCTGCGTCGAGCTGTGGGTGGACATCCACTTGAGCGTCTTGACGAATGCATTGGCCAACTTCTGGACGGTGTCCTTGTGACTGTTGACCCAGTCCGTCTGCATGTACAGGCTTGACGACGGGTACGGGCCGCCGAGCGCCTCCTGGGAGCCCTCCGGCGTCCGCATGTCGAGAAGGACCTTGCCCGCCTTCTTGTCGAGGATGGTGGCGACGGTCGGGTCGGTCGTCATACCGCCGTCGATGGCACCCTTCTGGAGCGCCGAGATGAAGGTCGGTCCCGCGCCGACGGCAACCGGCGTGAACTCACTGACGTTCACCCCGTTCTTGACGGCCAGGTACTTGGTGAGGAAGTCGGTCGACGAGCCGAGACCGGTGATGCCGAGCTTCTTGCCCTTGAAGTCCTTGGGCGACTTGATGTCGCCCGCCGCCTTGCTGGAGACGATCTCCACCTCTCCGGGCGCGTGCGAGAACTGCACCACGGACTCCACCGACTTGCCCTTCGTCTGCAGGTCGAGGGTGTGGTCGTAGAAGCCGACGGCCCCTTGGACCTGCCCGGAGACGAGAGCGGTCTCGGCCTGGACACCGGCGGGCTCGCTCAGCATCTCCACGTCGAGGCCCTCGGCGTCGAAGTAGCCGAGCCGCTGGGTGAGCATCGCGGGCAGGTAGATGACCTTGTCGAGGCCACCGACCATGATCTTGACCTTCGTACCCTTGCCGTCGCCCTTGCTGGTGGAGGTCGTACTGGCCGCGTCGTTGGCACAGGCGGTGAGCGAGGAGAGGGCGAGCAGGCCGGCGGCGGCCAGGGTGGTGTATCTGGCGGACTTGCGCATGAGGGTTCACGTCCTTGTGAGAGGGCGGTGCGGGGAAGACGGGGGGTGGCTTGTGAGGGCGTTCAGCTGTCGGAACCCGACGGCTTCCACCGGAAGATGCGGCGCTCGGCGAAGGTCAGCAGTCCCTCGGCGGCGAGTGCGACGACGGCGAGGATGACCATCGCCGCGTACACACCGGCGGTGTTGAAGGTCCCCTGCGACTGGGAGATGAGCATGCCGACGCCCTTGGTCGCGCCGAGGTACTCGCCGACGATGGCGCCGATGAGGGCGAAGCCGAAGCTGACATGGAGACTGGTGAAGATCCAGGAGGTGGCGGAAGGGATGACCACCTGAAGCGTCACCCGTCGATTGCTCGCACCGAGGATCCGGGCGTTGGCCACGAGGTTGCGGTCGACCTCGCGGGCACCCTGGAAGGCGTTGAAGAAGACCGGGAAGAAGACCAGCACGACCGCCGACGCGACCTTGGAGGCGGGGCCGAGCCCGAACCAGATCATGAAGATCGGGGCAAGGACGATCCTGGGTATCGAGTTGAGCACCTTGATGTATGGACCAAGGACATCGGCGAGGAAGGTGATCCGCCCAAGGGTGATGCCGAACACGACACCGGCGATCACACCGAGGACCCAGCCGAGCAGCGCCTCGTAGAGCGTGTACCAGATCTGCTCCCCCAGCGGCCCCTGCGCCGTCCCGTGCATCACCCAGGTGTAGATCTGGTCCCAGATCTTCGAAGGCATCGAGAAGTTGAACGGGTCGATGACCTTGGTCCGGGCGAACAGCTCCCACACCCCCAGGACTGCGACCAGGAGCAGCAGGCGGGTGACCACGACGACGATCTTGCGTCTACGGGCGGCACGCGCGCGAGACTGCGCACGGTCCGTCTTGTTGCCGGGCTCGGTCACAGTGAGCGCGACCTGTGCTTCGGGCATGACGTCAGGCGACATTGGCGACGCCCCTCTCACGGGTGATGCGGACCTCTTCGCCGAGGGACTCCCAGATCTCGCGGTAGATCTCGATGAACCGCGGCTCAAGGCGCACGGACTCGACCTTGCGCGGCCGCGGCAGATCGATGTCGAAGATCTGCTTCACGGTGGCCGGACCGGCCGTCATGACGACGACCTTGTCGGCCAGCGCGATCGACTCCTCCAGGTCGTGGGTGACGAAGACCACCGAGGCGCCCGTGCCCTCCCACAGCTCGAGCAGCTCGTCCGACATCAGCGCCCTGGTCTGCACGTCGAGCGCCGAGAAGGGCTCGTCCATCAGCAGGATCTCGGGGTCGTTGACGAAGGTCGCGGCGAGCGCGACACGCTTGCGCTGGCCGCCGGAGAGCTGGTGCGGGTAGCGGTCCTCGAAGGCGGCGAGCCCGACCCGGGCCAGCCACTCGCGGGCCTTCTCCTTGGCCTCCGCCTTGGGCACACCGCGAAAACGAGGGCCCGCCATGACGTTCGACAGCACGGTGCGCCAGGGGAAGGTGGCGTCCTGCTGGAAGACGAAACCGACCTTGTCGCCGACGCCGCGAACCGGCTCCCCGGCGACCAGAACCTCGCCCTCGGTGGGCTCCTCCAACCCGCTGACCAGGGTCAACGTGGTCGACTTACCGCACCCCGTGGGGCCGACGACCGCCACGAACTCACCGCGCCCGACCGTGAGGTCCAGCTCCCTGACGGCCGTGTGCAGACCCCCCGACGGGGTCCTGAAGATCTTGCTCGCGCCCCGTAGCTGGATGGCGGGGCTGGTGTCTGCGCTCATGGCCGGGGACGGTAGATGTGGCCCGGGCCACAACAGCAGCCTTGTGAGCGCATGCCGTTCTTTTGCTTGCAACAGCCTGTTGTGCTCGTTTTGCGCGCGCTACAACAGCGGAGCCGAAACACGGGCTTAACGCTCGCCAGGCCTTGACAGAAAGAGGCCCGATGATTGACGTCCTGGTCGTGGACGACGACTTCCGCGTCGCCGAGATCAACGCCAAGTACGTGGGAAAGGTTCCCGGCTTCCGGGTCGCCGCCCGCGCGCACAGCGCTGCCCAGGCGCTGGCCAGCGTGCAGCGCGGGGCCATCGATCTGGTCCTGCTCGACCACTACCTGCCCGACCAGACGGGCCTCGAACTCGTCCACCGCATGCGGGAACAGGGCCTCGGCACGGACGTCATCATGATCACCGCGGCCAGCGACGTGGCGACCGTGCAGGCCGCGATGCGCCTGGGCGCGCTGCACTATCTGGTCAAGCCGTTCACTTTCGCCGCGCTGCGCACCCGCCTCGACTCGTACGCCGCGCTCCGCCGCACCGTCGACCGCGTCGGCGGCCGCGGCATCGCAGGCCAGGAGCAGGTGGACCGGATCTTCGGTGCCCTGCGCACCACGCCGGCACCCTCGTCACCAGGCCTGCCCAGCGGCCACTCGGAACCGACGACCGACCTGATCTGCCGGGTCCTGCACCACGCCGAACAGCCGCTCTCGGCCCACGAGGTGGCCGCGGAGACCGGCCTGAGCCGCTCCACCGCCCAGCGCTACCTCCGCCACCTCGAACAGGCCGGCCGCCTCCGCCTCTCCCTCAAGTACGGCGACACAGGGCGCCCGGAACACCGGTACGCATGGGTGGCGCCGTAGCCCGAAGCCTGCGCTGTACGCCGTACGACACTGCTGCAGGCGTACGACGACGATCAGGCGCGTGTCGATCAGGCGCGTTTCCTACGACGTTGAGGGCGGCGGCGTTTCCTAGGCGGCCCCCGCTCCCGTCAGCGCCCGCACCTCGGTCTCCGCGTGCTTGGCCTCGTCGGGGACCTCGTCGGAGGTGACCGTGCCGAGCCAGCCCGCGAGAAAACCCATCGGGCTCGACACCAGGCCGGGGTTCTGGAGCGGGAAGTACTGGAAGTCGACGGCCGGGAACAGCGATTCCGGACTGCCGGAGACCACGGGCGACAGCACGACGAGGGCGAGCGCGGGGACCAGCCCGCCGTATACGGCCCACACGGCACCGCGGGTGGTGAAGCCGCGCCAGAACAGCGAGTAGAGCAGCACCGGGAGGTTCGCGGACGCGGCGACCGCGAACGCGAGGCCGACCAGGAAGGCGACGTTGAGGTCGCGGGCCAGCAGACCGAGGGCGATCGCGAGCACGCCGATGCCGACGGAGGCGACGCGCGCCACGGCCACTTCGCTGCGCGGCTCGGCCCGGCTGCGCCGCAATGACGCGTAAAGATCGTGGGCCACGGACGCAGAGGAGGCGAGCGTGATTCCGGCGACCACCGCGAGGATCGTGGCGAAGGCGACGGCGGCGACGACCGCGAAAAGAACCGTTCCTGCGGTGGAGTTCGCGCCGCCGCCCAGGGCGAGCGCCAGCAGCGGGACCGCCGTGTTCCCGGCTGCGTTCGACCCGCGTACCGCATCCGGCCCGACGATCGCGGCCGCCCCGAAGCCGAGGATGATCGTCATCAGGTAGAAGCCGCCGATGAGCCCGATCGACCAGAGCGCCGAGCACCGCGCGGCCCGGGCGGTGGGCACCGTGTAGAAGCGGGACAGGATGTGCGGCAGCCCTGCCGTGCCCAGCACCAGGGCGAGCCCCAGGCTGATGAAGTCCAGGCGGGCGGTCCAGTCCCCGCCGTACTTCAGCCCCGGGGCCAGGAACGCATCGCCGTGACCACTGCGCGCGGCCGCCGTCAGCAGCAGCCGGTCGAAGTCGCCGTGGAACCGGAGCAGGACGAGCACGGTCAACGCGACCGTTCCCGCGAGCAGCAGTACCGCCTTGACGATCTGGATCCACGTGGTGGCCCGCATCCCTCCCAGCGACACATAGATCACCATGAGCGCGCCGACACCGATGACGGTCCAGGCCCGCGCCGCCGCGCTCGTGCCCCCGAGCAGCAGGGCGACCAGGCTGCCCGCCCCCACCATCTGCGCCACCAGATACAGAACGGACACGGTGACCGAGGAAGTTCCCGCCGCGATCCGCACGGGCCGCTCCCTCATCCGCGCCGCAATCACGTCGGCGAGCGTGAACCTCCCGCAGTTGCGTACCAGTTCGGCGACGAGGAAGAGCACCAGCAGCCAGGCGACGAGGAAGCCGACCACGTACAGCAGTCCGTCGTACCCGAAGAGCGCGATGAGCCCCGTGACACCCAGGAAGGAAGCGGCCGACATGTAGTCCCCCGCGATGGCAAAACCATTCTCCATGGGCGAGAAGAGACGCCCGCCCGCGTAGAACTCCTCGGCCGAACCCCGTCGGTTACGGCTCACCCACGTCGTGATCGCCAGCGTGATGGCGACGAACACGCTGAACAGAAACAGCGCAAGCGTCTGATGGTCGCCCGTCACAAGGCACCACCTCGGACTCCCCGCGTCAACTCCTGGGTGTTCCACCGCAGTTCCAGCGCGGCCCGGTCGCGGCGCAGCCGCGCGTGCCGCGCGTAGGCCCACGCGAACAGGAAGGTGCTCAGGAACTGTCCGAGCCCGGCGAGCATCGCCACGTTCATGGCGCCGGCCACGGGGTGCGCCATCAGCCGGGGCGCGGTGGTGGCGGTCACGAGGTATGCCACGTACCAGACGAGGAAGACAACGACTCCCGGCACGACAAACCTGAGGTATCTGCTGCGCACGTCCTGGAACGCCGCGCTGCGCTGCACCTCGAGATACACGTCGGCCGCAGCGGCCGTCTCGTCCTCGCTCGTCCGGCGCTCAGGCCCGGCCTCGGGCACGGGGCTGCCCACGCCGTCCGACTCGCCCCATCCGGAGGCGAGTGCGTCGTACCACGGGTCGTCGTACCTGGCACCTCCGGAAGCCTCTGCGGGGGACGGGGCATGATCGCGGTGCTCGGCCGAACCATCGGCGCCGCCCCCGCCTCCGCGGGGGCGGTCGTTGCTTGACTGCATGCCCAAGGATGGACAGAACGGCAAGGTCCCCGACTCTTCTTCTCCGCGCTCTTCACCCCATCAGGTGACTCATCCCGCCGGCGGCCGCGCGAGCCCCTTCGCATACGCGTAACGCACCGCCTGGGCACGGTCCTTGAGCCCCGTCTTGGCGAAGAGGTTGTTGATGTGAGTCTTCACGGTCGCGGTGGAGACATGCAGCTTGCGGGCGATCTCCTGGTTGCTGAGGCCGTCGGCGATCAGCAGCAGCACCTCGGTCTCGCGCGCGGTGAGCCCGTCCGGCGCTTCCGTCGCAGCCGGCGGCTGCGGCTCCGGACCAGACAGCCGCTCCAGCAGCCGCCGTTGGATGCTCGGCGACAGCCCGGCGTCCCCGGACAGCACGCTCTGCACGGCCCGTACGATCTCGTCCCCGCCCGCGTCCTTGGTGAGATAGCCGCGTGCCCCAGCCCGCAACGCCGGGAACAGGGACTCGTCATCCGCGTACGTCGTGAGCACCACGACCTGCGTCCCCGGGTACCGCGTGCGAATGCGCCGGGTCGCCTCCACCCCGTCACAGCGCGGCATGCGCAGGTCCATCAGCACCACGTCCGGGGCGAGTTCCGCCACCAGTTGCACCGCCTCGTCCCCGTCCCCCGCGGCACCGACGACCTCGACCCCGGGCAGCAGGCCCAGCAGCATCACGATGCCCTCACGCACCACGGTCTGGTCGTCCGCGACCACTACGCGCGCAGGCCGCGCCTCCGTCCCTTCCGTCATACAGGCACCTTCAGCGTCACCGCGAACCCCTCCTCGCCCGGCCCTGCCTCCAGCGAGCCGCCCAACAGCTCGGCACGCTCGCGCATGCCCAGCAGACCGTACCCGGCGCCCGCCCCGGCGAGTTCGCCCGGCGTACCGCCGGAGTCCCGTACATCCAGCGTCACTTGATGGTCGCTGTAGTCGAGCCGCACCCGCACCTTGGCGCCCGGCGCATGCTTGCGCACGTTCGTCAGGGCCTCCTGCGCGACTCTGCGCACCGCCTGTGACGCCTCCGCGGGCAGCTGCCTGCGCTCACCCGTAATGGTGACCTCGGCACCGGCCGACGCACCGACGAGCTGCGAGAGGAAGTCCTCCAGCGGAGTCAGCTCTCCGCGCAGCGCCGAGAGCGCCTGCCGCGTCTCGTCGAGACCGTCACGGGCCATGCCCCTTGCCGCCACCACCCGCTCCAGGATCTGGTCCCGGCCTGCGCCCCGCTCGATGAGCAGCCGGGCTGCCTCCAGGTGCACGAGTTGGGCAGACAGGCTGTGCGCCAGGACGTCATGGATCTCCCGTGCGATCCGGGCCCGCTCCGCGAGCGCCGCCGACTCCGCCTCCGCTGCCCGGGCGGCACGCTCCTGGGCGAGCAGGCGCTGGGCGCTGCCCCGGGCTTCGGCGTCGAGGCGCAGGACGTAGCCGGCCAGGGCCAGGCCCGCCGTCGTGGCCGCCGTGGTCAGCCACACGTCGTTGTCGACCGCGGCGTAGGACGCGAGGGCCACGGAGGCCGTCGGCCACGCGACCGCCAGCGGCAGCCGTTCCAGCGCGGTGACGGCGCAGCCGCACCAGAGGACGAGCGCCGGTGCCCGGAAGCCCAGGGCCTGGGCGCCGACGGCCAGTCCCAGGAGCGCAAGCAGGATGCCGAGGGAGGGCCAGAGCCTGTGCTGGAACGTGGTCCGGTACAGGGCCCACGCGAGTACTCCGGCCACGACCACACCGAGGCCACCCACGACCGTCACCCAGCCGTGGACCCGGCTGCTGTTGAAGGCGCCCCACAGCAGGATGGAGAGGGCGAACAACCTCACGACCCAGGCGAGCATGCGCCGAGGTCGCGAGATATCTGCCCGCCCGAGCGCCTCCCGCGAGGGCCAGCGCATCCAGGCGTTCTGCGTCACACGCGCTCCTTCCGCGCGGGGCGGACCATGAAGTCACCGTACGCCGTGCCCCCACCGTCCGCGGGAGCCACGGACTGCGCCCGCCAGACCAGGATCCCGGAGCGGACCAGGAGGGTGGCCGCGAGGGCGACGAGCAGGGCCGAGCTGTCCTGATGGACGCCGATCAGGGCGCCGAGGGCGAAGAGGCCGACACGCAGGGCGATACCGACGATCCAGACGCTCACGCTCGCCTTGGTGCTCTTGCTCCACACACTTCCGTCCGGCTCCGCCCATATTCGGGTCGTCCAGGCCCATCCGGCCCCGGTGGCAAGGCCGATGAGCAGCTCGGCACCCAGTAGGACGACCGACTCCGTGCGGTGGTGGGCGTCGACGATGCCGGGCTCGCGGAGCGCCACTACGGCGAGGATCACAGGCAACAGCCACCAGCGCCTGCCCGTGCCGATCTGCTGCGCGCGGAACTGCCGCACGACTACGAGAACGACGACAGCCGCGATCGCCAGCGCGTTGACGAGCCCGGACATCAGAGCCTCCGTGAGCGAAGAGGGGAGTCGGCAGCGAGTGCCGTCGACGCCTTCGACGCTACGGAAGTCCGCAGGTCAGCAGATCGGAGCAGGGGTGGATCGTGGGTGGATCCGCAAACGGCTGTCGGCTCCACCCACGGGTGGAGCCGACGTACGACGACCATGGTCATCCCGGCCGAGCCCTCCGGCCCGGCGCAACGCCTACGCGTCGATGCGCGACCGGTCCAGCGTCGCCGCCGAGCTGGAGATGAACTCCTTGCGCGGTGCCACGTCGTTGCCCATCAGCAGATCGAAGACCGTCTCCGCGGAGTCCAGGTCGGAGAGGTTGATCCGGCGCAGGGTGCGGTGTCGCGGGTCCATGGTGGTCTCGGCCAGCTGGTCGGCGTCCATCTCGCCGAGGCCCTTGTAGCGCTGGATGGAGTCCTTGTAGCGGATGCCCTTGCTCTGGAACTCCAGCAGCTTGTCGCGCAGTTCACGGTCCGAGTAGGTGTAGACGTACTTGTCCTGGCCCTTCTTCGGCTGGACGATCTCGATGCGGTGCAGCGGCGGCACGGCGGCGAACACCCGGCCCGCCTCGACCATGGGCCGCATGTACCGGTGGAACAGCGTCAGCAGCAGGGTCCGGATGTGCGAGCCGTCCACATCGGCATCGGTCATCATGATGATCTTGCCGTAGCGGGCCGCGTCGATGTCGAACGTCCGGCCCGAGCCGGCTCCTATGACCTGGATGATCGCGCCGCACTCGGCGTTCTTGAGCATGTCGGTCACGGACGACTTCTGGACATTGAGGATCTTGCCGCGGATCGGCAGCAGAGCCTGGAACTCGGAGTTCCGCGCCAGCTTGGCGGTGCCGAGCGCGGAGTCCCCCTCGACGATGAACAGTTCGCTGCGGTCCACGTCGTCGCTGCGGCAGTCGGCCAGCTTCGCGGGCAGCGACGAGGACTCCAGAGCCGTCTTCCGGCGCTGGGCGTCCTTGTGCTGGCGCGCCGCGATGCGCGTCCGGGCAGCGGCGACGGCCTTCTCCATGACCACACGGGCCTGCGCTGCGGCATCCCGCTTCGTGGAGGTCAGGAACGCCTTGAGTTCCTTGGAGATCACGGTGTTCACGATGCGGCGGGCCGCCGAGGTGCCGAGGACCTCCTTGGTCTGGCCCTCGAACTGGGGCTCGGCGAGGCGGACGGTGACCACCGCGGTGAGGCCCTCGAGGGCGTCGTCCTTGACGATGTCGTCCTCGGCGACGCGCAGCAGCTTCTTCGCGCGCAGCACCTCGTTCATCGTCTTGGTGACCGCCTGCTCGAAGCCGGCGACGTGGGTGCCTCCCTTGGGGGTGGCGATGATGTTGACGAACGACTTCAGGGTCGTGTCGTAGCCGGTGCCCCAGCGCATGGCGACGTCGACGCCGAGTTCACGGGTGACCTCGGTGGGCGTCATCTGGCCGTGGTCGTCCAGGACCGGGACCGTCTCCTTGAAGGTGCCCTGGCCCGAGAAGCGGAGGACGTCGTTGACCGGCTTGTCGCTCGCCAGGTACTCGCAGAACTCGCTGATGCCCCCGTCGAAGCGGAAGGACTCCTCGCCCTTGCTGCCGCCCTCGCCGAGCCCGAACTCGTCACGGACGACGATGGTCAGGCCGGGCACCAGGAACGCCGTCTGACGGGCACGCTGGTGCAGGTTCTCCAGGGAGAGCTTGGCGTCCTTGAGGAAGATCTGCCGGTCGGCCCAGTAACGCACGCGCGTGCCGCTGCGGGTCTTGGGGATCCGCTTCGCCTTGCGCAGCCCGCTGGTGGCCTCGAACTTGGCGTCGGGTCCGTTCCCGGCGAAGGCACCCGGCACGCCGCGCCGGAAGCTGATCGCATGGGTGTGGCCGCCGCGGTCCACCTCGACGTCCAGGCGGGCCGACAGGGCGTTCACCACAGAGGCGCCCACACCGTGCAGACCGCCGGAGGCCGCGTACGAACCGCCGCCGAACTTGCCGCCGGCGTGCAGCTTGGTCATGACGACCTCGACGCCGGAGAGACCGGTCTTGGGCTCGACGTCGACCGGGATGCCCCGGCCGTTGTCCCGGACCTCCACCGAGCCGTCGTCGTGGAGGATCACCTCGATGTGGTCGCAGTAGCCCCCGAGGGCCTCGTCGACGGAGTTGTCGATGATCTCCCACAGGCAGTGCATCAGACCGCGGCTGTCGGTGGACCCGATGTACATGCCCGGGCGCTTGCGCACGGCCTCGAGCCCCTCGAGGACGAGCAGGTGCCGCGCGGTGTAGTTGGAACCGTCCCGGTCTGCTCCTGCCAGCAGCGCTGTGGACGGCACGGACGTCTCGGCGGTCACGCGGTTCGCTCCTCGCTGAATTTCAGGTGGGGCCCTGGTGGGTAAGGACCCGGCTTCGGTCGCCGTCAAGAGGGTACCGAGGCCTGGTAGAGCCGTTGTAACGCCACCCTCGTCTTGAGTTAAGACTAGTCCAGAGTCGCATGCATGTTCGATCCCTCGATGGAGTGAAGTACATATCACGTTCCCTTCGAGGCATGAACCATTTAGGCTCCGGGCACGTCCTCATGAACAACCGGCAAGCCAGCCGGGAGGACCAGACATTGACAGACTGCGCGAACCCGTACGACACACAGACACGCAATACGGCACATTCGCCGCCAACCGGCAGCAGACAGCCGGCCTCGAAAGATTTTTTCGAGGAAAAGCCCGGGGCGGGAACGTTTTAGGGCTGGTTGGATGTTGACCCTGGTACGACAGCTCGTCGAGCTAGAGAAGAGGCGACGTGACTACTGTTCTGACCCCCGCGAGCCCACTGACGGCCGCCGATCGCTGCGACCGCTGTGGCGCGCAGGCCTACGTGCGCGTTGTCCTGCTCAGCGGCGGAGAACTGCTCTTCTGCGCCCACCACGGCCGCAAGTTCGAGCCGGAACTCAAGAAGATCGCCGCTGAGATACAGGACGAGACGGAGCGGCTGACGTCCGTTCCGGCATCCGCCTCCGAAGAAGAGCGCTGATACCTCGCACATACGACGAGCCAGCTCCGGCACAGGCCGGTACGGGCGGCGCGGCCCCTGCCTTCAGGGACCGCGCCGCCCGCGCTCGTACCCCGGATGCCGCCTGGGCACCGTCAGTGGGCCCTGCCGCCGCTGCGCCGACTCATCCCTCGTAGAGCCTCGGACACACGCGTATAGACGCCTGGGCTGCCCGCACGACCGCAGCCGCTCCCCCAGGACACGAGCCCGATGAGCTTGCCCTGGGCGACAAGAGGCCCACCGCTGTCCCCCTGGCAGGCGTCGTGGCCCCCTCCCGCCTCCCCGGCGCACAACATGCTCTTGGCCTGGTACGTGCCGTCGGCGCTGCCCGGATACGCCTCCTCGCACCGGGCGTCGGGCAGCACGTGCACGCGTGTCGCCCGCAGACTGTGTGCGTAGTCACCGCCACCGGTGAGATCTCCCCACCCGGAGACGGTCGCGCTCGTGCCCGGCTTGTACGCAGGGTCGCCGGCGGCCGCCATCGCGATGACCGACCTGCGCGGCAGCGGTGTGGCGAGGGTGAGCACGGCGAAGTCCTCGGCGTTGCTGTCGCTGTCGAACGTCGGACTCACCTGGACGTCGCGTACCGAGATCTCCCGGCCGCGATCCGAAAGCAGATCCGTACGGTTCGCGATGACCTTGAGGTCGTGGACGCGCTCCGGCGGCGCCCCCAGGACGTCCTCAGCCATGCAGTGGGCCGCGGTGAGCACGGTCGTACGGCCGATGGCCACACCGCCGCAGAACTGCCCCGCCCGCGTACCCCCGAACCGGTCACGGCTGGAGAGCGCCACCGTCCACGGGCTCTCCGACACGTCGATCGGGAAACTCCCTATGACAACGCTGTCGGCGGCCACTGGGGCAGTGGAAAGCAACGGTATTGCGGTCGCCGCGGCCACAAGGGCCAGCGGCCGGGCCAGCGCCCGGACAAAGGGACGACGCATACGAGCTCCTCACTCTGGGATGGTCGTGGGAGACCCAGAGTGATCCAGCCCGTCACACCCCGCACCTGCGCGACGGCACGAGAAGGCCCGGTCCCCCACGCGGGAGAACCGGGCCTTCGGTGTCGTACGTCGGCGACCTAGTCGAGGTAGTCGCGCAGCACCTGGGAACGCGACGGGTGGCGCAGCTTCGACATGGTCTTGGACTCGATCTGGCGGATGCGCTCGCGCGTGACGCCGTACACCTTGCCGATCTCGTCGAGGGTCTTCGGCTGACCGTCGGTGAGACCGAAGCGCATCGAGACGACGCCCGCCTCGCGCTCGGACAGGGTGTCGAGCACGGAGTGCAGCTGCTCCTGCAGGAGCGTGAAGCTGACCGCGTCGGCCGGAACGACCGCTTCGGAGTCCTCGATGAGGTCACCGAACTCGCTGTCGCCGTCCTCGCCCAGCGGGGTGTGCAGGGAGATGGGCTCGCGGCCGTACTTCTGGACCTCGATGACCTTCTCGGGGGTCATGTCGAGTTCCTTGGCCAGCTCCTCCGGGGTGGGCTCGCGGCCCAGGTCCTGGAGCATCTGGCGCTGCACGCGCGCGAGCTTGTTGATGACCTCGACCATGTGCACCGGGATACGGATGGTGCGGGCCTGGTCGGCCATGGCGCGGGTGATCGCCTGACGGATCCACCAGGTGGCGTACGTGGAGAACTTGTAGCCCTTGGTGTAGTCGAACTTCTCGACCGCGCGGATCAGACCGAGGTTGCCCTCCTGGATGAGGTCCAGGAAGAGCATGCCGCGGCCGGTGTAGCGCTTGGCCAGGGAGACCACCAGACGGAGGTTGGCCTCCAGGAGGTGGTTCTTGGCGCGGCGGCCGTCCTCGGCGATGATCTCCAGCTCGCGCTTGAGCTTCGGGGCCAGCTTGTCGGCGTTGGACAGCTTGTCCTCGGCGAACAGGCCCGCCTCGATGCGCTTGGCGAGCTCGACCTCCTGCTCGGCGTTGAGCAGGGGGACCTTGCCGATCTGCTTGAGGTAGTCCTTGACCGGGTCGGCGGTGGCGCCCGCAGCGGCGACCTGCTGGGCCGGCGCGTCGTCCTCGTCCTCGTCGGAGAGCACGAAGCCCGCGCTCTCGGCGCCCTCGGGCTCGTCGGCGCCCTTGGGGGCGTCCTCGAGCACCTCTTCCTCGACGACCTCGGCGTCGTCCTTCTTGGCGCTGGTCTTCTTGGCCGCCGTCTTCTTGGCGACGGTCTTCTTCGCGGGCGCCGCCTTCTTGGCGACCGCCTTCTTCGCAGCGACCTTCGCGGCGTCGTCCTCGACGGGCGTGTCGGCGGCGGGCGCCTCGGGGGTGGCGGTGGCGGTGGCCTTCTTTGCGGTCACCGTCTTCGCCGCGACCGTCTTGGTGGCGGTGCGCTTGGCCGGACTCTTCGCTGCGACGCTCTTCCGGGTGCGCTTGGGCTCCGCGGCACTGACCATCAGCGTCACACCCTCTTCCTCGAGGATCTGGTTGAGGCTGCGCAGTACGTTCTTCCACTGAGTGGCCGGAATCTGGTCAGCTTCGAAGGCCCGACGCACATCGTCGCCGGCGATCTGCCCCTCAGCCTTTCCCCGCTCAATCAGAGCCATGACAGAGACGGACTCGGCGATCTCCGGCGGGAGCGTACGGGATGTGCTGGCCGACACGAACAACCTCTCGGAACGTTGGAAAACGGCTTCCGGCCCCGTCCAGGACGGACAGGAGCCGACCGCCGGCTTGGGGATTGGGCCGACGGCGCGGGCGGGACCGGGAAGATGCACAGCGCCGCAAACGGCGTCCGTATTCCCTCCTCGGCTGTCACCTCTTAGGTCATCGCGCTGTTTCCCGGAGTGTTACGCCCAATCTGCGTGGTCCGAATCACACCCTGTAAGCACCCAAAAATGTACAGACAAGGACATACAGGGTCAGCCATGGGGCGAGATCGGGGCTTTCCCAAAGGTCCCCGCGGCCCTTGGCGCCGTCGGGGGGGGGGCCGGCCAGGTTGGCCATGTCGGGGGGGGGGCGGTTTAGGGCGACAACAAGGAA
>NZ_JBEPBA010000038.1:0-53777 GCF_040298885.1 Streptomyces sp. NPDC001137
TGCCCGGGGCGGGCCTGTCCCCAAAGAGGAGGGATCCTTGCCGATCCGTCCCAAGCTCGTCCGCACCGGCCCAAGCACGCCTGCCCAAGCCCGCCGTGACGAGTTGAAAGACCAGTACAAGAAACAGGTCGGCCCCCTGCGGGTCTACCTGCTGCTTGAATGCGCCCCCCTGGTCGTGGACCCGATAGAGATCGCCGACGAGGCATTCGCACACATCTTCGCCCAGCCCGACCGGTACTTCACCTACGCCGAAGTCCGCACGATCGCGAAAGCAATCGTCGACACACGCACGCAGGCAGGCACCGTCGGCAAGGCGGCCGACTACTCACTGGAAAAAGTCTTCGACCCCTATCTCACCCCCGAACACGCCCCGGTCCGCGCGGGCTTGCGCGCCCTGGACGCGCTCAGCCACGCCGAACGCCGGGCGATCGAAGCAGCCCTGCTGCATCTGCTGACGATGGAAGGCCTGGCCGGAATGCTCGGAGGGGCCGCGTCAACGAGAAGGGTTCAGAAGAAAGAGGCACTCGCGAAACTGGCCGAGGCGGACATCGACCTTCAACCGCTCAAGTCATTCTTCGCAAGTATGAGGGGATACTGCGGTGGAAACTAGGACCGACAATGATCTTATCTGCGGGCTGTACCGGCCCTACCTCGCCCTGACGCGCGCCGTGGCGGCCGACGAAGACGACCTGGACCGCCGCTTCGACCACATCATGGACAAGGTCGCCCAACAGCCCCAGCCACACCCGCCCACCGCACGGCCACGCCCCGCCCACCTCGCGCCCGGCCGCCGCCTGTTCACCCACCTCGCCGCCAGCACGCTGGCCGGTGCCGGCGTAGCGGTCGCCGGCGGCGCCACCCGCCTGATGACCGGCGTCGTCAACTTCGTCGTCATCACCGTCGCTGCAGCGGTCACCGTCTTCGCCGTCACCGCGGTCGGTGACCACTGTGTGGCCCGGCACAAACGCACCGCCGACACCGAACACGACGCCATGGCCCCCAGCCCCCTCGAATAAGGCCGACCCCGCACGGCAAGGACGCTTCGGCACAGGCCCGCCAACCCGTCACATCGGTGGGCAGCACGCCGGCTCTCACGCACTGCCGACCCCGCTGCCGCACTGCCGCCAGGAGTGTCTCCTGCGCTCGAG
Organism: Streptomyces sp. NPDC001137; assembly: GCF_040298885.1. NCBI lineage: Bacteria > Bacillati > Actinomycetota > Actinomycetes > Kitasatosporales > Streptomycetaceae > Streptomyces > Streptomyces sp. NPDC001137. Next base: position 1,149 of record NZ_JBEPBA010000038.1, read on the forward strand.
GGCGGCCGGAAAACGATCGCGCGTAACCCCAGACCCGTCCCGAAGCCGGAGTCGATGTCGTTCTCATCCGGACCATCAGCACTATCTTCGCCTCCGGTGTCACCGTCTGGAGCGCCCTGAGGCGAACCGGCACGTCGAGGCCCTGGCGGGCGTACTGGGTCCAGCAGAACGACGGTTCGGCGTCGCCTTTGAACGCGGATTCGGCGTCTGCGTCCCACAGTTCGGTCTCGGCGGCGATGTCGTGCGGTACGGGCACAGCGCGGTCCTTGGTGGTGTCGGGATGCGGAGCCCCGCCCTCCGGGGGATCGTGAGGACGGGGAGACGGTAGCCGGGGCGTGCTGTCGGGGACCTTCGGCCGGTCAGAGCCGCCCGCGTTGCGGCTGTCTGCCGTGCTCCTGCCGGAGTGGGTGACAGGGCGCACGGCAGGTGGTGGCCGCTTGAGTTGGGGGCTTACGTCGTGCGGGGTGGTGTCAGCCGATGAGGGTGCGCAGGACGGGCACGCTGCTTCCGGCGCTGAGCAGACCTGCGAGGAGGGCGCTGGCGGCGGGGGTGTGGCTGAGGTAGGTGAGGCCCCCGACGAGCAGGCCGACGACGAGGGCTGTCAGGAGAATGAGGGCGGTGTGCTGGGTCATGAACGGGTCGGGTGGTGAGGCGTCGGGCGGGCTGGGGGGTGTAGAGGAGGGGACGGAATTCATGTGCTGCTCCAGGGGGTGGATGTGGGTGGATGACTGCGGAGGCGTGCATCGGGTGGGTGCCGCCCATTAGGGGGTGTGGGCGCGCTGGTACGGCGGACGCTGTGAGGGTCAGCCAGGTTCACCGCATTCGTACAGCGGCAGGGTTCCGAGGTCGGCGTCGGTGCGGTTGCCGTGCAGGTCCTTCGCCCGGGCGGACAGCTGCAGCTGCACCGTGTCCTGAGGTTTGGGGCCCGTCCGGTAGGCCGGGATGTCGAACCGGAAGGTGTCGCCGTCGGGGACGCCGGCGCTGGATTCGTACGTCCCGTCGGTGGGGTGCTGGATGTACAGCGTCAGGCGGTAGATGCCGGAGGGGTCGGACGCGGCTACCCACACGCTGTAGGTGGTGGGTGTCCCGTCTGGGCCGCAGGTTTGCATCAGCGCGCCACCGGTGCCCACCACCTCTTGGCCGACCGCGCTGGCGCTGATGCTGGAGAGGGAAACGCTGGGACCGGTGGTGTCCTGTGGCGGGCTGACGACTCCGCCGGTGGTGTTCCCGCCCGTGCCGCCCCCGCCGGTGCTTCCGCCCCCGCTGGTGGAGTCCCCGCCGGTGCTTCCGTCCCCGCCCGTGTCGCTCCCGCCGGTGCTTCGGCTGGTGGAGCCTCCACCGTCGCTCCCGCGGGTGCTTCCGCTGGTGGAGCCTCCGCCTTCGCCTCCGCCGGTGCTGCCCTCGTGGGTGCCTCCGTCGGTGGCGCCGCCGTTGGTACTTTTGCCCCCGCCGCTCCCGTTGGTGCTCCCGCCGGTGTCGCCCCTGTTGGTGCCGCCGTCCGTGCCCCCGCCGCTGTCCCCGTTGCTGCTTCCGCCATCCGCATGGTGGCGGGGGCCGACGGCGGCCTTCACTCCTGGGAGGACTCCCAAGTCCGGCCAGTCGATGTTGGCTCCGCTCTTGTCGTTGATGGTGATCGCGAGGAGCGCGGCAAGAACCCCCGAACCGATGATTTTGGCCGCTCGGTGCTTCGGCCGTCGTGATCGTGGAGGCCGGGGCCTTGTCGGTGACGCGTGGTGATGAGAGGCCTGAGTGCCGAGTCGGGCGGCCCTGCGACGGATGGTGCGATGGGTGCCCCGGGCTTCGAAGTCGGGGTGCTGCTGCGTCTTTTGGGTCCTCGTGTTGTCTGGCTCGGTTTCCAGGCGCAGCGCGTCGCACACCTCGCGCATCCGCTCGTGCAGTTCCGGTGAGGGTGTGAAGATCACCAGCCCCTCGTACGGGAGCTTTGAAGGTGCAAGTCGTTGCTCCGCCTTTTCACAAGGCTTGCAACCCTTCAGGTGTGAGGCGGCTTTCGCCACGACGTCCGGTGTGAGCCATTGTTCCTGTGTTACTGCCTTCTGCGTGGCTTGGGTGAAGATCTGGTTCAGCCTCGTGCACCTGCGTTCCTGCGGCCACATCCGCAGCACTCGCAGCACGGTCCGCGCATGCTGGCACGCTCGCTGCCGTTGCTTTTCGTACGCGTCCTGTGAAATGCCCAGTAAGGCCGCCTGGTCCTTCGCGCGTGCTCCTTCGGCCAGGTCTTTGATGAGCGTCTGCTCGGCGGGTGTCAGGATGCGCTGGAGGTCCTCCCAGGTGCGCCTGGCAGCCAGCTCGTCGTCGACTTTCTCGACGACTGCGCCCGCCGATACAGGGACCAGCTCGTTCGGATCGGCCGCCCAGACCTCGTTTTTCATCCTGCGGTAGGCATCGACGGCGCGCGTGCTGACGTAGGTCCACAGCCAGCCCCGCACGCTGGTGATCTCCTTGCCGTTCGTCGCCAGTTCGTAGAAGGCCTCCTGGACGAGGTCCTCGGCGGCCTGCCATCGTCCCAGCCGCTGCCATGCCACAGACAGCAGCCGGTGTTGGAACTGCTCCAGCAGCTCGTGCCCGGCCCTCCAGTCGCCTTGGCGCATGCAGGCGAGAAGGACACGCTCGGCCTGGCCGTAGTCCTGTGGGTTGCCGTTGTCGCCGCAGCCTTTTCGATTTCCGCTGCGGAACTGGTTGATGATGCGGGTCTGAACCTCTTGATCTCCCCTCAGGAACTGCTCGACAAGGTCGCGTTCGGCATCATTGAGCGCCATCACTGCTCGCCTCCCCGCCTGCTGGCGGTATCGTGCGGGCCGGCCCCTGGACAGGCCCCTCACCATGAAGTCGCGTCGGCGAGCAAGATCTGGACACCCGACTTTTTGCCGGTCTGCGGACGCCCTGCCGCTCCCCCCCGGGGGCTCATCATGGCGGCCCGCCCCGCGAGCGGTCGACACTGTCCGTACTTGCGGCATTACGTAGTGTGGAAGCATGTGAGGGCGCATGCCGCTCTCATCGAGCCCCCCCGCGGAGCATGGGGAGATAGGTCCCGGGGGCCGCTGACTGCGCGACGGCCCGCGGCTCCAGGCGGGTGTCAGTGGGGTCTGTGATCGTGTGCGTCGTGGATGAACTCGTGGAACGCGTTGACGCTCAGGACCGTGTGCTGGGGGTAGTCGGTCGGTGGGAGGCCGTTCGGGAGGGCTGGTTGCACCGAGTTGCCGTAGTGGTGTGCCGTGATAGGCAAGGCCGCTTTCTCGTCCATCGGCGTGCCGAGCATCTGTCCCGTTTCCCAGGGCACTTCGAACTTGGGGTCGGAGGCGCTGCAGGAGTCGGCGAGTCCTATAAGGAAGCCGCTGCACGCGAGCTTAGTGAGGAGCTGGGAACGCTGACGTCGGTGTGCTTTCGGTTCAAGTTTCTCAACCGGGGCGGGCTCAGCCCTCACTGGCTCGGGGTGTGCGATGCCGTGCTTCCGGAGATCGGAGCCCCCGATCCAGGAGAGGTGGCCTGGCATGGGTGGCTGGCAGAGCCCGAGTTGCAGCAGGCTTTGCAGCAGTGGACATTCACTCCCGATAGCCAGGAGATTTTCGACCGGTATTTCGCCTATCGTGCTGACCCGGCGCCTTCGTAGAAACGGTGCTCATTCTTCGGGCCGGTCCGGCTGGAGATGCCGACCGTGAACTTGAGAACGATCAGTCCCGCTTGGCCTCGCGGGAGGCCGGCTGTCCGCTTCTGCGGGAGGACCGGCGGGTGATCCGCCTGGTCATCAGCGTGATCGCGGCCCAGGTGATCAAGGATTCCGCCCCGGTACATCAAGCAGGCCCATCCCGGCGCCGGCGTCCTCGTCCTGTCCGCCCACAACGAAACCCCCAGGCCATGGCCTGTTCGGCGACCGTGCCCAGGGCTTGGGCTACCTCCTCAAAGACCACGTCACCGACATCGAAAACCTCCGCGCCGCCCTCGAACGCGTACACCGCGGCGAAACCGTCATCGACCCCCTCGTCAGGCGGTCGCCACCGGGTGCTGTCAGGACGGTGAAGGGGGCCCGCCCCCGGCCGGCCGCGCGGCTGTCTTGCCGGGGCATGGGTCCGCGGGTGTGGACGTCAGGGGCGGGAGTCTTGGTGGTCAGGGGTTGGCGGTCCGGTGTTCGGCCCAGGCTTGCGCGGCGCGCTGCATCGGCTTGGCCCAGTCGTCTGTGCTCTGGTCCGCGATCGAGTCCCACAGCCGGTGTTGGAGGCGGGCGAGCGTGTCGAGGCCGGCGGGCGGGGCGAGTTCCCAGGCCGGGTGGGCGGCGGCTTCGCTCTCGGCTTGGCCGGGGGTGTGGCCGTGGGCGATGAGCCACAGCAGCCACAGCGCGGGATCGATCCAGGCTGCGCCGAGTGAGGCCCACCCCCAGTCGACGAGGAGGGCTCCGTGGTCGGTCATGAGGACGTTGTGCGGGTTCCACTCGGTGTGCAGCAGGCTGTTCCCGGAAAACCATGACAGGTCGGCGGGATCGTCGACGTACGCCCTGAGCCGGTGCGGCATGCTCTTCAGTTCGACGTCCGGTGCGGGTACCTCGGCCAGTCTCGCCATGGTGGCTATGACCGTCGGGAGGTCGGGGGAGCCGGGCGTGAAGTCGGCGTGCCCTGCCTCGAGGTACTCGAAGCCGAGAAGGCTCCACCCGTTGTCTTCCACGTGCCAGTGGAGCTTTGGCGCGATGCCCCTCAGGTGCGGGCCGATGTCCGCTTCCCGTTTCTGTGTCCAGATCCACGGGTGGTCGAGGGGCAGGCCCTTGACGAACAGGGTGCGATCCGTTGTCCGCACGCGGGCGGCGATGGCACTGTTGCGGCCGGCGTTCACGGCCCCGACGTCGACAACGGGACCACTGGACTTCTCGATCAGCCGCAGCACTGCGTCCGGGAGCTCGGTCAGACGCGGGGTGGGCATTGAGCCTCCAAGGGGACGGAGCGGGAGCCAGGGCCGCGCGCCGCGCACGGCCCTGGCAGCGGGTCAGTTGTAGGGGTTGTCGTCGCCGCAGCCCGGCAGGGTGTGCGCGGTCAGCGCTTCGACGTCCTCGACCAGGACGATCGCATCCGGGTCCTCGATGACGGGCTCCGGCTTGCGCGTGAGCTCGACCATGACAGCAGTCATCTCTACCTCGTTTTGTGTTGGCAGTAGTTTTCGAGCGGTGCCTTCGCCTCCTGGAAGACCTTCGCCATCGGTCTGCACACCCGGCACGTGCCGGACAGCGTGCAGCCGCTGCATCCTTGGGTTGTGACTTCTCATCTCGATGTCACCAGTAGTTCTCATCTGGATGTCACGCACCTTTGCTGGTCAGAGCGCAGAAGTAGTGACATCGAGTGAGAAGTCTTGGTGACATCGAGTGAGAATCTCCAGCGCACTGAAATGAGAAGGCCAAAGGGGATGGCCCTCTGGCCTGCAGCTCTGTCGTTTGATCTTGCCGGGTGAGAGCTGTGGGCGATGCTCGAGGCTCGCCGTGGCGCGAGTGCGGGGTCGCAACACCCGCCCTTTTGGTATGCGCATGAGGGGAAGTGGTGCGGATGGACGACGGGGAGGTGTCACCGCGGAGGGACCCCAACGCGCATGAGGAAGGTCACGGATTCTGGCGGCGAATTCGGATCGGCGCTGAACGACCCCACGCATCTGGGGAGGCGATCCGGGACAGACCCCCACGTGTGTGGGGAAAGATGCCAGGAGTGCTCTTCAACGCCTCGATCAGCGTGACGGACCCCCACGCTTGTGGGGAATACCAGCCGTTCACCGGCTGGCCTGCCGGTGTGACGGACAGACCCCCACGCGTGTGGGGAAGGCTGGGCGCGAACCGGCTGGCCCAGGAGGTTCTCGGACAGACCCCCACGCGTGTGGGGAAGGCCCTTAGGACCTGTGGTCTTGAAGATCAGTGGGATTTCTTTTGCTTACTTTACATGTGTTGGCTGTGCCGGTGCTGGATGTCGCCTGACGGTGGTGCATTGGATGGTTCGGCCTGAACTGCCCAGCTGTTAGGGGGCTTTGGGACGGACGCGGTGTCTGGCCTGCGGAAACCCGTACCCCACCGTCCGCGCCGAATGCGCCTCCTGCCGTGCGTCGTTGTCGGCCTGCCCAGGCGCCGGGCGGCACACAAGGCGGGCGGGCCAGTGCCGTCTGGGAGACCGGCCTGCTCATGAGGACGTCGATGTCGTCGCCTTTGAAAGGACGAAGACGACCGGGTCTCCTGCGACGAGGACTTCATCTGTGGCGGCCTGGACGGCGTGCTGGAGGCCGCCGTGCTGCCGGTAGTCGTGCAGGGTCCTGTAGTTGTTCGCGGCCGGTCACTTGCCCCGCCCGCACGCGCCCTGCGGTGCCGCTTCCTCACTCTTCAGCAGCAGTCGACCGGCCGTTGAGTGGCTTGCGGCTGCTCTGGCATGATCCCGCTCTCAAGGGGAGGCGGGCCGTGAAGATTTCGCGCATTGAAGCGCAGGGGTTTATGTCATTTTCCAGGATCGACCTGGCGTTGGACGCGGGTACCACGGTGGTGACTGGACCCAACGCTGTCGGCAAGTCAAACCTGGGCCGGATCATCGATGTGGCCCGCCTGGTCGTGGCCTCCCACGCCGGCTCGGAGCGCCGAAACCGGCTTGATGTGTATGCGCGCGCTCCCCGGCACGGTGCCCGGCACTTCCGGCTGATCGTGGGCATCGAGATGGACCAGGCGTGGGAGCAGGAACTCGTCGCCATGTTCGTCCGTGCCGCGTATGCCTCCAGCGCCGCTGATCCCTCGGCCCCGACGGGCGCGTTGGGCGTCTCCCCGGAGCGCCGGGACCGGGATGCCCGCCGGCGGCTGGACCCGGAAAGTGTGCGCCTGCTGCTTCGCGGCTTCCTCGTCGTCAGCTACGACGAAGGAGCGCAACCCCGTTGGCGGGCCAGCTGGCATCACTCAGCCACCGGAGACCTTTCCGCATCGGATGAGCAAGTCTGGATCATGGACCTGCGGAACGGGGGACCGGTGATGCGCGCCACCGGAGCCGTCTCCGGGCCGGTGATCTCTCTTGCCGAGGCGTGGATGCACGTGTTCCCTGATGACCAGATCGACACCCGTCCGCCGGGCCCGAAGCTCGACTTCATGACGCTCCTTGCACAGACCGGGCAGCCAGTCAGCCTCCGTACGGGCGTGAAAGGCGACGACCGGCCCCTCCTGGACAGTGTCCGAGATCTTTACATGCTGCTGGGCTGGGACACGGAAGAGGCCCATCGCCGGCAGATCGATTTCGTTCATGTCCTGGACGCCGTACTCCAGCGCGGGATCGTGCTGACGGACAACCGGCGCCTGCCGCTGGAACGCTCCTTCAGCCTTCAGAGCCTTGGCCGACAGGCCGACCTCGAGGACGGCAGCCGGATCCCCGCCGAACTGTACCGGCTCAAGAACGGCCCGCTGCTCCTGAGGCAGCGCTACCAGCGCATTCAAGAGCGCTTCACAGAGCTGGTCGGCACCCGGTTCGAGGTCCAGGCGGTGCCCGACCCCGAGGACTCGGGAAATCTGCTCATCGACGTCACCGTGCCTGAAGGCGACTACGAATACCCGGTCGCCTTCTCCGGCGCAGGTCGGCAGGAGGCGCTGTTCCTGAGCACCGTCCTCGTCGGTGACCCCGGACGCGTCATCGTGCTGGACGAACCTGGCGTCCACATCGAGCCGACACTGCAGCGCCGCATTGCTCAAGCCGCTGACAGCGACACCCAGTGCCTGGTCATCACGCACAGCGCTGACCTTGTGCCGGTCACGGCACCCGGCGACCTGGCCCGGATCGTACGCCTTGCCCCTACTCCCGCAGGCAGCAAAGCTCACCGGATCGGCCGGCTGGAGCCGGCGGACGAGGCACGCTGGCTGCAGGTCCTCGGTCCGCGTGACGCGCGCGCTCTGCTGTTCTGCGCGGGGGCCGTACTGTGCGAGGGCTCCACCGAGGTCAGCGCCTTGGGCACCTGGTGGGAAAACAGCAGCCGTCCGCCCAGTAGCGCCAACATCGCGTTGATCGATGTAGGCGGAGACAAGGCGTTCGGCCGCTACATCGAATTCCTGCAGGCTTTCAACGTCCCGTGGGCCGTCATCGCGGATGGTCCCGCCCTGCACTCCGGCAGTGACCTGCACCAGCAGTTGACGGCGCAAGGACTTGTCTCCGCCCTGGAACCCGACAGCACAGAACCCGTCTTCGATGACTGGAAGGCCTTCTGGCAGGAGCAGGGGGTCTTCAGCGTCGCCCGCGTCTTCGGGAACGACGGGTCGCAGGCCGGGGAGTTCGAGGCCTACCTAGAGCAGCTGGATCCGCAGCTCCTGAGCCGGGTCCGCAGGGGACGGAGCAAGCCCCGGGTCGGGGCCGCGTTCGCCGGCCAGTACCCCATGCCGAAGGACATCGCCGACCTCTACGCCCTGATCCAGGACCGGCTGTCCACCACCTGACATCAACCCTCTCCACCCACGGGTGCGGTACCCGTGGACTGCCATAGACCGCATCCTTTTGCCCGGCTTTCATCAACTCCGCGTCTTCGCAGCGCAGATGACGCCAAGTCCGATCTCCGCACGCGGGCCGAGCTCGAGGGCTGCGGACCGTATTACCGGCACTCACGTGGCGCTTGTGCTTGGGTGCAAGACCCTTCACATCTCACCGCGGTAGAGCCCGCGACTGGGTGGGGTCTCTGTAGGCGTGCACGAGCTCGGTCACCGAAAAACACGGGGGACGATGTCAGTGCCTCTGCGTACGATCCGCGCATGTCCTACGAATCGGCCCGTGACCTTCCGTCGTTCCTGGAGATGGAACGGCAACTGGCGGCCATGCGCCTGTTTGCCTGGCCCATGCGAGCACAGCTCAAAACCATCCAGCGGTAGATGCGTGAGCTCGGCGATCCCTGGACGCTTTCTACGATCTGCCCAGCGAGAAAAACTGGATCTTCCATGACCACCTGTCGGTGCCGATGGTCCAGACCCTGCTTGCCGAAGCGCCACACTCTCTCACTGTCCTACCGCGGCAGGATGTCTTCAGTCGGTGAAAGTGTCTCCGAGTGAGCGTTCGGCGTTGTCCAGGAGCTCCTTGTACGTCAGCACCTCGATGCGGCCCAGATGACTGTTGGCAGCGCGCAGCACCTCGTTGATCGTGCCTTCCGGAATCCCGGGCTGCGCTGCGGGATGGCCGATGAGAACGAGGGCGCGGGCACGCCGCGTCTCGAGGCCGAACTGCTCCCGGATGCGAAGGCGGTGTTCGTCCAGGTGCACCAGATAGTTGATGGCCTGGCTCACTGCGTCATGGACCTGGGCGCTGGGCACCCAGCCATTGCGGTGCCGCTTGACCAGTGATCCGGGCAGAGCCATCGAGCGTTTGATCTCCACGATCTGCAGCGTGCCGTCGCCGCGGATCAAAGGGATGTCGACCTCGTCGCCGGGCACTAGCCTGCGCCGTGCGGCTTCCCCCGCGAACTGCCCACCGAAGATCCAGAACTGCCCCTGCAGAGCCCGTTGGAGAGCCCGCTCCAGGGCGTTAGGATCCTCAGCTACCCGCCGGAGCTCTTCCAGCCCCGCCCTGCGCTGAGCGTGCTGAAGCAACGCAGCAAGAGCCTGGGCGTCATCGAGGCAGCCGAGTGCGTCCAGGGCCTGCGGCGCTTGCCGGACGATTCCGAGCAGGCGCTTGAGGCTGCGGCGCCCCTCTTCCGCGTCCGTGCCCTCCCCTGGCGCCTTACGGTTACCGCCCAGCGCACGCGGTGACCGGCGAGTGCCCGACAGCAACAGCTCCAGGCCCATGTGAGGAGCCTGCTCGAACGGCGGGGCAGCGGTGCCGAAGCAAGGGCCGCCGGTCAGTTGGCGCAGGCGAAGGAGCGGGAACTGAACCTCCCACGTCGAACCAGTCGAGCGGCCCACCGGTTTGTGCACGCCGGTGCGGATCCACGACGCGACCGGTACTTCTTGATCCACGGTGAATTCGCCGACGTACCGGCACAGCTGCCTCTGCTGCTCGAAAACCCGCAGGGGCAGTCCGCGCCGCAGGTGATGGAGCAGCATCTGGTTTTCCCGGCTGATGTAGTCGCCGTCCTGCAGACAGCCCGGTACCGATAGGACACGGCCGTGCCAGGACGGAGCCGGCTGCAAATCTGGCGACGGCACCGTCCGAACGAAGAGGAACGTGTTCGGGGTGGTCCCGCTGGACCCGCCGTTGCCGGACCGACTTCCGCCGTACACGTCATGCAGCTTGCCACGCCGCACGACGGTTCCTGGCGGAACGATCCAGGGGATGCTGCCCATGGGTTCATCCGCTACGGCCCTTTGAAGGCGCGGAAGTTCAGCCCACTGCTCCTGAGACAGATCCAAGCGTGCAAGTCCGAAATCCCCCCGGTAATAAGACCGATCGGTGTCCCGGACGCTCTGCGTGAACGCGGTGAGGCCTGCAGCGCGAAGTGCCTTCAACGGTACGGGCGAACTCAAAGAGATCGAGCTGAAGTCGAAGACGACGGCCTTCGCAGAAGGCTCCAGTACCGAGGCAGGAGTGTCTTCCATGCCGCGCACGGTGCCGACAGCCACCAGACCGCCGAGGCGGCCCGGTCTCCACAGGGCGACAGGATCCCCGGCTGTGACAGCTTCGACAGTGATGGCACGGTGCGGTTTCAGCTCCCCGTTGCGTTCGATACTCGATCTCGACACGGCGCGGTCTGCAACCGCGAGCCATCCCTGCACGAATCCCTCCCAGCCGACACGTCTGCGTATTCCCGCGCGCCCATCATGGCCGTTGGCAGTGACATGCGACCTGTCGTCTTCCTGGAGCAGCTGTCAGCCGCACATCCGGCGCCCGCCAACTCCGAAGGTCCATGCAGGCAGTTGACGTTCAGGAGCCACGGCGGACATGGATACCGAGCCCCAACTTCCCCCGTCCAAAGGGAGGGCCAGCATGAGACACAGGCCACGGGGCTACGCCCGTCGAGACGGGACGATCCGTCGGGCAACCCTCATTGCGACAGCGGATCCACTGGTCTGGCCCCCGCGCGTGGCGGTGTTCCGCCCAGGCCGCGTAGGGACGACCGGCGATGCCGTCTTCCCCGCTGAGGGTCTGCCAGACCCTGCGCAATGGCGTATGAGCGCAACCATGGCCCCCCAGCGGTGTGGCAAGACCCGTGGATCCGTCGCTACCGCATCCACCAGCCCGACAGACCCCCACGCGTGCGGGCAAGGCGTCACGTGCTCACCCGGAGCGTGTACGACGGCGGAACAACCCCCACGCGCGTGGGGAAGGCCGCGCATTGCCCAGCTGGCCGCACTGCTGTACGGCTGACCCCCACGCGGGTAGGGAGAAGCAGGGGATTGCCCTACTTCCGCTTGGCCGCCGAGATGGACCCCCACAGGCGTGGGGAATATGGCGCGGCTGGTTGACCGGGGAGGTATCACCGTGGACAGACCCCCACGCGTGTAGGGAAGACCGCCGAGCTGCGAGCACTCGCCCTCGACTCCAAGGACAGACCCCCACGCGTGTGGGGAAGACGCTGCCGACCAGGCGACGCATGATCGTCATGAGGACAGACCCCCACGCGTGTGGGGAAGACCCTTCGTGACCTGTGGGTTTGAGGATCAGCGGGCTGTCTTTTGCTTACGTTACACGTGTTGGCTGAACTGGTGACCGCTGGTGCTTGGCTGTGGTGACGGTGCTGCCCTCACCAGGACAGAAATCCACCGCAGCTGGCCGAGCGGCTGCGCCGGGCAGCCCCCCGCGAGTGGGGAGGCAAACGTCCCGAGCGGCCCGCGGTGACCAGCAGAAAGGTCTCTTGCGGGGCGAGGAACGAGTGAAGACCCAGGCTGCAGGTCACACCCTCCTGCCCCCGATGGGCGTCCACGGCGAAGAATGATCGACATGCGGCAGGATGAGCGTTAACAGCCCTGACGGCAGGGGGAGTTGAGGCGTGGCGGGAGCAACTGGTGGGAGTGCGGGAGGATGCCCGGTTCGGCGGGATCGATCTGACGCCGTGGGGGAAGTTCGACCGTGGGCAGCTGGCGGTGTATCCGCTGCTGTTTCATCTGCTGGACGTCGCGGCGGTCGCCGGTGAGGTCTTCGACCGGTATCTGACCCGCGGCCAGCGCCTATTGATCGCAGCAGGGCTGAGTGTGACGCCCGAGCAGGCGCGCCGTCTGGTGATGTTCATCGCCGGGCTACATGACCTGGGCAAGTTGTCCGCGTTCCAGGAACAGGAGGTGCATCCCTGGGCACGGGTCAGCGACAGCCTACGGGCGGATACCGGCAATTGGCGGTGCACGCCGCATGAGCGGGCGTCTATGCACTGTGTGCTGCAGCTGCTGGCGGAGGCCGGCTACCCGGTGGACACCTCCGACAGCCCTGGGGTGCTGGTGGCGCAGATCTTGGGCGGGCATCACGGCCGGTTCCTGCAGATCGACATCGACGGCGCGGCCAAAGCCTCCCGGGTCAACCTCACGCTGGGTGGGCTCGCTTGGCAGGACCTGCGTCGCCGCTACTTCGCTCTGGTGCGCCACCTGACCGGCGCCACCATGGTGCCGACTGATGTGTCGGTGCAGGCGGCCGTGCTGATCACTGGAGTGGGCATCATCGCGGACCGGCTGGCCAGCCAGCGCCACTACTGGCTGCCCAAGGCTCAGGCGCCGGCCTTCGGCGCCGGCGAGCACTACGCGCAAGCCGTCCGGGACGCCCCCCGCCTGCTCGAGCAGTCCGGTCTGACCCGCATCACCCTGCCGCCCGCTCCCTTCACTCGCGCGCACGGTGGCCTGGCCGCCCCGAACGACCTGCAGGCCTCGCTGATGGAGCAACTCGCCCCGGTGGTGGGGGAGAAGGGGCCCGGGATTCTGGTGGTCACCGATGCCACCGGCGGCGGCAAGACCGTCACCGCCCTGGAAGCCGCCCGGATCTTCAACGCCTGCGGTGACACGGCCGGCATTCTGTGGCTGCTGCCGACCATGGCCACCACCAACGCCGCCTACGACATCCTCGAGGCCTACGTGGCCGCCCACCGGCCCGAGCACGCCCCGGTCTCCCTGGTCCACAGCCACAGCTACCTCAACACCGCCTACAGCGACCACCGTCTCGCCGCCCACGACCCCTCGACCAGCGACGCCTTCTGGCCCGGCGAAGACGACGCCGACACACCGCCGGGGGAGCGGCCCGAGGAACGGGTGACCGTCCCGGACGGCTGGCTGCGCGGCTGGGACAGGGCCCTGCTGGCCCAGTTCACCGTCGCCACCCACGACCAGGCCCTCATGGCCGCGCTGCCGGTCCGCTTCAGCGCCCTGCGCCTGCTGGCCTTGTCCGGGCGGACCGTCATCATCGACGAAGTCCACGCCCTGCCCCCGTTCATGCGGCAGACGTTGGGGCGACTGCTGCACTGGCTGGGCGCCCTGGGCTGCCCCGTGGTGCTGCTGTCCGCGACCCTGCCCAGGCACGTGAGCAGGGACCTCATCCGCAGCTACCTCGACGGCGCCGGCCACCCGCACCCCGCAACCGCCCACCTGGACTGCCATCCGCCCTATCCCGGCTGGCTCTACGCCGCAGCCTCAGACGCCTCCCTCGCCCGCATCGAGCCTGCCGCGGCCGCCGCCCACGCTGCCCGCAACCGCCGCCACGCCGACATCCGCCTTCACCCGGTGCGCCACTCCTCCTGCACCGACCCCGAGGATGCCCCGGCTCGGGAGACCCGCCTGGAGCGCATCGCCAAGGAGATCGCACCCGTCGCCGCATCCGGTGGCTGCGCGGCCGTCTACTGCGCCACCGTGGCCGACGCCCAGGCCACCTACGACCACCTGCACACGGCCCTGGACTGGCCCGGAGGCGGCCCCGACGGCCAGCTGCTTCTGTTGCACGCCCGCCTGCCCGGCCACCAGGGCGAAGCCCTCACTCGCCGTGTCCGCACCGCCCTGTCCCGCACCGGCGAGCGCCCCAAGCGTCTGGTGGTCGTCACCACCAGCCTGCTGGACATGAGCCTCGACATTGACGTCGACGTCATGGTCAGCGACCTCGCCACCCTGCACACCCTCCTGCAACGCCTGGGCCGGCTCTGGCGCTTCGACCACGTCGAGCGGCCCGCCTGGATGCGCCATCAGGACCGCCCGCGCCTGAGCGTCCTTGCGCCCACCGACCACCGCGGTGGGCTCCTGCTGCCGCCCGCCTGGCGCGGTCTGGACTCCCCGTTCCTGCCGCGCGCCACCGCCCACTATCTCGGGCTCCGGCCCGATGGCCCGCTCACTCTGCCCGACGACGTGCGGCACCTGGTGGAGAGCGTGCACGGCGATGCTGAGGAACTCGCCTGCGCCGATGCCGCCCTGCAGCGCAGCCACAGCCTCCACCAGGCCCGGCAGCGCACCGAGGAACACCACAGCGCCCTGCACACCGTCCCGGCCTGCCACGACACTCTCTCGCTGTCCGACCTGCACCGCCAGAACCTGCACGCCAGCCAGGCCGCCACACGCCTGGGCGTCATGCCCCGCCGTCTCCTGCCCGTCTACCGCACCCCCAGCGGCCGCCTCACCCTGGACGCTGCCGGCACCCAGCCGCTGCCCCGGGGCCGGAAGCCGACTACCGCGCAGACCCGCAGGATCCTCCAGCACACCCTGCCCGTGCCCGCTGCCTGGGTTGCCGAGCGCAGCCGGCGCAACCAGGTCCCTGACTCCTGGCGTACGCACGCTCTCCTCGCCGACCTCGTCCTGCTGCCGCAGGATGCCGAAGACCCTGCACGGCCGGTGCGTTTCGGGCGCCACAGCCTGCGCCTCGACGTCACCTTGGGGCTGGTCCACATCGAGGCGTGAGCCGCCTTCGCCCGCATGCCTCCGGCCAGCCGTCCCTTCCTGCCCCCTTCAAAAGCGCAGTGGCAGCTGATCGCAGAGCGCATCGGGCTGTGCGACGGCCAGGAGAGCACTATCGCGCGGGTGGCCGCCCGGTGCGTGTCGAGAGTCCGGCACCCTTCAACCACTCCGACACAGGGCCGGGCAGGCCCGAACACCCCGGAGACGGTGGCGCGCCGCACCTCTGTCTTCTCGCGACGGTCTGGACACCCCCGTCCGGGCGGCAGCAAAATAGAGGGATTGACGTGGGTGGAATCGCGTATAAGGTCGCTCGGATCCGGGAAATGGCGCTGGGTCAAAAAAAGGGAAACTGGCCGGTAATTGCGGGCTGAACGACGTGGTTCGGAAGGCTGCCGGGCTGTGGCTAATATGGAATTGTGAAGCCGGGCGAACGTTCGCGTCTGGCATCCTGTGCCTGCTGCGCTGCGTGCACCGCACCCTTGGTGTTCCCGCGTAGCGCTTGCTGTCCGCCAACGTGGCTTGACCCAGCCCACGACCGTGCGGCCCGCCTTCCTTGGTCCTCCGTGTGCATCCGCGATGCCTCGACCCAGGCGGGTTCCTGATTTCGGCAGGCAACTCTTTTTCAGAAATCACCTTCTTTCTTCACACCTGGCAATGGAGCCCGTGTGCCTGCCCCGCATTATCCGACCGACCGAGAGCCCTGTATTCCCGTCCTGTTCCTGAACGGGCGCCAGGAATACCTGGGATGGCGGGATGTGCTGCTGCATGCCCACCTCATCGAGGACCTGGCGCTGCCCATACCACCGGCGGCATCCGCTGCCCTGCGCCTGCTCGTGGCGATGGCCGCACGCGTGAGTGGCCTGGACGCGCAGGCAGATGGACGTATGACCGCACGACAGTGGGCGCAACGCCGCCGTGACCTGCTGAGGAACCCCACGGGGTTCGACTCGGCTGCCGTCCACGACTACTTCGACCGCCATGTCTGGGACCTGTTCCACCCCGAGCGGCCGTTCCTGCAGGACCCACGACTGGCCACACAATGCACGAAACGGGCCGGCGTCAACAAGCTGGTCTTCGGCCGCCCCGAGGGACACAACCTGGCCTGGCTCAGCCCCCACACCGACACCGACCCCCACCCGGTGCCCAGCGACCAGGCCCTGTGGCACCTGCTCATCCACCACTACTACGGTGCGGCCGGCCAGTGCTCCGTGCGCACGGTCGGCGACCGCCGTCTCGGAAACGCCAAAGCCGGACCGCTGCGCTCGACGCTCTCCTTCCACCCCCTGGGCCGGACCCTGTTCGAAACTCTCCTGGCAGGCATGCCCAAACCGTCCCGGCTGTGGCCGGACGCCGAGGACCGCTGCCCGTGGGAGGAATCGCTGCCTGACCCGGACCCCGACAGTGGCCCCGACCCTGACGCCGCACCACCACCGGTCTCCTCCCCGGGTCGGCTTTTGACTGGCCGTTCCCGGCACGCCCTCCTCCTCATCCCCTCACCCGACGGCCGGCAGGTGACCGACGCCTACGTGACCTGGGCCACCCAGAAGAAGCTCCCTGCCCTCGACCCGTACCTCATCCACCACTTCCATGCCGACCAGCCCGCCACTCAGCGTCACAAGCCGCGCCTCGCGGACGCCGACCGGGCCCTGTGGCGGGACCTGGACGCCCTGCTGCTGGCGGGCGATGAGGACGATCGCAAAGGAAGAGCAGGCCAAGGCCGCAAGAGCTACACCGTCCAGCGCCCCGACGCCTTCACCACGCTCAACGACCTGCCGGCCGACCTGCGCGCCGCCCTGCGGGTTCGGGTCTACGGCTTCGACCAGGACGACAAGACCGTCAACCGCACCTGGTACACGGCCCTGACCCCGCCGATCTGGCCCTGGATGCAGGAACACGACCCGGCCACGGCCGAGCGCATCGCCGAATGCCGCAAGGCCGCCGAAGAGATCGGCGAGCACCTCGACGGCGCCTCCCAAAGCGCCTGGAAGCAGGTCACCTCTCCCACCGGCGAGAAGGCCGGGCGGCCGCCTAGGCGCCTGCCGCCCTGGACGCACAGCGCCCGCACCCTGTACTGGCCCCGCGCGGAGGCCACCTTCTGGACTCTTCTCGACAACCCCACCCGTGCCGTACGCGCGGCATTCGCCGCCGACGCCATCCACTCCCTGCGCGCCGCCACACGCCCGGCCATCGCCCAGCACTTCCGCGCCGCCGAGGCCGTCGCCGATGCCGTGGCCCAACTGCGCCGCCACGGCCACTGACCCGCGCAGTTCTACGCCTGTCCCGCAGCCTCCCTACCCAAGGCTTTCGCACCATGTCTCTCACCACTGCGCAACGCCGCGCCCACTATGACGACTTCGTCCATGAGGTCATCACCCTGTGCACGGTCAACAGCATCCGCGCCGACCTCAACTCAGGATTCGGACGCCCCGTCGCCCAGTGCCCCCGGATGCCAGAGCACCTCACCCGGCACATCGCCGGCTTCGGAGCACACCGTGCCCACTACACCGTGGCGGGTCTCATCGCCCAGAACCGTGACCTGCTCCACGAAGACGGCCCCTACCAGCCGGAGTTGGTCACCCCCGGCAAGGACTCCACCGCCCGCCCCGCCCTCACCGCACCCGCCGTTGCCGATGCCGCACCACCCGCGCCCGGCTCCTTTGCCGCACCGGAGCCCGGCACCACCGTCAGGCCCTGGCGCAGCCGCCCCGATCTCGGCACCCACCTCGCCATCGCCGTGGCCCGCTACGGCTTCAAAGAAGCCACCATGACCAACCGCGTCAAAACCCTCACCAAGCTCGGCACCGAACTGCTGCACCCCCGGCTGTGGTCGCTGACCAGCCACCTGAACAGCCGCGGCGCCGCCCGCCTCGACTTCGCCGTCCTCCTCGAGGACCTGGCCTGGTGGGACCACGACCAGACGCAGACCGCCGCCCGCTGGCGCGAGAACTACTTCCTCACCCTCCACACCCTGTCCGCCAAGGAGCACTGACATGGCCGCCTACGCCCCCGCCCGCTACGCCGACTTCCACGCCCTGCACCCGCTGCCCGCCTCCGTGCTGAACCGGGGAGAGGACGACCTGCCCAAAACACTCGAGCTGGGCGGCGCGGTACGCGCCATGGTGTCCTCGCAGGCCTGGAAGCGGGCCATCCGCATGCGGCTGGAGGACGACCTCGACGAGCACGCCGCCCGCACCCGCATGCTGCCCCTGCGCGTCGCCGACGCCCTGCGTGCAGGCGGCTGGCCCACCGACCTGGCGGCCTTCGCCGGAGCGCAGATCGTACGCTCCGCCACCAGGGAGGGACTGAAGACCGAGGAAGACCGAGGCATCACCTCGGTCACCCTCTACTTGCCGCGCACCGTGCTCGATGACCTCACCGACCTGTGCGCCGAACACCGCCCGCAGCTGGAAGAAGCCCTCGCCAAGGAGAAGGCGGAGCAGGCGGAAAGGGCAAAGGAGGCGAAAACCGAGACCAAGGGCACCCGCAAGAATCAAAAGAAGGAGAAGCCGCAGCCCGTCCTGCCCACGCCCACCGTCGCCGCCCTCATCCGCAGGCGCACCGCCACCATCAATCTCTTCGGCCGCATGCTCGCCGAAGTACCCGACGCCCAGGTCGACGGCGCCGTGCAGATGGCACACGCCTTCTCCGTCCATCAAAGCAGCCAGCAACCCGACTACTTCACCGCCGTAGAGGACTGGTCACTGCCCCACGAGGTGGGCAGCGCGCACCTGCAGACCAGCTTCTTCACCACCGGCCTGCTCTACCGCTACGCCACCGTCAACCTCACCGAACTGACCCGCAACCTGGGCGGCGACCACGACCAGGCCCTGCACCTGCTGGAACTGTTCGCCGAGGCGTTCATCGACGTCATGCCCGGCGCGAAGAAGACGTCCACCGCCCCGCACACCTACCCCTCCCTGGTGCACTACGCGGTACGCGACCGCCGCCCCGTCTCCTTCGCCGCCGCCTTCGAACAGCCTGTCAAAAAGGCCCCCGGCGGCGGCTACACCACCGCCGCCGTTCAGGCCCTGTCCCAGCACGCCGGCGCCCTGAACCGGCTGCTGGGCACCCGACGCCTGATCGGCTCCGGCTACGCCACCGCGCACGGCACACCCGTCGACCACCTCGGCACCGCACACGCCAGCTTCGACGACCTGACCGACGCCCTCACCCAGACCGCCGCCCAGCCCTCCCCGGCCCGGGCAGCCGCATGAACGGCATCCTGCTGCGTCTGGCCGCCCCGCTGATGTCCTTCGGAGAACACGCCGCCTTCCACTACCGCGACACCCTCCCCTTCCCCACCCGCTCAGCCCTCATCGGCCTGTTCGCCGCCGCCGACGGACGCCCGCGCGAAGAAGCCCTCGCCCCCGACCCGGACACCGGGAAAAGCCCCTACACGGACCTGGAATTCACCGTCCGCATTGACCGCCCTGGCACCCACCACACCGACTACCACACCGCCGGCGGCGGCCGCCCTCACAAGCAAGGCCTGCGCACCAGCGCCGGCGACTACCGCGCCCAGAACAAGTCCACCCTCATCAGCAAGCGCGTCTACCTCGCCGACGCCGTCTTCACCCTCGCCGTCCAAGGCCCCGACCCGCTCCTGGAACACCTCATCCAACGGCTCGAACAGCCCGCCTTCGGCCCCTACCTGGGCCGACGCGCCTGCATCCCCGACGAACCCCTCGTCCTGCGCGGCCCACACCCCGACCCCGTCGGCCAACTCCTTCGCCATGTCCCGCTCAGCCTGGCCACCCCGCCGCACCCCGAACAGGCCACCGTTCCGGTGGACTTCATCTGGGAACGACAGCCCGAGCACGTGCCCGCCGCCCCCTCCCACCGTGAAGTCGCCGACGTACCCGCCGACTTCACCCCCACCCGGCGCTTCCACCACACCCGCCACGTCTGGCGCACCACCGAACCCCTGCCCGCCGCCCTGCACACCCCGCCGCCCGCGCTCACCGCGCTGGCCGCCTACATCGACCAGGACACCCCCCTGTGACCAGCACACTCGAGACGCTCGCCGCCACGGCGACACTGACCCGGATCCGCCTCAACCGCCGCAGCAAAGAAGTCCGCCGCGACCTGACCGACACCGTCAGCCTGCACAAGACCGTGATGCTCCTGGCCCCCGACGACCTCGGCGACAACCCCCGGCAAAAGGCCGGCCTGCTCTTCCGCCTGGAAGACGCCACCGACGACACCCCGCCCACCCTCCTCATCCAGTCCCACCAGCCGCCCGACCTCACCCGCCTGCCCCAGCGCTACGGCAGCGCCGAAACCCGAACCCTGCATCCCATGTTTCAGGCCCTCACCCCAGGCCGAGCGGTGCGCTACCGCATCACCGCCAACGCCAGTGCCGCCCGCCGCGTCCTCGACGGCCACCAGCCCGTCGACAACAAACAGGGCAAGAAAGTCATCGCCCTCTACGGCGATGACGCCCTCGCCTGGTGGCAGCGCCGCGCCCACCAGGCCGGCCTCGCCCTGACCAGTACCGACACCACCCCAGCCCGTTTCCGCCGCCCTCGCCCCGCCACCAAGCCCGGCACCACCGGCAGTGACCCCGGCCCCCGGCACGCGCTGACCCGCTTCGACGGCCTGGCCACCGTCACCGACCCCGACCTGCTGCGGCATGCCCTGCTCACCGGCATCGGCCGCGGCAAGCCCTACGGAGCCGGTCTGCTCTCCCTCGCTCCCGCCTGACCAGCCACCCGGTCGACCCCCCTTCAGGAGGATCCGACGCCCGTGCCCGCCACGCCCTCACCCGACGGCCCCTACGACACCACCTCCCTACGCGCCGCCGCAGTCCGCCGCCTGCTACGCCTGCGCGACGCCGAGCGCCTGACCCACCACGACGTGCGCACCGTCGCCGCCGCCTTCACCGTCCACTGGCGCACCGTGCGCCGCTGGATGGACAACGCCGACACCCACAACGGCACCTACATCCCCCAAGGCCGCCGCCACTTCACCCTCACCCGGGCCATGCACGACGCCCTGGCCCAATGGAACGGCAACATCGCGAGCGCCTACCTTGCGCTCGTCGCCGACGGCCACCTCGGCACCCCGCCCCGGGCCTCCCAGGCCACCTTCTACCGCGCCGTGAACCGCGAACTCAGCCCCGGGCAACGCGCCGCCCTCAAGGGAGGCGAAGCAGCACGCCGCCGCCACGACGTCCACGCCCTGCGCCCGCACGGCAACCGCAACGACGTCTGGGAGACGGACCACGTCGAAGCCAGCGTCTTCGTCAACGTCGACGGCCGCCGCTGCAAACCCTGGATCACCTGGTTCGTCGACCACGCCACCGCCGTCATCTGCGGCCTGGCCATCACCCCCCACCAGCCCAGCCAGGACGCCATCCTCGCCGCGGCCCGCGACGCCATCCTCTGCACTGATCACCACCGGCCCTTCGGCGGCATCCCCCGCAAGATCCGCACCGACCGCGGCCGCGACTTCCTGGGCAGGTGCGTGGGCGAGGCATTCCAGAAGTTCGGTACCGAACTGATCGTCCTGCCGCCCTACAGCCCCCACCTCAAAGGCACCGTCGAAGCCATCAACGGGGCCGCCAAGCACATGCTGTTCAAGGGCCTGCCCGGCTACGCCCACACCCCCCGAAGCCGCCGCGACCGCCGCGGCCAGCCCCTGTGGGCTTTGGACGAACTCCTCGACTACGAAACCTTCATCACCGTCGTCCTGAACTGGGTGGACTGGTGGAACAACGACCACACCATCGCCCGCCTCTACCGGCGCACCCCCGCCCAGGCCTGGCACGCAGACCTCACCCCCATCGACACCCTCGACCCCGCCGACCTGCACACCTACACCCTCAACGACGGCGGTCCGCCCCTGAAAATCACCAGCAAGGGCGTCCGCTGGAAGAGCGCCTACTACGTCGGTGAGTGGATGCACGGCCACGGCAGCGCCGGCGAGATGGTCCGCCTGCGCCACGAACCCCACCACTACCACCGCGTCGAGCTCTACGACGCCGACACCCTCACGTACCGCGGCCCCGCCTTCCGCAGCGACGAGATGAGCCCCCGCCAGGCCCGCGCACTGCGCAACGCCCGCCGGCGTGAAGCCGACCGCTACGCGGCCAAAGCCGTCCGGGCCCGCAAGAACGCCAACCCCCGCTACGCCGCCACCAGCGTCGCCGCGCCGCCGGAGCTCCTCAACCGGCTTACCGCCAGCCAAGCAAGCGCAGAGCTTCGCCAGTTGCAGACCCCGGAGGCAGACCTGCGCGCCGAGGCCCGGCCCGACCTTCTCAACCGGCCCAAGCCCGACTCCACTCGCTGGACCAAGCCCCTCTCCGACCCCAAGCCCCAGGACACCGAGTGACTCACCCGACCATGCCAGAAGGCCAACCGGCCACCGGCCCCAACTACCACTACATGGGGCTGCCCGGCGCCCGCGCCATGCTGACCAACGCCAGCGCAGAGACCTACGCCAACCTCGTCACCACCCTCAAAGCCGACGCCGGCAAGGGCGCCATCATGTGCATCCACGGCGGCGTCGGCCTGGGCAAGACCTTCGCCGTCAACAGCCACCTCGACGACCTCGCCCCCCACACCACCCTGCGCATCAAAGTCGGCTCCGCCAAAATCCAGGCCCTGCGCGCTGCCCTGTACAAGAAGCTCGACCTGCCCGGCGAAGCCCCCCTCAACAGCACCCGCTGCGAAACCCTGCTCAAGGAAGCCTTGTCGGAGACCCCGCGCGTCCTGGTCGTCGACGAAGCCCAGTGGCTGGACACCCGAGCCTTCGAATTCATCCGCGAACTCTGGGACGACGAGGACACCCGCCTCGCCGTCATCCTGGTCGGAGCCGAAACCTGCTACCAGAAGATCAAGAACCGTCCTGCACTCGACTCCCGCATCCTCATCTGGCAGCGATACAAGCCCCTCACGACCACCGAAGTCCTCACCGTCATCCCCGAGTACCACCCGCTGTGGGCGGACGTACCCGCAGACGAACTGCTGTGGATCGACGACGTCGCCTGCCACGGCAACTTCCGCCAGTGGGCCAAAATCACCTACCTGCTCAGGGAAGAGCACGGCGCCACCGATATGAACAAGCAGGGCCCCGGCAGCGCGAGTCCCTCGCAGCCGCCCGCTCCACACGGCGCGGCCGCACCGCTTCCTGCCTATAGTCGGGACCTCGTGCGGGCCGTCCTCAGCCGCCTCGACCCCACCCAACGGCACACCGACTGACGCGTTCCCACCTCCATGCCCCGGCCCCCGGACGCACCGCACCGTCATCGGAGCCTGGCGGCGCCGTACCGACACGAACGCGGCGATGTCCCAGGCCCGGTGGCCGTAACCGTGGGGGAGCGGCCGGCAGCGTCGAAGGACCAGCCCGCCACAACCAGCGCACCATACAGGCCGGTTGACTCGGCTCCACCGGGCAGACCCACGGCCAGGGCAACCTGCGCCGCTGGGCCCTGCTCACCCAGGGGCGTCCCTCAGGAGCCCCAACTTGCCGGATCCCAGTGCCTACGACGCGGAGCCGGTTGACGGCGCCGTGGGCGGGGGAGTGGGCAGGGACGGAGGCTGCACCAATCCGGTGACGAACGGCTGAGCTCCGACAAGCAGCAGTGCAGCGATCCCGGCGCCGAAGGCTGCCGTGACGGTGGAGGCCCAGGTCGTCAGGGAGCCGAGGTTGTGGACGTCGGCCAGCCGCGAAAGATGGTAGGAGTGCTGGGCCAGTACTTGTTGGTCCGACCACAGGCCCAACGTCATGGCGAAGGTTGCCAGTTGCAGCACGGAGACCACCATGCGGGTCCAGACAGGGACCGACGCCGGGGTCAGGAGCAGATCGAGCAAGGTCGGTCCCACGGCGGCAGCCGACAGCCACAGGGCCTTGGCCAGTCCGGTGCTTCCCCGCAGCAGCGGGTAGAAGTAGCCGAACAGAAAGCCGTACCCGGCCCAGCGCAGCAGCGCGGGCAGCAGCGTCCCCACCGCGGTGAGCAGAGGGTACGGGCCTCCGGGATGCAGGTCGGCCGAGCCGACGAGGTCGAGGATGGTCCAGGGCAGCCCGATCAGCCCGCCGGCCAGGGCGCAGGACTTTGCACGGGACCAGGGGCGGCGGCTGACGAATGACCCGAACGCGGCCTGCTGTGCGGTCGGTTGTGGCTGATGAGAACGCCGGCGCACGTGCCGGTCCTGCGTGGCAACCAGCTCGAGCGTGCGGATACGGCGGGCGTTTTTTCTGGCGTCTTCTGCGGTGCCGTCATGGTCTCGCTGAATCTTGCGGGCCCCCGGCAGCTGGCGGCGGGCGGCGCCGGCAGCCACGGTGATGGACATGGCCCGTTGCCGGTCATTCGCACCCTGCCCCAGCGCGTGAACGGCGAGGGAAACACTGTTGGCAGGCAACAGCATCCAGACGCTCGCAGCGGCCGCGCCCAGCGCCCACACGGACGCGGTGTGGAAGAACGTGTAGGAGCTCGTTAGTACGAGGAAGGCCGTCACCCGGCCCATGACGAGGTGACGGCGCAACGCCCCTGTGCTTGTCACCGGAGCGTCGCCCAGGCTGCGCAGAGCGATGATTCCGGACAGGACGGCCAGCGGAGCGAGCAGACCGTCCAGGGCCTGGGCGAAGTTCAGCAGGTGGAACCAGCCCTGACCCGCGTCCGTGCGCAGGTCCCAGGGCACGACGAGAGCCAGCGCGCAGAGCGTGAGTATGGGCCAGGCCCAGCGCGGCAGACCGTGCCCTACTGGCTCCGGCGTCCTGAGCTGGTTCAGTTCCCGTGCCGTGAGCTGTACGAGAACCAGCAGTGCCGCAGCTCCGGTGCCCAGTACAACACCCCAACGCATCAGCCACGGAAGGTATCCGCCGAAATTCCTCAGGGGTGCAATCGTATTGAGGATGATGGCGACGGCGATCAGGAAGCCCAGCGCGGGCATGGACGGACCGCCCCTGCGGCGCAGCTTGTGCCACAGCCGTGCCCCCGCCCAGGCGCCGAGCCCGAGCAGGACGAGCGTGCCCAGTTGCACCAGGACGAGCGACCGTGAGGGCGTGCGGGCCGGCTGTTGGAGCTCGATGAGAATCCCGGAGTAGAAGCACGCCGTCGCCCCGGCTGCAGCAGCCATGATCCGCGCGCCCCAGTATGCCGGGCGCGGCCGCGTCGTATCGCTGAAGGATGCGCCTCGTGCCGCCGTCGGCAGCACGCTCAGAAGTCCTGCGATCAATATGACGAGGCTGCCAGCCTCGGACACGTAGGACATCGGGTTCCAGTGGAGCGCACCTTCGAGATGCCGGATCGCCGGGTTGATGAGGACGTCGCTCAGTTTGTTGTCCACCTGCTGGGTGGCCTGCGCGAGGGTCAGGGCGAGGTGCCAGGTGAGCAGGAGGCCTGTCAGGGCGAGAAAGTGCCGCCACGCTGGCCGGCTGGGCCCTGCCCGTCCCATGAGCAGCAGCACGGCCCAGGGCACCGCGGCAAGGAGTGCCGGTGTTGCATCGCGCAGGGCCTGCCACGCACTCGACAGGACCTGCACAGTTCCTGTCCACCACGACGGTGCCTTTAGCCCCGAGGCCAGGCCGTCGCCGGGCTGAACCGGCGAGCCAGGTGCCGCGACAACCTTCCAGCCACGATCACCGGGCCGTGCTGTGAGGTGCCGGGCATCTTGCCGCGAAGGAGTCAGGCCGCTCCGTCCGGTGATCACTCTGTGCTGGGTCGTCACCGTCACGGTGCCGGTGGACGAGCTGCCATCGCCGGAGAGCGTCAGACGGGACGAGGGC
The DNA here is from genome assembly GCF_040298885.1 of Streptomyces sp. NPDC001137. Classification (NCBI taxonomy): domain Bacteria; kingdom Bacillati; phylum Actinomycetota; class Actinomycetes; order Kitasatosporales; family Streptomycetaceae; genus Streptomyces; species Streptomyces sp. NPDC001137. The sequence goes on from NZ_JBEPBA010000038.1 coordinate 26,641, forward strand.
GCGGGAAGAAGACGGTCCGTGCCCGTAGTGGTGACGGTGACGCGTTGCCCGGCCGAGTCTGCGCCTGCCTTGCGGTCCGTGATGGTGACGACGGGAGCCGTCCATGCCAGTACGTAGTTGTCGCGCCCGATGAAGCCGAACACCTGGTCGGCGAACGAGACCGGATCCGCTGCAGCCTCGCCGCCCACTACGCGCCTGACCGTTGAGCTGCTGGCGGGCAAGGACACCGAGGCTTTGACCCGGAAGGACCCGTCGTCCGCCTCCTGGATGTCGATGTGGACGGGATACGGCTTCCCATGGCCCCAGCGGCAGGTTCCGGCCGTGTTCGATTCATTGATGATGGGTGAGGGCCGGCACACGTCGTTGCTGACAGCAGGCCTGGGGGCGGCTATCTGCTGAAGGTCCAGCACGAATCCGCTCAGGACCACGATGAGCACCAACATCCCCAACAACACGGCTCGTCGCAGCAGACCGCGCACACTGCCCTCCCCCCAAGGTGAGGGCACTGTAGCTCTGATCGACGCGGCACGGCACCTGACTTGGTGCAACGAAGCCGCTGGCGGTCGAGAAGGCCCGCCGATACGGCTCGAGATGAGCCGAGACGGCCTGCGGAGCCCTCATACGTTGCAATGGGCCAGCGCCCCTCTCAAGGTTGGCACACCGTGCAGACCCGAGTCCTGCACGCCTAACTGCGCTGGCGCAACGCCGACGCCCGCCACCGCGACGTCCTGGCCGCCGATCGCAAGGAACGCGCTCGCATCCACAGAGAGAAGCATCCGCTGGGGCCTTCGCCCCCTCACGAACATGGCCTGACCCAACAACCCGGCGACCCTCCGAGTCGAAGTGTTAGGCAGTGCCCGGATGGTGCGTGATCAGCACGCCGGCAGGCGGCTGGTCGGGATCGAACTCCGGCGGCCTGGACCAGTCCATGATGTCAAGGAAGTTGACCTCACCACCGACAAATTCAGCAGCGCGGAAGTGGACCCGGCCACCGACAAACTTGGCGCGGTCGAAACAGACCAGACCAGCGACGAACTTGGCTTCCTCGAAGGAGACGGTGCCGCCGCTGAACGTTGCGTCGGGAAAGTAGACCCGACCGCCTTGGAACTCTGCAGCCCAGAAACCCACAACGCCACCAGCGAAGCTAGCGTCGTGGAAGGCAACCTCCCCGCTGGAAAACTTGGCGCGCTCGAAGATGACCGTGCCACCAGTGAACCTTGCGTGAGTGAAGTCGCCGCCGTCAAAGACGGTTCCGGTGAAGTCGAAATCGTGTCCGCACCATGAAACGACTGCGTCGTCCCGAAGGTGGGCGGTGATGACACGTATGACGGTGTGGCGGACCTCCCGGGAGTGAAGCCAGCCGATGTACTCAGGGGAGGTGTCGGCTGGCGCGGGCGGGTACGGCATGCGCAGGTAGGCACACAGCACATCGATGCAGGTCTGCCGATGGGCTTGCCAGTCGTCTGCGAGGCCGGCCATTGCGTACACTCCGGCCAGGCGTACCGCGGCTTGTTCGTGTCCGAGTTGTCCCGCAGCTGAGCTGAACCGCTCATTGAACACCCGGCTACGTTCACGATCTTCTTTGGACTGGTCAAGTTCGTGGGCGTACTCGGCGAGCCGCTGTCGCCGATAGGCCATGACAAGCGCCACGAGCCCGCCCGCCCCTGCTACCAGAGCGAAGCTGACCTTCAGAAGATCGAACAAGGTGCCCGCCGACACCCGAGGTTCTCTCTTGATCTCGCGGAACCCGAGCAGGGCGCCTCCGATGAGCGTTGCCCCGGTCAGCATGAGCAGCGCTACGACGATGGTCAACGCAAGAGCCCAGCCGATCGGAAGCAGCCCCAGCCGTCCACAGCCCGAAGCTGCCCGCCGGCCTGGCGGATCCGCATGGTCACCGTTCATCCCCGGAGCGTAATACCGCGGTGGGTAGTGGCGATTAGAAATCACGGGGACTCAGCTGGCCGGGCGGGCAATCCGACGGGGAGGACGCCCTCGCGCCAACACGGCCTAACCAACCCGGTGAGCCTTCCCGGTCCTGCTCCAGGGTGTCGCCCGTTGGAGCAGCCCGTGGCGCACAGCAGCCCGCGGTAGGCGGCCACCGTCGGGTGGCAGAGGCGGTGAGGGAGCGCCGGACTTCCCTGATCTGTGAGGCGGTCGGATGGCTGCCGGTTACTGCGCGTGAGACAGGCGGGATCGCCGTGTCCTTCGGTCGTTGTGTTGTACCGGATGTGAGGTTGAGTGTTCCGGGGGCGCTGGGGACCGATTCTGATCGTGCTGTGTCCAGCGATGACCGTTATGCGCGTGCAGGGACGTCGGATACCGCAGCGATGTCATTTACGTACCGTAGTGGTAGGCATTCGTTTGAGTGAGCATGTAGCGTCCCCCCAACGCACGAGTGAGCCCCGGCACGGCGGGATACCAGACCGGGGCCCAACTCAACTCTCTGCTTCGACCAAGGAGTTGGAATGCCCCCTGACCGAATCTCCGTCTTCGGCCGTTCACTGGATCTGAGCCGGCCCAAGCGGTTCGACCGTAACATCCCGCAGCAGGCCGCGGTTGAAACCCGCGAGCTGCGTGACAGGGAAGTCAACATGCAGGTAGGGGCGTTCATTGCCGCCCCCGTCCTTGGCATCGTGCTGGTCTTGCGGCCCGAGATGTATGAGCTCGCTGTAGCGGCGGTCTGCATGCTGCTGGCCGCAACACGTCGCTCGCACCTGCGCTACCGGCGCCTTCGCACCGCCTGACGAACACGTGTCCGCCGCCCGGACAGCCATCACTGCCGGGCGGCGGACACCAGGCCTGCGGCATCCGCGCCCGCCCGGTCGCGGATGAGGGAGAAACAGGCACTGACGGCTTCTGTCGAATCTCCCCATTTCCGCACGCCCTTCGTCCCCGGTAGCACCTTCGAGGAAGGGATGACCCCTGTCATGACGCCCAAAGACCCTGGCCCCGCCCACTGCCTCAACCCCGGCTGCGGCAATCCGATCGGCCGCAGCGCCGGCTCCGGACGGCCGCGCCATTACTGCAGCGACGCCTGCGGTCGTGCCTACCGCAGGGCCCGCGAGAAGTCGCCCACCCCCGACGCGCTCGCGCACAACGAGTTCGCCGACCAGGTCGCCGACGACCTGGCCCGAGTGATCACCCACATGCTGCGCTTAACCCATGCACAGCAGCCGCTGGCAGCCCTGACCCTGCTGCGCGTCGTAGAAGGCGATCTGGAAGACCTCAAGGCAGTCCTGATCCAACAGGCGCGCGACCAGCGGCAGAAGAACGCCGACATCGCCCAGTGCCTGGGCCTGCCCCCGGAGCAGCTCACCCGCAAGCTCTCCGCCGACGCCGTACGCCGCCGCATGGACAGCCGCCCACTACGCACCCGGACACGAGTCCGCCTCCCCCGTCAGGCCGCCGCCCCGCCGCCCACCTCGGCACCGCGCACGGTCTCCACGACCCGCCTCCCCGGCCAGCGCCGCCCGGCCTCCAGCAGGGGAGAAATGACTCCCTCCCGGGCCAGAGACCCCGACCGTCACCCGACCGGCCCGGCCGCCGTGCTCACCCGCGCTCTGTCCCATCTGCAGCGCCTCAGCGGCAAGACCCTGCGCGAGCTGGCCGAGGACACCGACGTGTCCGCCTCCTACGTCTCACGCGTCCTAAACGGCGAGCGCTGCCCGTCATGGAAGGTGGCCCGTCTGCTCACCCTCGCCTGCGGGGGAGACCCGGCGGAGATCCAGCCGCTGTGGGCGGCCGCCCGCGGACAAGCCCCCACCCAGCGCCAGAGCCTGCCGGCCGCCCTGCGCGGCCTGCACCTGGCCGCCGCCCGGCCCCGCACCGACGAACTCGGCGAGCACACCCACCTGACACCGCATGCCATCACCGGCATGCTCGACGGCACCGCCCTGCCCGCCTGGGAAGACGTCGAGGAACTCGCTCACGCCCTCAACGCCGAAGCGCAGCCGCTTCGGCCCCTCTGGAACGCCGCATGCGCCGCCCTGGCCGGCCCGCTGCCCAGCACGGCCGGCCCCGTCACCGAGGTGATCGGATGACCACACACGCCACGCGCCAGTCCACCTGCCCCCCCGCCGCTCCAGCCCGTATCCCACGCCCCCGTACCAGCAGCCTGCCGCGCGAGCCAGCCAGCCTGACCCCGGCGCTGCCGCCCGCCTTCGAGGCCTTCTGCGCCCTCAACCGCGACAGCTACCTCGACTACGCCCGCGCCCACCTGCCACCCACACAGGCCCACCGCCTGGTGTGCAGCGTCCTGGGCGAACTCGCGGTCGGCTGGTGCGACATCGTCAGCAACCCCAACCCACCTGCCCGGGCCTGGGCACTGCTGCGCACCCGCGTGCAGACCGCTGCGCCTGCTCCGATCACGCTCGATGCCTGCCCAGCGCAGCAGTACGACGCGCTGGTCCTGCACTGCCGGCTCGGTTACACCAGCGCAGCCGCTGCCGCCGTGATGGGACTGGACGCGAGCAAGGTCCGCTACCTGGTCCTATCGGCGACCACAGCCCGCCGCCAGGCCGTACGGCACCTCAGCCCCCGGCCCGCCGCCTCCCATGCGGCCTGACGGCAGGGACCTGCCGCGCCCTGCACAGGGGTGCCGTGGGCGCTGCTGCGACGCGCCGCGGCAAAGGGTGATGCCCAACCGGCCGCAGGAGCGCAACGGATGCATGGGGCGCTAGCCCTCCAGGCGTTGTCAGTCGGACTGCTGCTCGGGCTGCTCACTGTGGGCAGCCGGCTCAGCCACCTCGGGGGCGGTGTAGAAGACGGACGCACCCTGCTTGGTGCGCTGGGCCTGATTCCTGGCCACGAGCCCCTCGAGCGTCGTGCGGACCACGGTCGTCTTGACGGCGCGCTCGGGGTGCTGCTGTCCCAGTGCGGCGCTGATTTCGGTGGCAGAACGGGGTTCGCTCTGGCCTGCCAGATGTTCGCGCACGAGGTCGACGAGCGTGGGCGTGGTCGACGAGGCGGCCGGCGTCTTGGCAGGGCTCTTCTTGCCGGTTCGTTTCCGGGCCGGTGCGGCGGGCTTCTCGACCTTCGTCTGCTTGCCCTTGCTTGTCGCGGCTGCTCGCTTCTTGCGGGGAGCAGGCACCGTCGCGACGGGTTCGGCTGCAGGGGCCGCGGGCACCGCCGTGATGCCGAGGGCCTGCTGGATGTTCACCAGGACGGAGTGGTCGTGCCGCAGGGCGGCCAACTGCGCCTGGAGCGCATCGATTTCACCGCTGAGACGGTCTTGCTCCTTGAGGTTGCGTTCAAGGTCCCCCGCCACCTGCGCGCTGTACTGTGAGGCCAACTCGGTGGTTTCGGCAGTGGTTTCGGACATCGTGCTCACACCCTTCCTGGGTGCTACGGCCAGCAAGCAGCGAGCTCGCGGCGTATGCAAAATCTAACGTGTGTGCTGTTTCACCTGGTGCCATGTGAGCAGTAGCAGTTACTGCCGCACAGTTGTGTCTAGCGATAGTACGCATGACGAGCCTGGGTTGTTCTCTGCTGCAGGCTGAGATTGCGACAGGCAGGACGGGCTTGTGGGCCGGTGTGCATGTGTGGTGCGGGGCAGAGAGCTGCTGTCCGCGCAGCTGACTATTGACTGATCAAACAGTTCACGGTCTGTACAGAGAAGCGTGCGGCGCCTCATGAGACCGGCTCGTGCGCCGGAAAGCTGGGTGTTGGTTGCTGTAGGCCAAGCGCGGTGCGGCGGGGTGGGTGTTGATCCATGAGAGGCCGCCGAGGTCGAGGTGCTGTCGGGCGCGGGTGACGGCGACGTAGGCGAGGCGGGCGTCGGTGTCGTTGACGGGTTCCGGGATGGGGTGTCCTTCGGCATCGTGCTGGTCGGTGTCTCTGGGCGGTGGGAAGTCGTTGCCGATCTGGACGGTGGGCCATTCGCGGCCTTTGGCGGTGTGGGCGGTGGAGACGGTCACGTCGGCGTGGGCCTCGTCAGAGAGTTGGTCGACGGCGGTGAGGATGGCGTCGGGGCCGTGGGTGTCGACGAGGTCGACGAAGGGCTGCAGGTCACGACCGGCAGGATCGTAGGCGGCGTAGTCCTGGACTTCGCCCCAGGAGGGGAAGAGGACGAGTTCGGGGTGGGTGGTGCGGCGGCCGTCTTTGAGGTCGCGGGCCGCGAGGGCCAGCGAGGCGAGCTGCTGTCCTCCCCGGGTGAGGGCGACGCGGTGGCCGGCGGCGAGCAGGCGCATAACTTCGGCCATCGCGCCGATGTTGGTGCGGCACAGCACCGCGTCCGGCCGGTCGAGGCTGCCGACTTCGGTTGCGATGGTGTCGGTGCCGGTGAGGCGGATGGGCGCGTCGGCGAGCGTGAGCCAGCGGTTGGCCTCTTCGGCGATCGGGGGGCCGAAACGGAAGGAGCGGGTCAGGGTGAGGGGAGTGGCGTCGAAGCCGGCCATCACGTCGCGGGCGCCGCGCCAGCCGTAGATGGCCTGGGCGGAGTCGCCGACCATGACGAGCTGGGCGTGGCCGCGCTGGGCGGCGAAGACCTCCTCGAGGACCGGGTTGGTGTCCTGGGCCTCGTCGAGGAAGAGGAAGTCGGCTTCGATCGTGGGCTCGGTGAGGGCCCACATTTTCAGGTAGTGGTCGTGTTCGAAGCGGACCACGCCCCGCTCGGGGTTGTGCAGGTCGTCCCAGGCTTTGAGAGCGAACGGCAGTACCTGGTGGGCGAGTTGGGTGTGCCCGGCGGGTGTGTCCAGGCCGCGCAGGCGCGGCACGTGGTGGCGGGCCAGGGTGCGGTCGGCGGAGTAGCAGTAGTGGGTCACGGTGCGCAGCACGGAGTGGGAGAGCGCCCGGGGGCTGATCTCGTGATCACCGATGCGGACCGGGCGGGTGATGCCGAGTGCCTGGCCGGTCTTCCATGCGGGCTGGCGGGGGCTGTTGAGCCGGTTCGTGAAGCGGTGGCCGAGGGCGGCGTAGGCCGTGGCGTGGGCGGTCTTGCACAGCACCGTGCGCGGGAAGCGGGTGGCGGCATCCCGGGCGATGTCCTTGTTGAAGGCGAGGTAGCGGCCGCGGCGGCAGGTGCTGTCGGCGAGCAGGCCGAGCGTGCTGGTCTTCCCCGTCCCGGCGCCGGCCTGCAGGACGAGATGGTGACCGGCCCGGAAGGCATCGACGGCATGGGCCTGTTCGTCGGTGGGCGTGTGCAACAAGGGCTCCGATGAAAGGGATCGAGGAACGGAAGGAGAGGCGTCTGCAACCCCTGTGCCGGGGCGTTGCGGGGGAGGAGGAGCTACGGCGCTGTGCGGGTGGGCCGGTGCTGACGGCCGTACCGCAGGCCGACCACGCAGGCCAGTACTTCGTCGGGCGTGTGGTGGGCGAGCAGGCTCTTGAGCCGGTTCTCCAGACGCCGGGCGCGTTCCTGCTCCTCCCGGGTGAGGGCCGCGGTCACGCGCCGGCGGAGCAGGTCCTCGGGCCGCTGTCCCACGACGGCCGCGTCCCGGCGCAGTGCCCTGTCGGCTGTGTGGCTGAGGGCGACGTTGAGCAGGATCTGACCGTGCTGGTCGGGGTAGTGCGTGCTCAGGACGTCGATGGGCAGCAGCGCGTCCAGCCGGTGCCGCAGGGTATGCAGGACGCCGCCGGGGCTGCGCGCGCCATGAACCGCCATCAGCCGGGTACGGTCCGCGTTTGCGGCCAGGGGCACGCCGCCGCGCGCATGCCGGAGTTCGCCGGGGGTGGCGGGTCTGGTCAGGGTGATCTCGACGGCGTGGTGCGGCGTCACGGCCGGGCCCCCTGCCGAGCGCGGCCCGCAGACCCGGGGCGCCGGGCGGGGGCGGGCAGGCGGCCGTGGATGTGCTCGTGATGGCGCAGCGGGTCGAAGGGCTCCCACTCGGCCACCGCCAGGTCGGCGGCCGTGGGCGAGGCTGCGTGCTGCGGGCAGCGCTGGGCGCGCCAGCGCAGCTGCTCGGCGTAGGGAACGCGGCCGAGATCGTAGACCGCCATGACCTCAGCGGGCAGGGCCAGTTGACCGCTCGTCGCGGTGGCGGGCACCAGCCTCCAGGTGCCGCCCATGGCATCGGGGGTCAGCAGCGGGGTGGCGCAGCGGTGGCGGCGCCGGGTCTGGGCGACACACTGGATCTCATCCACCGGCCGGGACGCGAGATAGCGGACGTACAGCAGCTGCACGATGGGCCGGGCCGGACGGCAGACGGCCGGCTGGGGCGCCATGCTGTCCGGCGAGGCCGGGGGAGGGGTGAAGACACCGGAGTCGATCAGGCGGCGGGAACGCACGGCCAGCGACCGGCGCAGCCCGGCCAGCTCGCAGGGGGACGGGGGAGTGTCTCGGGCGGGACAGACGACGGCGTGCGGCAGACGGCACCAGCTGCTGCCGTCCCCGGCCGGGTGGGCAACGCCGGAGCTGACATGCCAGCGGCAGGCTGCGGGCACCGGGCGGCCGGCAGTTCGTGCGGATGGAGACGGACCGGTCGGTGATTGCTGCGGTGGTACCACTCGATCCGGTTGCCGCACTCGCGGCACCGGTCGCTCTGGCCGCAGCGCAACAGCCGGCTGACGCCGTCGGGGGTGATCTGCAGGGAGCGGCGCACGCGATGGGCGAGGACCGGACTGCCGTCCCAGTGGCGGGGGGAGGGAGGTGTGGAGCGCATGCGCGCGAACCTGCCAGCCAACACGCCGCATCCGCGGCAGTGGTGGGGCCGGATCGCCCGCCCGGCCGCACGAGATGCGACTGGAGTGCGAATGTGCGGTCGCATGTTCGATGCGCTCTCGCCGGTTCGGGTGATCCGCGGCGGCCGCTCGGACGGGGTGTCAGTCCCCGCTGGGCCCGGGCAGGTCGTGCCCACGGCACAGCGTGCCGAAGAGCTCGTCGAACGGGGTGCCCAGGGCGTGGGCGAGGGCGTGCCAGGTCTTCAGCGTGCCGATGGTGCGGCCCTGCTCAATCTCGATGACGGTGCGTCTGGCCAGGCCGCTGCGGGCGGCGAGCTCGTCATAGGTCCACCCGCGCGCGGCCCGCAGGCGCGCGAGTTCCAACCGCAGCGCGTCGAGGTCCGGATCGGGCGGCAAGATCGTCACCCGTCCATCCGACGGTGCAGACCCCTGCCCTGTCAGTGCAGACCTCTGCCCTATTTCCGCAGGTCGCCGCCTCAGCGAAAGGGCAGAGGTCTGCACTACGGTGGGCCGCCGGCCCCACAGCCCCGACGAGACCGGCGCGCAAACAACAGGAGGAACACGCGCCCATGAGGCTGCGCACAACATGCCCAGCGACGCCACGCGCCTGGACCGTGGAACTACACTCGCGCCCCAGCGGGCTCGTCCTCGTATGCCAGCACTGCCCCCACGGCACCACACCCATCACCGCAGCCTCCGCTCGCTCAGCCGCCCTCTCCCACCTCGCACGACACGCGCGCGGCGACCTCCGTCCCCCGCACCTGCGGATCTGCCAATGCCGCGAACGCGGCTGCCGCTGGCACTCCCGCCACCGCGGCTGCACCGGCCCCATCCGCCTTCTCCTCGCATGCGAACACGGCGGACGGCTATGGCGACTCGTCGACGCCTGCAGCGCCTGCGCCGCAGCAACAGCACAGGCCGCCGTCGTACCCGACACCGTCCTCACCCGCGCACCTCAGCAGCCGACAGCCGCCCGGCGACGCGGCAGACGCCACCCCAAGGGCCCGGGTGAACGGATCCGGGTCCGCGAAATGCTCAGCTACCTCGCCACCGCGCTCCCGGGGGACACCACGGCCGCCGCGCACCTGCTGGCGCTGCAGTGCGCGCTCCGCATGAACGCCAGAATGCAAGTCCGGCTGCCCAGGGGTGTGTTGCGCAGCCTCCGCCTCAGCACCGCCTCGGGTCCGTGGCGCGAGTTGGAGCACGCGCGATGGCTGCGTCCAGCCTCTGGGAACGCAGCCAACGAGATCGTCGCTGAACTACTCGATGTCACACTGCTCAGCCAAGCCTCAGCCTGCCCCGACCGACGGCGTGCCGCGGACTGGGCGCTGCGCGTCGGCTCCTCTTCTGCAGCAGGGGCAGCCGAGCCGTTGCCCCGACTGGCGGGCGTGTACCTCGCGGCGCACACCGACCCGGAATCCCGCGCCGGCCTCGGTGACCTCGACCAGATGGCGCGCGCCTGCGGTGCGCCAGCAGTCGAACTGCTCAGCACGCTAGACCAGTTGGTGACAACAGGGTTGCTGGGGTCGTGGCAGGCCTGCCCGGACTCGGGAGACCTGCAGTGGATCCTCGCCGGCGGTACTGGAGTCGGTGTTGGCGATTGGGAGGCGGGGAGCGGCCCGAGGGGACCCGCGCGGGGCGGTCGGTGGGGCTGAACGTGCCACGACCGCTGTGACAGGCCAGGCTTCGTGAAGTGCGGCTGTCTCGCGTCTCCGTCAACGCCGCGCCGCAGGAGGCCGGTCCGGATCTGTGACCGTCCCAATGGAGGTCTGCTTGCCTGCCACGGATCAGTCGGAGACGGGCCGCAAGGGGCTGGAGCCCGGTCTTCCGGGCGCTCCCAGTGAGCCGTTTGTGCTTCTTTCACGCCCCGCGTGCGCTCCAACTCCCCCTGCCTGAGAGTGCCTTGAGCTTCGTACGTTGGCCTGTTCGCCTCACGCGGGGCGGCTCCGGCCCGAGGCGGGCCGGGTTCGGCAGCCGGTTCGAAAGGGGTGAGACGTGGATGCCATAGTGCGGCAGGCCCGTCGGGAGAAAGTGGCCGCTGAAGCACAGCAGTGGGCCGATGCTTTGGTCGACTTCGGCCCCTACAACACGTTGTTGCACTTCAAGGACACCCAAACTGCGTCGCTGGATGTGACCGACGCGAACCCGCAGGCCCTGACCTCGCTCCTGGCCGGACGCAAGACCCGCCTAGCGGGCCTCTTTCCCGGCGCCGCCGACCATGGTCCTGCCTGCACCCGGGCACGGAGCCTGCGCCGCAGGATGGTGGAGCTGGATGAGGAGCAGGGCATCGAGGCCGGGCGCTTGGCTCTTGGTCTGTTGCGCGTCGACCCGCCGCCCACGCGCGGCAATACGCCTGTGCCGGCATTGCGCGCCCCGCTGCTGCTGCAGCCTCTGGTCATCCAGCCGCGCACCGCGTCCGAGAACGACTTCGTCCTGGAGACGGCCGGCGAGGCGGAGATCAATCCGGTGCTGCTGTACGCGCTCAGCCGCCAGTACGGCATGGACGGCGACACGGAAGCTCTCGCCGACAAGGTGTCCACCGCACTGGAGGAATGTGCGGACCCGGCCGACCGCATCCCCCTCGCCTACGAGATCCTTGAGGCCGTTCTCGTCCGCAGCAACCTGACGGCCGAACTGGAAGAACGCATCGTGGCGGGCGTCTTCAGCTTCGACCGGCTGCCCATGGTCCAGGACCTGCGTGGTGCCACCGACCTGCTGGCCGACCACCCGGTCATCGCCGCCCTGGCCGGCGACCGGGATGCAAACCGTGCCCTGGCCGAGGACACCGGCACCCGCGCTCCAGCCGGCGCCGACGACATCCCGCCCCGCTCGGAGTACCTCGTTCTCGACGCGGATGCCTCCCAGCAAAAAGCCATCAGCGCCGCGCTGGCCGGCTCCCACCTGGTGATCGAAGGACCGCCGGGCACGGGCAAGAGCCAGACCATCGCCAACCTGATCGCCACCTTCTCGGCCCAGGGCAAACGCGTCCTGTTCGTCGCCGAGAAACGCGCCGCGATCGAAGCCGTCACCGACAGCCTCGCCACCGTGGACCTGGACCGCCTGGTCTTCGACCTCCACGGCAACAAACTCAGCCGCCGCCAGATCGCCCAGCAACTCCACGACGCCCTGGAGCGCGCCGGTCAGCAGGCTCCGCCCCGCCCGGCCGACCTGCACACCGGCCTGGCCCACTACCGCGAGGAAACCCTCCGGCACATACAGGAGTTCCACCAGCCGCTTACTCCCTGGCAGGTGAGCCCGCACCAGGCGATCACCCACCTGATGGGCTGCCCGCCCGCCCACCACACCCGCCTGCGTCTGCGCGGCTCCGCACTGCGCCACCTCCACGGCGAGCACCATCGCCAGATAGAGCAGGACCTGCGGACTTTTGTCGCCAAGAAAGGACTGACCATCCGCCGCGGCGAATCCCCCTGGTCCCACACCCAGGCCCGCACCGAGGACGAACTGCGCGCCGTGGTGGCCGGCCTCGACCAGCTCACCGGCACAGCACTGAGCGACACCCGCCACACCCTTGCCCACCTGGTGGACACCGCAGGCCTGCGCCCGGCCGACGACCTCCAGGGATGGCAGGCCCTGCTCACCCTGCTGCAGGACGTCACCGCGACACTGGCCCGCTTCGAAGCAGCCGTCTTCGCCCCCGGCCTGGACGAGCTCATCGCCGCCACCGCGAGCCGCGCCTGGCGCAAGGAGCACGACCGGAACATCAGCTGGTGGAACCGCCGGAAACTGATCAAAAAGGCGCGTGGCCTGACCAAGGACGGTCTGCGCGAACGCCCCGCGCTGCACGCCGCCCTCCTCCAGGCGGCCGACCAGCACACCCGCTGGCAGGCGCTGTCCGTGAGCGGCAATGCGACCCCCTGGACCGTCCCCGGACTCACCCGCGCCCTGACCGCGTTCACGGATCTGCAGAGCCGTCTGGCCGCGATAGCCCTGTGCGTGCGCTGGGACGGCTGGCAGACCGCTCCCGTCGACGATGTAGACAAAACCATTCAGCGCCTCGACGGCGACCGCGACACTCTGCTGCGCATGCCCGAACTCAACCAGCTCACCGACCGTCTCGAAGCGGCCGGGCTTGGCGGTCTCCTCGACGAGCTGGCACACACGGACGCCGACCCCGACACGGCGGTGGCCATCTTCGACTACCTGTGGTGGTCGTCGGTGCTGGAGGAGGCGCGCATGCGCTCCGCCTACCTGCGCTCCTTCACCCGCCTCGAACACGACCACGTCGTCGAGCAGTTCCGCCTCAACGACCTCATCCACCGTGACAGCAACCCCGCCCGTGTCCGCTACGAGGTCGCCGTCCGGCTCCGCAAGGTCCGTGACGCCCAGCCCGACCAGAACACCCTGGTGCGCACCCAGGCCCGCCGCAAGTCCCGGCACCTGCCGTTGCGCAGGCTCGTCGAGAAGGCCCCTGACGTGCTGCTGGCTGCCAAGCCGTGCTGGGCCATGTCACCCCTCGTCGTGAGCCGTGTCCTGCCGGCCACCCGCCTGTTCGACGTCGTCATCTTCGATGAAGCCAGCCAGGTCCTGCCGCACGACGCGATGACCTCCATCATGCGCGCACGGCAGGTCATCGTCGCTGGAGACCCCCACCAACTCCCGCCCACCACCTTCTTCCAGCGCGTCCTCAGCGGCACACAAGAGGACACCGACGACGACCTCGACGACGCTGCGCCCCCGGCCGCCTACGAGTCACTGCTGGATCTGCTCTCCAGCCGCCTGCCCCACGTCCACACCCTGAAATGGCACTACCGCAGCCGCGACGAACGCCTGATCGCCTTCTCCAACCACACCATCTACGACGACCGGCTCGTCACCTTCCCCGGCACCACCCTCACCAGCCCCATCCGTCTGGAGGCCGTCGACGGCCACGCCCAGCCCGGCCAGAGCGGCTCCGTGCCCGAGGAAGTCGAACGCGTCGTCGAACTCGCCCTCGACCACGCCACCCACACCCCCCATCTCAGCCTCGGCGTCATCACCATGGGCCAACGCCACGCCGACCGCATCACCCTCGCGCTGCGCCACGCCCTCCAAGACCACCCCGAACTCCAGGAATTCTTCAGCCCCGACGCCGGAGCCCGGCGCCGCTTCTTCACCAAGAACCTCGAACAGGTCCAGGGCGACGAACGCGACGCCATCATCCTCAGCATCGGCTACGGCAAGGCCGCCAACGGCCGGCTCTCCATGTCCTTCGGCCCGCTCAACAACGACGGCGGAGAACGCCGCCTGAACGTCGCCATCACCCGCGCCCGCCACACGATGACCGTCGTCAGCTCCTTCACCCACCACGACTTCGACCCCGGCAAACTCAAAAACACCCGCAACCGCGGTCCCGAACTGCTGCGCGCCTTCCTCGAGTACTGCTCCCACGGAGGAGACCTCCAGCGCACCGGAACCGCACGCACCGACTGGAACCTCAACGGCTTCGAACAGCAGGTCCTCGCCACCCTCGAAGCCTCCAACGTCCCCGTCACACCGCAGTGGGGCGTGTCCGGCTACCGCATCGACTTCGCCCTCGGTCACCCCGAACGCCCCGGCCAGATGATCCTCGCCGTCGAAACCGACGGCGAGCGCTACCACAGCGCTCCCAGCGCCCGAGACCGCGACCGCCTGCGCCAGGCACACCTGGAACGACTCGGCTGGCGCTTCCACCGCATCTGGGCCGCCGACTGGTTCACCAACCCGAACACCGAAATCGACCGCCTCCTCGCTGTCTGGCGTGATGCCGTACGGCAGGCCGACGAAACGCCCGCCGATCCCGCCCCCACGCCCGCCCCGGCAGCACCCCCGCCTCCAGCGGCGGCCACACGCCGCCCCCGCCCCGCGCTACCTGCGGCGGACCGCATCGGCGACTACTCCGACGCCGACCTGCTGGCCCTGGCGTCCTGGCTGCTGAGCGACGGATTCCAGCTCGACCGCGACACCCGCATCGACCAGGCCATCATCGAACTGGGCTTCAAAAAACGCGGCCACGTCATCGTCGAACGCCTCACCCACGCCTTCGAACAGGCCCAGCACACGGCAGACAGGGAGACCCAGCAATGAAACCTTTCGACCCCCTCACCCTCGAGCGCGTCGCCCGCCTCATCGTCGACATCGACGGCCCCTTCGAACGTCGCGGCTACCAACTCACCCAGCTCCTCCAACACGCCGGGTGGCCCCAGCCCGCCGAGTACGACGGCTCACCCCGCATCCCCTGGCTCACCGACATCCTCACCAGCACCGACGATGTGGCCGCCGTCAGCCGGCTGCTGTGCCGCATCTGCGACCCGCTCGAATACGACGACGGCCTCGCCTCGGCCGACCTCGTCCGCCAGACACTCAACACTCACCTCGCCGCCGAACAGCTCACCGTCACCTACGTCTCCGGACGCCCAGTCCTGGGCCAGCCCGGCACCGACGGCCACACCACCGTCTTCACCGTCCCCGACGACCTCGAAGCCCGCATACGCCCCCTCATCAGCAGCGAAGCCTTCCTCCAGCAGCTCATGGAACGCGTCACCGAAACCCAGATCTGCGAACAGCACGGCGCCTACGGCCTCACCCTCATCGGCATCGGCAGCTTCGCCGAAGCGCTGCTCCTGGACGTCCTCACCCACCGCGACCCCACCCTGCTGCAAGGCTTCCCCATGCCGAACGGCAAGCGCGTGCCTCCCGAACGAACCAGCTTCTCCCTGCTGCTCGACACCGCTCGCTCCCGCGGCTGGATCCAGATGGACGCCCACGACTTCATGAAGATCGTCCGTGACTACCGAAACTTCGTCCACCTGCGCCAACAACAAGAACGAGGCGTCACACCCGACCGCGACACCGTCGGCATGTGCTGGGGCCCGGTCCTCGCCGTCCTCAACGACCTCGAGACCAGTCGCTAGCGCTTGGGCTGCGTCGTGTGCACCGCTATGCGTCGAGCGGCCAGGGCAATGCGGCGGCCTGGCGAGCCCACTCAGGGAGTGCTGGCCTCGTGCTTGCGGCGCCGGCGCAGTTCGCGTTGGGCCTGGGCGCGGGCGCATTCGCGGGAGCAGTACTTCACTCCGGTGGTGCGGTGCTGCCGGTATGCGGCGCGGCCGCGTTGGCGGACGAAGGCGCGGCCGCATCTTTCGTTGGCGCAGTGGTGGACGGTGGCGCCTTCGACGAGGTGGTTGTACAGCTGCAGGAACGCCACGGAGTAGACGGTGGGGTAGCGGTCGGAGAGATCACCGATGCCGATGCTGAAACGCCCCAGAGCCCGGTTCAACACCTCCTCCAGCGAGGTGAGTCTGGCGTCGATGAGGATGTCCTGCAGCTCCTCGAGCGACTGTGGCCAGGGCTGTTCGCGGTGCTGGGTCTGTGATCGCAGGTCGGTGAGCGTCTCCTCGGTGACGTGCGGTCGGACGAGTTCTTCGAGCCCGCCCTCGCGCTGGCAGGCCAGCCATGTCGTGATCGCGTCCTGCGCGGTCCGCACGTAGATGGCCACCAGGTCGCGGTGCACACCGAATGGGTAGGGCTGCTGCTCGCTGTCGGCTTCGGGGATGTCCTGCACCTCGAAGTACACCTCCTCGTTGTCGAAGGACAGATCGTCCCGGTCGGCGCCGAAGAGGGGTCCGTAGGCCGCCATCATCCGGGCTGCCCCCTCGAGGTCGTCGTCCCGCAGCTCCATCAGCTCGCGCAGGTAGAAGTCCTCGGGCAGCTCCACGGCCGGGCGGTCGTCGAAGGGGGCCGGGGTCCACAGGATCCAGTCGCCCTTGACGCGCACGTTCTTGATGCGCCGCGTCAGGGGCGGGGCCGGAATGGCGGATCCGGGCCACAGCGTGGGACGAAAACGTGGGTCAACGTACTCCGTCATGGCGGCATCATAGCCGCTACGGTGGTAATACAAAACAGTGGCACTTCGTACTACGCGAAGAGGCCGCGGACGAGGAGGCACAGCAGTGACCGACTGGCTGGCACGAAAGACCATCGGAGACCAGCACGAACACACCGTCAAAAACGCACTCGAAGCACGCGGCTGGATTGTCCACCCCTGCGGACAGGGCACCTACCCGGCACCCATCCAGCAAGCCCTGCGCCACACACCTTCGGCACTGCGCTACTTCCCCGACCTCATCGCAGCCCGCGGCAGCGAACTCGTCACCATAGACGCCAAATCGCGCATGCCCAGCACCATCTCCCGCAACTACGCCATCTCCCACAAGTGCGCCCTGGCAGGCCTGCAATTCATGGGCGTCCACGCGCCCGTGCCGCTGTACTACGTCCTGGGCGACCTCCGTGTCCTGACACCCGCGGAGGTCCTCTACAACAGCTTCCACACCCTCCACCCCACCAACGGCGCCTACCACCTGGTCAGTAGCCAGCGGGCCTTACCCTTCGACGACGTCTTCGGGACCGGCACCACCTACGAGCGCGCTGCCTGAGCCCGACAGGCCCCACAGAGCGCTCTTCCTGGAATCGAGCATCCGGGCCCGAAGTCCGCGCCGGCACCACACACCCTTGGCCAACGGGCGACAACACCGTTCGACTTGGCTATTCCTCCACGGCTGCGGGGGGCAGGTCTGATGGAGCTCACCTTCATGCCGTGTGATCAGGAGCAGGATAGTGGCAAGGCGTTGGCCAGGAGAGGAGGGCCTGTGGATGTGGGGGAGCGGTGGGCGTACCGGGTGGCGCCACACCACGGACCCGTCGCAGAGGTCGAGGTCCTGAAGATGGGCACGCAACGCCCGGTGCGGGTCAAAGTACGCTTCGTCGCGGAGGAAGCGGAAGGCCGGCAGGAGTGGGTGCCGCCGGCCCGACTCCGCGTGGCCTGGCAGGACAAGGACGCCTGGCTGGCCCGCGAGGAGCGATGGAGCGAGCTGACGCGGGACAGTCCGGACGACGATGACACCGCATTTCGGGCGGTCGTCATCCTGTTCGACGAGCATCTGTGGGAGGGGGTGGTGTCCTTCGGCGTCAACTACCGTGACCGGGGCCTGCTGTACGTCGACGATGTCCCCGCGCTGACCGCGCTCCTCGACGTGCCCGAAAGCTTCTTCTGCAGCGATCCACGGGCCTTCACCGACACCGACGGCGCGCTGACCGCGCCCTGGCCCACCACCGTAGAAGTTGCACGACTCCTGGCCCGCACCCGGGCCGACCACCTGATGGCCGTCGTGCACCAGCACGAACGCCAGGCACGCCAAGACGCGATCTACGGCCGCTACTACCCCGGCCGCGGCAAGAATCCCGGCACCCACATCAGCCCCGAGATCTGCGCAGAGGTCGACCGCAGCAACCAACCCGCCTACAACCTGCTGCGCCAGTGGTGCGGCGCCGACGTGGTCGAGAACTTCGAAGAACTCAAGGCCCTGCGCGACGAAGTCCTCCGCATCGGCCAGCTCATGGAGCAGGCCATCGGCAGCCTCCGGCAGGCCGGACAGACCCGGGCAGCCGACCGCTTCGAGCGGGAACTCGGCATCCCCCTTGAGACACTGCGCCAGGCCGAGCGCGACGACTGACACTCCCGACCGACCGGGCACCGACGACAGGAAGATCCGTGGCCCGCACCAAACTCAACGAGCGCCAACTCGACGTCCTGCGCCGCATCTGCCATGGCCAGACGCCCATCACCTCCGACGACTCCGGCCTCGCCACGACCGTCTATGCCCTGCGCAATCGTGGCCTGGTCACCACGACCCGGACCGACGGCCGCTGGAGCGCAGCCCCCACCGAGGCCGGCCGGCAGCACCTTGCCCACACCGACGCCACGCTCGCCCCACGCCCGAGCGCCCCGTCGACGGCACCCGAGGCGGCCGATCTGATCACTAGACTCCAGCAAGCTGGCGGCACCCTGCACATCACCAACCCCACCCCGGACGAGCGGGCCCACTGGCGCCGCGTCCTGCATGCCACACGCGCAGACCGTCTGGTCCCCGACGGCCACCATCTCCAGCACACCGGACGCGACAAAGGCGACCTGACCATCACCCTGCGCCCCGGGCCACCACCGCGACGCTCCGCGTCCCCAAGCGAGACCGTCCCCGTCCCCGACGACCTGCCCCCAGAACGCCTGCACCCCGCAGCCGCCACAGCACACATCCCGGCCTGCCCCGACTGCCAGCCCCGCGCCCGCCGCATCCTCCACGCCCTCTGCCACGCAGCTGAAGCCAAGAACTACACGGTCAGCACCCCCGAGACCGGCTCAGCAGCCAGCCTGGTGATCACCATCGGCGACTGTTCCTTCCCGCTCTCCTTCCACGAAGGCGCCCACGAGGTCCCCGATCCCAGCGGTGCGAAGTACGCCTGGCAACGCGTGACCGCGCACACCACACGCCCATCCCACCAGCTCGACCTCAGCCTTGAGCACACCTACGCGCATCGAGGCCGACGTTCTCTCTGGGGAGACCGGCAACGCTGGCGCCTGGAAGACAAACTCCCCGTCCTCCTGGGAGAAATCGCCCACCGCGCACAGATCGAGTACGAACGACGGCAGGCCCAGCAGCGCAGAGAGGAAGAGACACGCCAATGCTGGCTGACCGCGATGCAGCAGGCTCGCACTGCCTTGGTGGAAGATCACCGGGTGAAGACCCTGCGCACGCAGGTGCAGGCTTGGCAGGAAGCCGCTGCCGTACGCGCTTACTGCGACGTACTGGAAGGCCGCCAGGACACCGGCCCCGCAGCGGCCGAAGGAGTCACGGCGTGGACTGCTTGGGCCCGGGCCTATGCCGACCGCATCGACCCCGTACTCCAGAACCCTCGACTACCGGACCCTCCGACGATCACACCAGAGGACCTGCGCCCCTACCTGCGTGGCTGGAGCCCATACGAGCCCAAGCGCAAATGAGCCGACGCCGTACGCAGACGGCGTTCACCTGCTGAGCAAGACCTTCGCCACGCGATATCTCCGCCATCTGCCGAGCGGGCCGTCTTTTGCAGCCCCTTGGCGGCTCAGCTTCGGGGTCACACAGGACGGCCGGTGGGCGCAGACAAACCGAACCGTCGGCAGTTGAGGCTGCATGTGGGATGCTCTCTTCACACGTGTCCGACCGGAGCGCGATCATTGGCTCATGCCCTCTCGGAGCCCCGCGCAGCTTCTCGCGGCCCATGTTCAATCTGTCCTGGGTGACGGTCCGTTTCACCCGCCCCGCGGCTGGACGCACATGGGCGCCGTCATCTGCGACGCCAGCTTCCATGCCCGGCGCCGCTACCGATCGACCATCCGGCCGCGGCTTCTCCGGCTTCAGTCGGCGTGGCCTGACGCTGCCACGGCCCGCGGCTTCAAGGCACGGATCATCACAGAAGACCTGGCCGTCGCCATGGACTTCAACGCTCCGGGCAGGGTTGCGACGGCTCACGCGATTACCGCGTTGCTGGTGGCCCGGGGTGTCGATACCCGGGACGATCTCCATGAGTGGCTCGGTCTCCCGGGCAGTCGTGCCGCCCTGCGCACCGTGAAGGGGGTGGGGCCGAAGAGCGTCGACTACATCGGTAATCTCGTCGGCCGGTCGCAGGTAGCAGTGGATGTCCACTTGCGTGCCTTCGCTGTGGATGCCGGTGTCACGAGCCTTGGGTACGAAGAACTGCAAGCCGCGTACGAAGAGACCGCCGCTGTTCTCGGGCACAAACCTGGCGGCCTGGAGCACGCCGTATGGCGGTTCAAGTCGCAGCCTGGCACGTAGATTTTGGGGAACTTCAGCAACCACGGTCCCCCAACTCCTGGACGAACTCGTCTCCTGAAATGCCAGGCGACTTCGCGCCGGCACGGCGGAGCGCGGGAAACCTGTCTTGTTGCGGGTGATGGTGGAGCGACACTGTGCGGGTGAAGCTGTTGGATCTGGGCGTTGAGCCCGAAGAGGTGATCGCGCATCCTCGGCACCAGGCCGCACAGGTGGACCTGGTGCCGTTGATTGAGCGTGTACGGGCCTGCTGTAGCCCCAAGGACGGCTACGAACTGCAACAGGACCTGCTCCGACAGATCCTCGAGGTGGAGGAACACCGCAACGCCTTCAGCAAAGCGGTCAAGCGCATGCGCGACGGCAAGCCTCCGCAAGCCGGTGCGCCCGAACCGCAGTCAGGGTTGTCTCCGGCCGACATCGAGACGTGGGTTCTCGAGCGCGAGTTGTGCGAGCGGGTGGCGCGACAGTTCCGCTCGGTCGGCGACGCGTTGGCCTGGCGGGCCTTCAATCACGACCGTCGCTACATCCTCGCCCTGTGCCGGAACCCGCCGTCCGGAATCATGGCAGGCAAGGCCGGTCTGAAGGCGGAGCTGGAGACTGTAGAGACCCACTGGCGTGACGACGGCCAGTTCGCGCTCATGCGCGATCTGACCAGCTGCCTGCGGATCGGCGACATCACCGCCTGGCAGGACGACGGGCCGCACACGTACGAGATCAAGACCAACGCCAGGTACCGCAGTACCGTCCAGGAGCGCCGGATCGCGACCGCCTACGACGCCATCCGCACCGGATCCGCACTGCCCGGCGACAATGCCGGCGAACGGCTCCATGATGTCGACACCCCGCTACGGACACACTTGGAGCTGCTGCAGACGGCAACTGAACGCGCAGCCAAGGACGGGATCTTCGCTGCCAAGGTACCCGGCAGCCGCGCCCTGCTCGCCGTCGACCTGTACGGCGTGATCGGTCAGGGCTGGACACGGCAGGAGTTCCAACAACGGGTAGCTCGCCAATGGGATGCCGCACGCCGCCGTGCATGCATCGGAAGCCAACTCGACTTCAATGTGCACGCCACGAGTCTGGACAGCGTCTCGCGCGACCCGCTACGCGTCCCGTGGGGCGTCTACCCCATGCACCCAGTGGCCGCAGCACGTCTGATCGGCGATGTCATGACCGTCGTGGTGGAGACGTCCGGCCCGTCCCTGGCCGAAGACCTGACCGCCCGTGGCATCCCCGCACAGTGGGTACGTCCACCGGGCACCCAGAACCTGATGGCTGGTGAGGTCGTCATGGAGATGCACAACGAGACCGAATGGCGTACGGCAAACGGACTCACCGCCACGCTCTCCCGGACTCTGCAGCTGAAACCCTCGGAGATGGACCACTACCTGATCGAACTGCTCGACCAAGACTGTTGGGCAGCAGGGATCCAGCACCTGTTGTTGTCCTCAGGCGCCTCTGACCGGCCGTGGCCTGTCTTCCGCGACGAGGGTGACACCTGGCTATGACGCCTTACTGGTGGGGTGGCACCGGTGAGGGATCGCCTGCCAGTTTCAAGATCAAAATATCGTGCACGCGCCACCCTTGTTCGCCACGTATCACTCCTGCTCGCCAGGGTGTCGGGATGGCCGATCAGGGGGCAATACTGGATCGTGTCCACATAGACCTCCTGTTGATACAGGAGCCGCATAGTCCGCGGTGCCCGGGCTCTGGTGGCCTCCAGAACCCGGGCCGGATGTGCGGAGCGTCGAGGCGGGTCCGGCCGATCATCTGCCGGTCGGGCCCGCCTACGCGATCCCCACCGTGGCCGTCCGGCTGTGTCTTCGCCTCAACGCCTCAGCGTGCGAACTGAGCCGCACATCCTGCGATCGCGGTGACCGCCGTGAGCGCAGCGACAACCACCTGCGCCCGGCTGGTCGGGTCCCACCGCTGCATGCGGCGGTCACCCTTCTTCCGCTTTCGCATGCCCACCTCCTTACCGAAGAGCCCAGATCCTGGGCATGCCCAGCCCGGTTGCTGGGACAGGCAGGTCCGGTACAAAGGTGAGCAGTCTCAGAGTGGCTTCATCACCCAGTGGCACACCATCAGGCGCACCCTGGCGAACCCTGGCGATTAGTCGCCCGGCAACGACCCCAACAGCCGTGCATGCACAGCGAGTCGGCCGCACGGGCAGGCGACCGACGCACGCCTCAACGGCCCCTACCCGCACCTACCATCGCATGCCCAACTCATCCAGGGAGTCCAGTCGGGATGTGCGTGACGTGCGGCGGGGGTTGTACCAATGCGCTGGAATGGTCATTTAGGGTAGTTCTTGGCCCAGGTCAGGGCGTCGGGGCATCCTGCTTTTGCAGCGCCCTCGCAGGCTTTGCGGAGGTCGGGAGTGAGTTCCGGGTCGCGGGTGGCGGTGAGGGCGTGCAGGACCGAGCCGATCTCCTCGCACACCGCGACCGGGCCGTTGAGGCGCGTCAGGACGTGGGCGGCGAGCCGGGCGGTTTCGGCTGGGTGTTCGGCCAGGACTGGCGAGTCTTTGAGGTTGCGGAAGAAGAGGAAAGCTCCGGGGAAGCGTGAGGGCGATTTGACGAGAAGGCCGACTGCTTCGGGAAAGAGGTCCCCGGCTGGGAGAACCCAGTCGAGCATCTGCCCGCCCTCTTCGGCGGTGAGTCGGACGGGGCGGTTGTCCAGACGCCGGGCCCAGTAGTCCCTGATCCAGCGTTCCCAGTTGCCCTGGGCCTCTGCGGGTTGCAGCTTATTGAGTCGCCAGCCGAGGTGCTGCGCCCACAATTTGCGGTCGGTGACGTTCGAGGAGCTGAGGAAGGGGGTGAGGATCCCGTGCTCCGGCTGGGCGGCGCTGGCACTGTACAGGCACAGGTCGGCGACGTGGGTGACCAGTGTGGGCCGCAGCTGCTCGTCCTGGATGTGGGTGAAGCACTGCAGGAGCGAGGGACGCAGCAGTTCCAGGATGCGCTCGTTCCAGTACGGGGCGGCCAGGTAACCGGTCCACGCGGCCCGTGCCGTGACGGTGTCGGCGGCCCAGTCAAAGGCGGGGAGCAGGTGCGTGGTCGTCCAGTTCTCGTCGATTGCGACCAGAGCCGGAAGGTTCTGGGCGAGGGTGGCGACGGCAGTGAGTGTGCGTGGATGCCGCCCGTCGACCAGCGCGGTCAGCGCAGCCCGGCTTGCTTCGGGCAGGCCGGTCCGGCGGTCCTTGGCCGTGGCGTTCCAGCGTCGGACTGCCTCCTGCACCCAGAATGCGGTCAGGCCGTAGGACCAGTCGTTGAACAGATCCGTGGCCGCCGGGGCCAGTCCTTCCTGCTCGGCTTGTTCGACCAGGGCGCCGCCGAGTGCCTCGCAGGCGGCCAGCACCCGCTCGCTCGGGGCATGGTCGGCTGCCAGAGCCCGCAGGAGCCGCACTGTCGCCGCATGCACCTCCCCAGTGACCGCCTCCTGGTTGAGGCGGCCGAGGATTCCGAGTACGTCGAGGGCCGACTCCTCGTCCAGCCGGGGGGCGGTCTGCGTCCACGCTTCGAGCAAGCAGGGCCACAGATCGGTCTGCCATTCGCTTCTGGCCACCAGTGCGGTGGCGATCCTAATGCCCCACGCGGGGGTGGCGGCCGCGGCTTCGGTCACCTTGGGCAGCATCGCCTGGCGGTCGGCGAAGACGTCGGGGCGCGGCTCGCCTTGATAGGTGAGCAGCCGGTCGATGTCCTCGTCGGAGACCATCGACGACAATTCCTCTGTGGTGACTGGGCTTCGCGTCACGATTGCCTGGAAGGTGATGTTGAGATCCGGGCACTTCCTGGCGGTGAAGTTCGGGTGGGCCTGCTGGAGTTCATTCAGCGCCTGCTGGGCTTGGGTGAACGAGGGGTCGTGCTGGCAGGTCCAGGTGAGCAGGTTGTAGACCTCATAGGCGCGCAGCTCGGCACGGCGCGGTTCGCCATCGTCGGTGTCGGGGCCGGCCAGGATTCGGGTGAGCAGGTCGCTGCGGACGTCTTCGGCTCCGGGCAGCGCATTGGCGATGAGCCGGAACACCTCGTGCTTGGTCGCCGTTGCATACAACAAGTCGTGAGTCAGCAGCCAGCGCAGCTTGTCGTCCGCGCCGATGTCGGTGCGGGCGTTCCATCCGTGGACCGCCAGGCGCTGCAGGAGCACGACGTCGCTGCCGGCCCACGATTCGAAGAGCGAGACCACAAGCTCGGGTGTGACCTTGGCCAGGTGCTCTGAGCAGTCGCGTGCGATGTCGATGACCAGGTCGAACCCGGTCGGGGGAGTGTCCTGCGGATGCGGCTCGATCGCGGAGCGCTGAAAGCTGCGGAGGTCGAACCCGCTGGTGTCCCGGTTGGCTGAGCAGGCCGTCTGCGCGTTGCGCAAGTGCCGCTCCACGCCTGCCAGCATCCTGTGGGAGATCTCGTCCACGTGCGAGCCGCGCAGCCGTTCCCAGACCTCGCGCAGGCTGTATTCGTCGCCGGTGAGCGTGTCGACGTCGAACCGCACCGCGCCCGGTGCAGTGAATGAAGGCACCATCTGGGGTTGAGGCGCGATCAGGTGATCGAGCAGCAGCAGGATGGAGTCCCGGTGCTCGGGCCAGGTCAGGGAAGACAGAAGCCAGCTCAGGGCCAAGCCGGAGGCCTGGCTTCGGATCAGCACCGGCACCCATCCGCCGATGGCCTGGGCATCGGGCTGCGTGGTGCGCAAGGAGGCAGCGACATCCTGCGCCGTGGTCGGGTGCAGCACTCCGCGGCGCTGGTGGACGACCGCCATGGCGTCCGCGGGAAACCTGGCAGCGAAGCTGTGGGCGAACCACCAAGACAGGGCGCTGCCCACACGGTCGAGGGCAGGACCCCATTGGAACAGCGGCGTGAACGCGGGCTGGGCACTGGCCCAGTCAAGCCAGACCGGGTCCTGCGCGTGACGCGTGAACAGGGACACGGTCTCCTCTTGGGAGATGACCGACTCCAGATAGGAGAGCCGCGCCGGGTCCTGCGGCACCGACGCCCGGGCCGAGCCGTCCGGCTCCTGCGGGGGTGCCACCAAGTCCCTGATCTGCTGCTCCTGTTCGAGCAGCCCCCAGCCGGACAGTTCGGCCCACCGCTCAAGGCCCTCGGTGAGCGCGGCATGACGATCCGCGCTCGGGTACGTCACCGCGGTGATCCCCATGGCCAACCAGTCGCGGTTGGGCGGCGCCTCATCGCTGATCAGCCCGAAGCGCTCCGTTCCCGGCGGCAGGCCTCTGCCGAGGTATTGCATGATCAGGTCGTTGTGGCTGTAACCCACGAACAGCACACAGTACGTGCGGAACATGTCCTGCAGGAACCGCGCCGCCCACGCATCAGTCAGATAGGCCCGTCCGAAGTCTGCGAAGGTCGCTACCAGATTCTGCGGGCGCTGGTCCACGCAGCCGTGCAGGTGCACGATCCCGGTGAAATCCCGGCCCAACGGAAGTGCTGGGGCTCGGTACACCGCCGGCGGTACCCCGAAGAATGACGTAGCGGCGGTAGTGAGGTGCTGGTCGTAGTTGGTGGTAACGATCCGCAGATCACCTGCCGACGGGAACAGGCGTACAAGGGCGGAGTGCACCGCGTTGGGCTGCTTGGACGCCTCCACGAGCCGCTGGATTCGTTCGTGGACAGGCAAGTCCCGTTCCGCCAGACGGGTCAGGAACTGATCGGGGGCGCTCGTGGTCTCCAGTGTCACCTCGGCGCCGACCTCCCCGGCGACCTGGGCAGCAAGTTGCGCGAAGGTCGGCAGGGAAGAGGGAGGAGACATTGATGCTCCCGCCCCCACGAACAGCACCAGGCGCCCCCGGCGCTGCGCCTGCAACACCGGCTCAGGGATACTGAACTGCCCGGTCAACCACACGCCGCGACCTCCCGCGTCGACTCCAAGCCTGAAGCCTAGAGCGCTCCTGGGCAGAAGCCCCGCCCAACGGCGAGTGTGGACGATCACGGAATTCGGCTCTGTCGGAGATCTTGTGACGCTCCATGGCCTCCTCATGGAACAGGTTTTAGGGTCGCCACTCTGATCGGTAATCGGGGTGCTCGGCGTACGACTGAGCGAGCACGCGGAGGGCATGACGAAGGCCGGCCAAGCGGGTGTCGGAGGGGTCCATCACCTCGTACTCCCGAGCCAGTATGTCTACCAGGTCGAGCATCGGCAGGTGACTGTCCAGGAGTGCGTCACCCCCGAAGCGGTAGGCCACCTCGGCATAGGCATGGTTGTCCGCCTCGTAACGGGCGTGAAGAAACCTCAGGAGCTCGTCCACGAGAGGATTCTCGGCGATCTCCAGCGGCGTTGGCGGAGGTTCTGGCCAGCTCAAGCCCAGAGGAGGATGCGTAGGCGGAGGAGGTCGAGGTTGGCGCGGCCGAAGCCCATGCGCTTGAGGAGCTTGGCTCGTGTCACGTGGCCCTCGACCTGGCCTGAGCTCCATGGTGTGGACAGCTCGGCGGTGACGGCGTCCAGGTCCCGCTAAATCTCGATCTGCCGCTGCCGCGCGGCAGCGATCTTGGCGTCGATGCCGACCTCGGGGAACAACGGAACCGCCCACAATGCTCCATCAGCTGTTCGCCCACGCCTGGCCTCCGCCTGTCCTCAGCCAGGAACTGACCCTGAGCGACTGCTCCAGATCCTCTTCATGGAGCTCGGGTCGCACCTCGGTCAGCTGCCGCCTGATTTCCACGGCCTCGGAGAGCTCGGCCAGGGCTTCTGACCGTCGGCCCGAGTCACCCAGCCGTACAGCGAGGTTGTTCAGGCTGGAAGCGAGGTCGGGGCGGTAGACGTCAGGCTGCTGCCGAGCCAACTCCCGGTACAGGTCGACCGCCTCGGTGATCGCGGCCAGGGCGTCTTCCCTCCGGCCCGTCTCTCCCAGACGGTTGGACAGATTGTTCA
>NZ_JBEPBA010000038.1:53874-73360 GCF_040298885.1 Streptomyces sp. NPDC001137
CCGAGCCAACTCCCGGTACAGGTCGACCGCCTCGGTGATCGCGGCCAGGGCGTCTTCCCTCCGGCCCGTCTCTCCCAGACGGTTGGACAGATTGTTCAAACCTCTGGCGAGGTCGGGGCGGTAGACGTCAGGCTGCTGCCGAGCCAACTCCTGGTACAGGTCGACCGCCTCGGTGATCGCGGCCAGGGCGTCTTCCCTCCGGCCCGTCTCTCCCAGACGGTTGGACAGATTGTTGAGAGTTGTAGCGAGGTTGGGGAGATGGGCTGGGTTCTGCCGTACCAACTCCCGGTGTATCTCCACGGCCTCCGAGATCGCCGAGAGGGCTTCCGCACGCCGACCCACGTCGCCCAACCGGACTGAGAGGTTGTTCAGGAATCTGGCGAGGTCCTGGCGGTGGGCCTGCGGCCGCGGACCCTGCAGGTCCCGGTACACCCCCACCGACTCGGTGATGGCCGCAAGTGCCTCCTCACGCCTGCCCGCTTCGCCCAACCGGTTGGACAACTCGTACAGCAGCGAGGCGAGGTGAAGACGGTGGGCGTCGGGGTCCTGTCGAGCCAACTCCCGATACTCCGCCACCGTCTCGGTGATCTCGACGAGAGTGTCCTCGGGTCGAACGTCGGCCAGTTCGTCGGAAACCCGCGTGAAGACCTCGGCCAGCTCGTCGGCCGTCGGCCTGGCAGAGGGATTGGGGTCCAGGCACCTCCACAACGCGTCGGCGATCGGCGTGTCGATCCCCGACTCCTCCAGCGCCCGGCGGAGTGCTGCATCCGCTTCGAGGTCCGTCCACCGGCCGGTGGCGCAGGCGAGGAGTAGGGCTCCCACGGAGTACATGTCGCTCTCCCTGGTCGGCCCCGCGATGTCGTCCGGCGCCTGGAAACAGGTCTCGCTGCGAAGGAACAGGTGGAGGTGGTCGCTGTGCTCACCGTCTCGTGTCGCCGTCATCCAGCCGATCAGCCAAACGTCGTGGTCGGTGACCAGCACGGTCTTCGGTACGAGAGCGCCGTGCACCAGATTGAGGCTGTGCGCGCGGCTCACCGCACGGGCCAGGTCACGTCCAACACGCCGGAAGAGAGCGCTGGCCGGGCTTCTTCGCTCCTTGAAGATGGCACGCAAGTTCGGTGCGGGGCCGGAGCCCTTGTCGTCATCGCGGCGACGGAGATAGGCGGAGGCCAGCCAGGGGCGATGTCCGGTGTCGTCCGCATGGAACTCCAACAACCGCGGCGCGTGAATGCCGTCCATACGGGCCAGGCAGTCCGCCTCGGTGAGGATGAGCTCCCTGCCCTGGCTCAACGACAAGGAGTACAGCGGCGCGGGTGCTCGTACCGTCACGGTCTCGCCCGCTTCGTCCAGGGCCAGATACATGACGATGTCGAGCCATCCGCGGTCGCTGCGGGCGAAGAGCCGGTATGGGCCGAGGCGGCGGGCGTCTTTCGGCCAGAGCGGCGACCAGCCTGGTGGCACGTCGGGGGTCTGGATTTCCGGTGTCCCGGACGTGCCGCTGAGGCCGTCGGCCGCCGACTCCGGCAGCTGCGCCGGCGAGGTGGCCGTCGGTGCGGGGCTCGTCCGCGGTACTCCCAGTCGCCGCAGCAACCGATCCTTCAGCCAGCCGAACGACCGGCCGGCCTCCCCGATCACGGCGGATCCGTCGGGGTGGCTGACCCAGGCAGGGAAGTCCGGGGAACGACCAGCGGTGGCCTCCAGGAGGTCGGCGACGGCCCGGGTGGTGCGCAGCAGCTCCTGGGGAGGGATAGCGCCGAGAAGGATCCGGCGGGCTTCTTCGGTGAAGTCGAAGAGCTGGTGATGAGGGAGGCGGGTCAGCTTGTCGGCGTTTACCTGGCGCATCAGGCCGCCCAGGAAGACTTCGACAATGTGTCCGTGGTCCGTGGGTGCTCCCAGTGCTCCCTGGATCAGTCGCATCACCGGTGGAGTAAGAGGCGCCACGGCTGCCAGATGGCCCGCGAGGCGGTATGCCTCGGGTGAAGCGGCGTCGCGGAAGCGCAGGACGGCCTGCGCGTCGTTGACGTGGCGGGTATCGGCGAAGGGGCGGCCCTTGGGAGACTCACCGTTGTGCCACACAGGAAGCAGTGTGGTGGCGCCGGGTGAGGCGACCAGCCGGGCCCAGTCGGCAATGGCGGTGGGCGAGGGTTCGAGGACGGGTACCGGCACGGAGTTGAAGCGGACCAGGTCAGGGGGCAGCACCGGGTCGTTGAGGTGCCAGGTGGTGGTTGGGCCGCCGCGGCGGTGGCTGGTGACCTGCCACTGCTGTGCCGTGATCCCGGTGCTCGCCCAAAGACGGGTGGGCAGTGCGTGGATGATGGCGGTGGGGCCTCGGCGTGCCCAGAAGTCCATCGCTTCGCGCATCCGGCCGTCCCACCAGGCTTCGCCGACGCCATCGCTGACAACGAGAACGAGCGTGTCTCCGGCGGGGTCGCTCACGCTCGCGGGCGATTGGTAGGGGCCCCTTCCCTGGAAGGGGCGGGCGCTCAGGAGCGGGGCCTGGGGGCTGCGGGTGTCGAGTCCGTGGACACGCACGTCACGAAACGCTCCCGCGCGCTCCATGAGGGTGCGTACTTCGACGGCGAGGCGTTGCCAGAGAACCATGGAGACGCCGTCGTCGACCACGAGGACGAGGGAGAGCCAGCGGGTTCTGGTGGGGCGGGTGACGATTTCCGGCAGACCGGTCTCGGCCATGGCGGCCACGGTGCGCCTGATGTCGAGTTCGTGGCGGCGGCGGTCGGGGAAGCGCTGCCGCAGCGGACGGAGTGATTTGCCGAGCCGGAGCTCCTGGGCACTGAGGGCGCGGCTGTCCGGAGCCCGGACCGCGAACGCCCTGTGAGGGGAAAGGTCCCGCAGCCCGCTCTCGTTCGTCTCCGGCGCGGCGTGCATCGGACGGTCGGGCTGAGGATCCTCCGGTGGCGCCGGGGCCGGCCCGTCGGCGGCTGAGGCGGAGTCCTGTGGGGTGGGCGACGGACTCCGGTGACCGGGGTCGGGCCGCCCTGGGCGTGAAGCGGGCACACCTGTCCGGGCCAGCGGGGCGACGTCCCGGGGCAGGCTGGCGGCGAGCCACAGGGTGTCGAGAAGCTCCTCGTCGGAGAGGTCCACCCCGCTGCCAGCCATGACATCTCTCAGGCGCCGGATCATGTCCCTACACGGCTCCGCCGAGTTGGTGCAAAACGGCGTCGAGCAGGGATCCCGCGTCGAGGTTGACGCCCCCCTTGCGCAGGAAGACCGCGTTGAGGAGCTGGTCGGTGGCGAGTTCGCCGGGGGCGCGGCGGCTGAGGAACTCCTCCAGCAGGTCGTCGACGTCTCCCAGCGCGTCCGGGCCGAGGTGTGCGCCAATGATGTCCCGCAGACGGTGTTCGTCGGGCTCGGGGAGGTCGAGACGCACGCAGCGCCTGAGGAAGGCGGGTGGGAAGTCGCGTTCGCCGTTGCTGGTAATGACCACGACGGGGAACTCCCTGCAGCGGACGCGGCCCCGCAGGACGGGTGCGGGGGAGTCCGGGTCGTCGGTCTGGACGTGCACCGGAGTGTGGTCCTCGGGCAGGCGGGTGAGTTCCGGAATGTCGAACTCGCCTTCCTCGAAGACCGCGAGCAGGTCGTTGGGCAGGTCCACGTCGCCTTTGTCGAGTTCGTCGATCAGCAGCACCCTGGGGCGTTCCTGGGGAACCAGAGCGTTGCCCAGAGGACCGAGGCGAACGTATTGGCCGATGCCTGGTTCCGGGTCGCCCGAGTCGCGGCGCAGACCGGCCTCACGCAGCCGGCCGACGGCGTCGTACTGGTAGAGAGCGTCCTGCAGGGTAGAACGGCTGTTGACCGGCCAGCGCAGGACACGGCCGAGGGCGAGCTCGTGCGAGATGGCGTGCGCGAGGGAGGATTTGCCCGTCCCGGGGTGGCCGGTCACCAGCAGAGGCCGGCGCAGGTGGAGGGCCGCGTTGACGACGTCGACCTCGTCGCTGCCGATGAGGTAGGGCCGGGGACGGGAGGCGTTGCCACCCGGTGACGGTTCGTCCGGGTCGAACCGGCGCCACGGCGGGGCCGGAGGGAACGCGATCTCGCGGGAGTCCCCATCGCCGCGGAACAGCCGCCAGGCGCTGTCGGGTGGCGCGGGACGGTGGCCGGGCCCGGGCTCTGTCGTCGTCATGAGGCGTGAGTTCCTTTCCTGGGGTCCCTCAGTTGCAGCGACTGCGACTCCGGGCGGCGGTCTTCCTCCCACACCAGAGCAGGGCGGGGCAGGCTCGCCTCCTCGGACTCGAAGACCTCGCCCCGGAACCGACGGACGCGCTCGGGGAGGCCGGCCAGCGGGCCGGTGGGGTCCAGCCCCTGCAGCCTCGCGGCGTCCTCGTAGCAGTCGGCCTCGCGGTCCCAGAGGACCACCGGGACACCCAGCGCAAGACAGACTTGGAGCAGTTGCGTCCGTTGGTCGCGGGGGCCGTGGAGGATCACCCCTGCGGCGTCCCGGTGACTGTCCTGGAGCAGTCGGGTGAGCCGCCGCGGACTGGCGCAGTTCTGGTCGGCGACCAGCGGCATCTGGTCACCGCTCGCCCAGCGGCGTCGCTGCTCACGGTCACGGCCACGCGCGAAGTCGCTCATCTCGGGGCAGCTCAGCGTCAGGCGGAACTCCGCCCCGAGGGGCTGTTCGGGAATGAATTCGTTGGGTGCTCCCGGATTCCACTCGTCCACGGCCAGGTGGAGTCCCTGCCGGTCGACCAGTACCGTCACCCAGGGCACATGGTGCTCCTGGCCGGGTTCGTCGGCCGCGCACTCCACCGCCTCACGCAGATAACGAGCTGCTTCCTCCGGTGTCTTCGACATGGTCTCAGGCTCGCGCAGCACGGTGTGTGTGCCGTCCTTGCGGGCGAGGAGGACCCGGCAGACATACCGCTCGTCGGGGGCGTCGTGATCGACGGTGAGCTCCAGCACCACGCGTGCCACCGGCGACGTTTGCCGGGCCGCCCACTGACGGGCGTCGGCACGCCGCTCGTTGAGGGCGGTCGGGTGGATGCCGGTCCGGCCGGCCACCCGGGCGGACCACTGACGCAGCGCGGAGGCGTTCTCGCCTGCGACGGCCGCCGCCACGTACTCGGTCAGCCGCAGCAGGGCCGGCACTGGCGGAGTTCCGTCCGGTACATGTTCGCTGTCGGTTATCGCCTCCAACCCGTCGACGACCTGTTCGAGGCCGTCGACCGGCAGATGGGTACGGGAGAGCGGCTCGGGCAGACAGGTGTAGCGCAGGGCCTCGCGTGCGGCCCGTGGCAGCAGCGCGGGATGTTCCTTGCAGATGCCGCGCAGCAGGTCAACAAGGCACTCGTGCTCTTCCAGGGACAGCAGGGAGCCGAATCCGACGGCTCGCGCGTGGGAGAGGAGAGAGGTCAGCCGGGTGCGGTCGTCCTCGTCGTTGATCGTCTCGGCCAGCGTGCCGCTGAGGGAGGCAAGGGCCCGGGGATGTGCCGCGGCCAGGGCCACGAGGTCGGGCAGGGACGGCGCGTAGTCGTCGGGGACCCGCATGCCCAGCTGGTCGGCGAGCGCACGGGCATGGGCCGAGCAGGCGCCCGGGGCGCCGAGTATCGGCCACAGCGACCGCTCGATGTCCTTCTCGGTCTGCGTGCGTTCGGCCGCTGGCGGGGCCTTAGGCAGGGGCGCGTCGATCTCGACGAGCCGGGGCGGGCCGTCGGCGTACCGTCGCAGGAGGACGTCGAAGTCGCTGTCCTGCGCGAAGGCTCCGGCTGGGCAGGCGAGCAGACGGCGGTTTCCGTACGACTGACAGTCCTGGACGACCACTCCGACGACGTAGTCCTCGCAGAAGACCGCCGCTCCCGATGCCCCTCCCCAGGGTTTGCGGCCGTCGTCACGAGGGTCGGGCGCCGGCTTCTGGTCGAGAACGTAGAGGCCTCGGGAGTCTGAGGACAGCGGGGCCAGCTCTCCTCGCAGGTGCTCGACGCCGCGACCTTCGTCCGCGTTGGCCAAGGGGAAGCCGAGCCCCTCATATCGCAGCGGGGTTTTGCCGACGGGACGGCCCCAGCGGACGGATCCCGGCATGTCCACCTGGTCGCGAAGACTGAGAAGCGCGACGTCCAGGCCCTGCGGATGCGTCCAGAGGACATCTGCCCTGGTGCGCACGACGCCGCCTTTGCCGGGATGCCCCACCCACACGTGGATCTCCGGCCAGTGGGAGCCGCTGTCCTTGTCAGCGAGCACATGGCGGGCAGTGAGTACGAGACGCGGAGCGATCAGATAGCCGGAGCCGGTGGTGCGGCGCTGTCGCGCCGTCCCGCCGCGGATCAGCGCCAGTCTGCGCGGATCCATCTCACTCCTCGTCCCAGGACCCGGTTTCGTCGTCGCTGATATCGGGACTGGTCCCGCCAGCGGCACGATCTCGGACCGACAGCGTCAGCGTCAGTTTGTGGGTCCGGACCGTGGAGTGCTCCCCGCTTATGCCCACGGTCGCGACGCCGAAGGAGAGCTTGCCGTCGCCCTTGCCGCTGTCGCGCAGCTCCAACAGCAGTTCCAGCTGGGCCTCTTCGACGCCGAACGCGAACTGCTGGCCGGAGCCCAGGGCCTGCGCCTGGTACAACTCCTGCCGCAACTCCTCAATGGCCGCGGCTAGCCCGACACTCGGCATCCCCACTCCCGGCGCCCCCGTTACTCTTCTGGCAACACATGCCCTGATGCCTCGTCACGTTACCGCTTCCGCGAGGTTCCGAGGGCGGAAGGAGATGGTCTGCCTCCATGCCACCGCGACACAGGAAACCCGCCGATCAGCCGAGGCAGCCGGGCGGGTCCTCTCCTCGAGAGCTCCAGAACATCCTCTGGAAGGCTGCCGACAAGCTCCGCGGTCTCATCGACGCCGCAGAGTACAAGGAAACCGTCCTCGGCCTGATCTTTCTCAAGTACGTCTCCGACGTGATCGAAGAGCATCGCCTAGCGCTGGAGCAGCGGTTACTCGCAGCCGGGATCGACGACGACCTCCGTAGGTTTTTCGTCGACGAAAGGGCCTCGTACACCAACACCCATGCCGTCTGGGTCCCCACAACGGCCCGCTGGGCGGCGATCACCCGCAACGCGCGGCCCCAGGGCCTCGGCAAGCAAATCGACGACGCCATGGACGCGATCATGCGGGAGAATGCCTCCCTGATCGGTGCCCTGCCAAAGGTCTTCAACCGGCTCGGCAACGACGAGCAACTGGCCGATCTCGTCGACCTCATCGGCGACGCTCGCTTCGGCGACGCCGAGACCAACCGGGCACATGACATACCGGCAGATGTGTTCGAGTACTTCCTACACAATTTTGCGGTTTTGGAGGGCAGGAAAGGCGGAGAGTTTTACACACCGTCCTCGGTCACCCGTCTGGTCGTGGAGCTCCTGGAGCCGTACGAGGGGCGCGTATACGACCCGGTGTGCGGTTCGGGCGGCATGCTGGTCCAGGCAAGCAGGTTCGTCGAGACCTACCGGGGCCGCGACCACCGCGCCGACATCACGGTTCACGGCCAGGAGATGAACGAACGGACCTGGCGCCTGGCCAAGATGAACCTCGCCATCCATAACATCGACGGCGACCTCGGCCTGTGTTGGGAGGACACCCTCGCTTACGACGTGCACCCGGACCTCAAGGCTGACTTCGTGCTGGCCCAGCCGCCGTTCAACATCAAGAACTGGGCGCGAAACGAGAGCGATCCCCGATGGACGTACGGAGTTCCCCCGCGTAACAACGCCAACTACGCATGGCTCCAGCACGCGATCTCCAAGCTGGGCGAGCGGGGAACGGCTGGCGTCCTATTGGCGAACGGTTCCCTGTTCTCCCAGTCGCGTGGCGAGGTCGACATCAGACGGGCGCTGATCGAAAGCGACCAGGTCGCCTGCATCGTGGCGCTGCCGCCACAACTGTTCCGTTCGACATCCATTCCTGCCTGCCTCTGGGTGCTGGCTAGGAACAAGTCGTCACAGGGGTCCGCCGGCCTCGAAGAGCGCAGAGGCCAGATCCTCTTCATCGACGCCCGCCGACTCGGCGTGATGGCCGATCGCACCTCGCGAGTACTGGACACCGCGGACACGGCCAGTATTGTCGACGCCTACCGCGCGTGGCGCGGCACGGCCTCCGCCCGCCAGTCCAATTTGAGCTACCGGGACGAGCCCGGCTTCTGTCTCTCGGTAGATCTCGCGACAGTGCGCGAACATGGGTACGTGCTGACGCCAGGGCGGTACGTGAGTACAGGGCCCGACGAGGATGAGGACCTAGAGACCGGCCCTGAGAAGCACACGGCGTTGACGAAGGATTTGTACGGCCTGTTCGACTAAGAACTCCTAACGGAATGACTCACAAGGCATCGTCGGGCCCTGGGGCAGTGGGCAGCAGACAGGTGCAAGGATGCTGTCGTGTTGGATGCGATCAACGCGGTGGACTGGAGTGCCATACCGGGCCATCCCGACTGGTATGAACCGGCTCGTGCCGCCCGCGGTCTGCGCGCGCTGGCGGATGCAGCGAACCTGGTGGAGGCGGCTGAGGCCAGTTCGCTGCTTGGCGGCGGCGGAATCGGCCATGGCCACAGTGCCGCGGTGTTTCCTGCGGCCGCGGTCGCGACCCCTCTGCTCCTGGACATCGCGCAGCAGGGTCACCCGGCGGCGCGGGACGCCGCGTTGGGGCTGGTCGATGAGGCCCTGTCGTCCTATCCTCACGGCGAGTACACGCGGGTGACGACGTCCTACGGCACAGCAGTCCCGATCTGCTGCGCTATCGCCCATCAGTTGCGAGCTCGCTCAGCTCTCCTTGCTGGACTGGGCAAGCGGGGCAGGGCACTGCTTGCCGATGCGGCCGAGCACTGGCGTTTCGAGATCCGAGAGTGCGTCGCCGACAGCAATGACATGGCAGCCTTCGGGGCTCTGGCCGGCTGTTTCCCGAGCGGCGTGCACGCGGCGGAACTACACGTCGGCGGCGAGATCGCCGTGCTGGATGAGGTTGCCCTCGAATACCCACCCGTGGACGGCTCTGCTGAAGCGTGCCTGCGGGTGACGGGACGGCGTCCAGCCGAACTGCCGCCCGGCGCCGCCCTGTTACCAGCAGAGTGCGGTGAACGCGTGCACTGACCAGCCTCTACAGTTCACGGCCCATGCGGTACAGGGGCCGTCTGCCGTCGTGGGGTGAGACGCCTCCAGCAGATGAGTGCGCATCCCAAGGTGAGGAATGCTTCGTGGATGTCGTCGCGTATCTCCCAGCGAATCCGTAAGCGGCGGAACCAGTGCAGGTGCGCGAAGGCGCGTTCCACGACCCAGCGTTGGGTGCCCAGACCGGAGCCGTGTTCGGTGCCGCGGCGGGCGATCAGTGGTTTCACGCCGAGGTCCCAGACCAGGCGGCGGTACTTGTCATGGTCGTAGCCGCGGTCCGCGAGGACCGCGTCCGGGCGGCGCCGGGGCCGGCGGCGCTTGCCCCGCACCGGCGGCACGGCCTGGAGCAGGGGGATCAACTGGGTGACGTCGTTGCGGTTGCCGCCGGTCAGGGTGGCGGCGAGCGGGATGCCCGTGGCGTCGGTGATCAGGTGATGCTTGCTGCCCGTCCTGCCCCGGTCAACGGGGCTTCGTCCGGTCTTGGAGCCCGCGCGGATGTGGGAGCCGTCGACGGCCGCCCGGGAGAAGTCCAGGGCGTTCGCGCTGCGGAGCTTGGCGAGGAGGATCTCGTGCAGCCGGGACCACACGCCGGCCTCGGTCCACTCGGCCAGGCGCCGCCAGCAGGTCATCCCCGACCCGAAGCCGAGTTCCTGCGGCAGGTGTTCCCAGGAGATCCCGGTGTGCAGCACGAACAGGATGCCCTGGAACACCAGCCGGTCCGGACGCCGCTTGCGCCCAGGATGCCGGGTCCGGCGCTCGACCTTGGGCAGCAGCGGCTCTATCACCGCCCACAGCTCGTCGTCGACTTCCCACGGCTTCGGACGAGCCATCCCGCACCCCCGGATCATTGGTCCCGGAGTGATCCAACCACCTCGAAGATCATTTCGTTAGGAGTTCTAAGGCTTGTCTGTAACGCTGAGGCAGGCGGCTGAGGGAGTGAGAGGCTCGCTGCCTATCCTCGTGTTGTGCTGCTGCCTCGGGATCCGTCGAACGTCACCCATGTCCTGGAGACAGCTTTTCCGCCCCGTCTTGCCGGTGATGTGCAGAGCGTCCTGGCAGTCATGCCGGACGCCAGGCTCGCGCCGGTGGAGCCCTTTCGAGGTTGAGGTGCAAGGCGGGACCGTCGTCATCCCCTCGCGCATCTACAACGAGGAGTCGGGCGACGACTTGGAGCGGACACTGACCGGAACCCAACAGGTGATTTTGCATTGCCTGTACTCCCGGCACAGTGACGGCCGGGTCCGCCAGCGTCACCTCGAACAGATCGTGGCGTCAATGGAGCCATGGGTGGTCCCATTCGTCGTGCAGTTGGGGGGCGAGTACGTGCTGGAGATCCTTGACGCGATCGGGCGGGGACTTGCTGGCCTCGCTGTCCCGGGCTCGTCCCAGCGCAGGCTCTATGGGGAATTCATCGCGCGGAATCCAGCTGTCGACGGTCACGGAATACGTGAACGTCTACACGGCTCCCCAAGCCGATGTTGTAGCTGTATGGTCACGGCACGTACGGGTGCAGGAACTGTACGTATGGGGCTGGGCAGCGCGGTTCGAGGGGGGTGGTCGGGATCGTTTTACCGACTGCGGGTCAGACGGCGGTGCGGATGTTGTTCATCCTTGACCGTTTGGGGGATAGGTGCGAGGCCGGCGAGGGCGTCCCGGAGTCGGCGGTTCGGGTGATCAATGCGGAGCGCAAGCTGCAGAAGCTCGACTTCCTGGTACGCAACCCGGATTACCTGGCGAATGTGATCATCTCTGGGTGCGAGGAGGGACGGCTGCCGCGTGAGCGGTTGCTGGATGCGCGGGCGGTGTTGGAAGAGCGGGAGCCGGCACTGCACACCTACCGGATGCTGCGGGGTCGGCATGGGGCGTTCGAGCAGCTTAATAACGCGCTCAGTGTGCTGCGGCATCTGGAGCTGATCGCGATCCGGCGGTCCGGGCGGACGTCGGACGAGTACGTCCGGCGCCGTGACTACTACCTGCTGGAGGCGGGAGCGGCGCAGGCGGAGCGGATGCGCGCCGCGGAGCCGTTGCTGGCCTGGTACGACCAGCAGACCGCCTACGTCGCGATGGCGGCGCAGGGAATGTCGGGGGGCCAGCTGAAGGCGTTGCAGTACGGGCATGACGAGTACGCCGACACCCCGGAGCGCCAGCTGATCGGCGGCATCACGACCCGGGTGCGGGAACGTCTAGCGGCGGCACTGGCACGGGAGGGACTCGCAGCGTGAGCGACGACATCGAAGACGTGGAAGACGACGCTGCCGGGCCTGTCGAGGCATGGCTGGAGGAGGTCGCCGCGCGCTCCGGGCAACCCGCCGACGTGGTGCGCGAAGTTCTGACAGAACACGGCGTGCGGGCGCACACGGCCCTGCCCCGTCCTCACCGACTCCAGGTGACCGAAGTGGAGTTCGAAGGCACACGCCCCGTGCCGGACGGCGACGAGAAGGCGGATCCCGCCGGGGTGCCGTTCCGCTTCCATTGGAAGCCGGGGCCCGGAGTGTGGTGCCTGGCCTCTACGGGCAAGAACGAGGCCGGCAAGTCCAGCGTCCTTGAGATCGTCTTATGGTGCCTGCGGGGCCGCAGCGGCCTCCAGCGCGACGTACGCAGCTGGCTGCACCGCGTGCGCACCCAGTTCCTCCTGGACGACGAGTCGCTCGTGGTGGAGATGACGGTGACCGACGGCGTCCCGGCCGGCACCGTGGCCTCGCAGCAGACCGGGGTAGTGCTGGTGTCCTTCGACGGCGTGAAGGCGTTCGAGGAGTCGATGGACGCCTTCATGATGGAACGCCTCGGACTGGAACCACTGCGCACCCAGCAAAAGCCGCGCGGGGAGGTCGAAGCGCTGCCGGTCACCGGCGAGCTGTCCTGGCCCTCCTACGCCAGCGGCCTGCACATCAACCGCAAGGGCCTCGGCCAGCTACTGGGCAACGAGTCGAAGAACGCTCTGCCGACCCGGCTGCTGGAACTCTTCCTCGGAGCCCCCTGGGCGTCCACGATGGTTTCCGCCGCCGTGGCCCAGAAGGTGGTGGCGGCCCAGTTGTCCGCCGCCCGGCAGCGGGCCACCGCCGACGCCGAAGCCCGCCGCGCCCAGCTGGGAGAACTCAGCCGCAAACTGGACACCGAACGCGCCCGCTTGGACGCGCTGCCCGGGCAACAGCAGGCCGTCGGCGATCTCACCGCCGCCTACCGGGCGCTGGCCGACGCCACCCAGGAAGCAGCCGACGCGCAACGGGAACTGGCCGCGGCCCGCTCACGGCACGACCTGCTCGAGGAGCAGCGCTACAGCCTCGCCTCGGCCCTGCAGGCCGCCCAGGAGGCGGTCCTGGCCAAAGCGTTCTTCCACACGCTGATGCCGACCGTCTGCCCCCGCTGCGACACGAAGGTTTCCAAGGAGCAGTGGGCCAAGGAACAAGAGGGACAGTGCTCCCTGTGTACTTCACACCTGCCCGCATCGGCCCACCAGGCCGGCGTCGCAGACCATGAGGACGAGGGCGTGGACCCGGAGAGCCTGCGCCAGGAACTCGCCGGCGTGCAGCAGGCAGTGGAGGAGGCCGCCAGCGGCCTGGGAGCATCCCAGCGGCGGGCCATCCACTCGGCCGAAGCCTTCACGCAGGCCGAAACCGCACTGAACAGCGCCCTGCGCGATCCCGGTATCGCCGAGCGCCGCGCCGCGGAACTGGCCGTGGCCCGCCTGGAGGGAGCGGTCTCCGAACGCAAAGGCCGCTTCGCCGCCCTCGACGCCGCCGTCGACATCACCCCCCTCGAACAGGCCAACGACGTTCTCAAAGCCGCCGAGAAGACCGCACACGCCCGCCGCACCGCGGCACTCAAGGAAGTCCTCAAGGCCATCCAGAAGGACATCGTCACCATGGGCCGCGCCCTTGGCCTGGAGATGCTCCAGCGCGTCGAACTGGGCACCGGAGCCACCCTGGACGTGTGGAAAGGCGGCCAGAAGCACTCCTACGGATCCGTGACCGAAGGCGAACAACTACGACTGAAGATCGTCACCACGACCGCTCTGCTGCGGCACGGCATCCGCAGCGGCGTCGGTCGGCACCCCGGACTGCTGATCATCGACTCTCCGGGAGCCGAAGAAGTCGACAGCACCGACCTGCAACTCATGGTGCAGGACCTGGTGAAACTCACCGACATGGCACCCGAGCTGCAAGTCATCATCGCCACCGCCCGCGGCCAGGACGTCGCCTCCATCATCCCCACGGGCCAGCTACGACTTGCCCCCGCCGGGGAGCGCCTGTGGTGACCGCACCGACCCGACAAGACCCCTGCGCCCAGCTCCAGGCACCCAGCTAGAACCCTACGTCCCTACACCACTCCGGCGGCCGGAAGGAGGCAACCGATGCCCGCCCTCGCAGGCGACCCTCTGCAGCCGCTCAGGGACGCCCGCCGCACCGGCACGCCCCTGCCCACCCTGGCCGACCTCGGCGGCCCAGCCCTGCTGACCGACGCCCGAGACCTGCTGCTGGACCACGACGACTTGCCCGTCCTGCTGAGCCTCGTATGTGACGACACCGCCGTGCTCGACAGCCAGCATGGCCAGGACTTCCTCCTCGCCGCGGCCGAAACCGACGACCCACTCCTCCTCGAAGACGTCGTCGCAACCCTCCTCACACACCCCGACGCAGTCCCCACGCTGGGCGAGGACCTGGCCGACGTGTGGCTCGATGCCAGCCGTACCCGGCTCGACCTACTCGGCGGCATCGCCCTGGAAGCCTGCGCCCGCCTCGTCCTCGCGGATGCTGCCAAGCCGTACGGACTGCAGGACCGACTCCGCCGGATGCGCAGAGAACTGCCCCGCATCGACGACGACTTCGCCATCCGCGCCGTCCGCGTCGCCGGCGCGCTCGCCGAACACTTCCCATCCCCCGAGATCTCCCACCTCCTCGAGGAGTTCCTCAACCACGACGACGTCGCCGACGACGCCGTCTTCGAACTCGGCATGCTCACCCTCCGCCAAGCCCTCACCGCAGACACCCTCGACCACGCCCGCCCCCTGCTGCTCAAGGCCCGCCAGTACCTGCGCGACGCCTACTGCGACGAAGAGCGCCCCGACGCCGCCGCATTCGGCGCCGCCCTCGACGCTGTCCTCACCTACAGCTCAGGCGGCACCGTCTCCGCAGACACCCTCCGCCAACTCCAGGACGCGATCCTCGACATCCGCCTGAACCTGCTCCGCCTGCCACCCGGCTGGCGCACCCCCCGCCTGGACACCCTCAACGCCTGGCAACGCCTGCTGGACACCCTCAACCGGGCACAGGCAGCCGACCAACCCGGCGCCTGGCTGCACGCCGCCGCCGTCATCAGCGACCTGGTCGCCGTCTACGCCTCTCACCGCAGCCTGGACCTGCTCACCTCCACCGATGGGACCCTGGCCACCAGCACCTCCAGCCCACCACCCGCCTCCGCCGGACTACACACCGTCCTGGCCCCGCGCGTCGAACAAACCCTGCTTGCACACGAGCGCGGACTAGCCCTGCTCGACCAGTGGCTCGACGAACTGAGCGCCGCGCAGGACACCGACCAGGACCCCACGACACCCATCGTCCGCGAACAGGCCGCCGCCCTCCGCGAGGCACTGATCGCCGGAAGGGGTGACCCCCGCCCAAAATCTGAACGCCCGGCGGCCGCGCTCGCCGGGCTTCCCCTCCACCCAGCCGACACCGACCGCCTGACCGTCTTCCTCGCCTCAGCCCCCGAACTCACCGAACGCCTGGCAGCAATGTGGGAAGCACGGCAAGCCCAAGAGCCCGTTGACGAGATCCCCGCCATCGCCACCGCCTACCGAACAGTCCGCGCCGAGCTCCGCCAACAGTGCCCCGACGGCTACACCGGCCAGTTCGCCGCCGACATCGACCGCATGCTGCTGTACCTCCTGCGCTTCTTGGACCTGCGGCTGAACGAAACCCAGAAGTTCGGCGGCGATGCCCGCAAGTACCTACGGCAGCTCAAGAAGGGCGAAGAGAAGCCGCTTGAGAAGGAACTCGGCCGGGACCTGCGCGACTTCCTGCGCGGGCAGGGCCTGCGCGTCGACCTGGAAGTCAGCAACGTAGGAGCCGGCCGCGTCGATATCGCCTGGCGCCCTCACGACGAACTCATCACCCTCGAACTCAAACGGGACTGGAAGACCCCCACCTGGGACGCCTACGCCAACGCCTTCCTGGACCAGGCCATCTCCTATCAGGTCAACGGGCCGCCCGTGAACTTCCTCGTGGTCCTCGACCTCACCGACAAACCCAAGGGTCTGGCCGCAGTGCCAGCCTGCGTCCACGTCCGCACCGTCCCCGGGCCCGCCGGCGATCCCCGCCCCCGCACCGTGATCATGCTGCGCATCCAGGGCAACAAGCGTGACCCGTATGGCCTGTAGTCGAACGGATATAGCGGTCAGCCAGATCGGCGTAGGCAGCCGCAGTTGCTTCAATCAAACGCCATCGGAACCGTCCTGCTCACCTGCGCGCCCCCCGAGCCGCTGAACCCCGACCGCCGGGGCTCTGCGCAACCTGCGCGCGGAGACGCCGGGGCTCGACGAGGGAGTAAGCGTCCTGAGCCGGAACGACGTGTCGTCCTGTGCTACCTGGGCAGCCGCCGGCATGGTGGGGTGGCAGCTCTGACCTCATGGAGTGCGCTGTTTGAGCGGATTGGCTTGGAGTAGTGGCAGCCATTGCGAGGGGAGAGCTTCTTCGATCTGGAAGATCTCCGCGAGTTCGGCGGGCGACAGCGCGGTGATGGTGCGGGCGCGGGCTGTGTGCCAGGCCCGGACGAGGCGGTCGAAGATTGTCAGTACTGCGGGCGGGCGTACAAGGTACAGGTGGTCTGCGGCGATCATGTGTGCGGCGGGCAGCACCTTCGGCTTGGGGGACATGAGCAGGGTGATCGATCCGCTGGGGGCAGACGCTTCGCGTTCGGCTTCGGTGTAGCTGAGGTGGCCTTGGGCCTGGCGGACGTTTTCTGCGCTTACCTCGCCGGTGGGGGTGGCTTCGCTCTTGGCTTCCCAGATGATCCAGCGGGCGTCGCCGAAGATCC
This sequence comes from Streptomyces sp. NPDC001137, assembly GCF_040298885.1. Lineage (NCBI taxonomy): Bacteria > Bacillati > Actinomycetota > Actinomycetes > Kitasatosporales > Streptomycetaceae > Streptomyces > Streptomyces sp. NPDC001137. The sequence goes on from NZ_JBEPBA010000038.1 coordinate 70,003, forward strand.
ACACGGCGTCGGGGGACGCGGGTTTGAGGGTGTCGTCCTCGGCGTAGCTTTCCGAGGCGCCAGCGAGGGTGCCGAGGCTGACCAGTCCGGCTTCATAGGCTGTGAACTCGGTGTCGGCGAGGCCGGTGCGAGCCTCAGCGATGGCGTGCTCGAAGTCGTTGGCGCGGTGGAGTTCGGTGCGGGCCATGATGCCGCGCATGGCGGCCTCGTCGAGGGGGTTGAGTTCGCCGAGAGCGGGTGCGTGGGCGTTGTCGCTGGGGGCGACGAGGTGGGCGAGGAAGTTGGTGGTCTGTCCCTTTCGCTGGAGGTCGCGGTAGTAGCGGGCGCCAGTTTCGCGGTGGGAGAGTTCGTCAGTCTGGCGGGCGAGGCGTTCGGCGATGCTGTAGCCGAGGTAGTTCCACAGGGCCGCGTAGCGCTGCGGAGTGCGCTGGCCGGTGAGCTGGTCGAGGACGCGCTGGACGGCAGTCAGGGCCCAGTCCAGCTGGTTGTTCCAGAGAGCCTCCCAGGCCGCTACTTCGAAGCGGGCTGCCTTGCGCAGTTCACCAGCGCTCGGGGCCACGGTGCGCGTGTACGTCTCGCGGTCGGCGACGATGTCGCTGTCGACGTCTGCCCAGTCCTGGCCGTGCTCCCGGAATACGGCAAGGTTGTCGAGCATCTCGCTGGAAGAGGTGCCCAGGCTGTTGCGCCGTCCGAACTCAACTTCGGCGCGGACCTCAGGATGCAGGGAGGCCTGAACGTCGAGGCCGGACAGGTAGGAAGTCAGAGACCGGCCCAGGACGACGACGGCCGCCCAGTCCTTGTTGTTGCGGGTCGCACGGCCCGAGCCCTGCACGATGCGAGCGCGGATGCGCTCCTGGAGCACCTCCAAGGCGCCAAGGGATTCATGCAGGAACCGTTCCTGCAGGTCTCCCTTGGCGGGCAGACCGGCCAGGACGACCAGGCGGCAGTCGTCATCGGGCAGATCGATGCCGTCGTAGCGGTTGCTGAGAAGCAGGACCGCCTGTTCCATGGCGGTGAATGTGGTGAGGTCGTCCTCGACGTCGCTAGCCTTCAAGACGGGGCATGTCTTCGGTAGGTAGGCCGCAGCGAAGGAGTCCGCGGTACGACCATCGGGGGTCAGAACGACGGCCCTGCCTGCGGTGTCTATGATGCCGGATACGAACGCGGGCACGCTTTTCGGAGCTGCCGATAGGTCGTTGGTGAGTTCGGGGAAGAGGAAGAACCGTCGCCCCGTGCCTTCCCTCTCCCATCCCTTGGGGACTGGAATCCGGGCGATCTTCTTGCGTCCGAAGGAGCGCTCCAGTTCACCGCCGTCACCGAGGGTGGCACTCATGTAGATGCGTCGGGCAGGGTCGCTGAAGGGCCGGTGCTGCATCGTCGGCGGTATCAGCGGCCGGATGAGGATCTGTCCGTAGGAGACGTATACCAAGCAGCGATCGAGGTGCCCCTGCAGAAGCCTCCAGACATACGTGGCACTCGTGCTCAGCTTCCCTGCGCCGGCAGCCGCCCCGACTACCCGTTCCAGAGGCACGCCCTGTTCAGCGACACCGATCGGCGAGGCAAGGTACACGTACGACGCCTGAGAGTTGTCCGGATCGGGGGCACGCAGCCGGGTACACACCAGGGGATCCAACGCCGACTCGATCACTGAGAGCACGTCAAGGTAGGCGCTCTCCGCGGACGCTCGAGATATGCCCAAACTCCACGGGCTGGCGACGTACCCCTCGGCCGCGTGTGCGTCGTCCAGGACCAGCATGTCGGCGTCGCCGAGGGCAGGGTTCGAGTTGAAGACGTGACTGTAGACGCTGACGGCGATGGCCTCGCCCGCCTCATACTGTGCCTGATGAGCCTGATTCCACGTTTTCACGGAATTGATGAGCAGGACATTCGGGATGCCGTATTCGTCGAATTTCGCTGCGGTCTGGCGGGCCAACTGCCGGGTGGGGCACAGATAGGCAACTCGCTCACGATGTTTCCTACGCCGGTATTCACCAATCAGGCCACCCACGAGCGTCTTTCCAGCACCCGTCGGCAGCTCGATCGCCACGTCGGGCTCGTCCGACATGTTCTGATGCCAGTCACGGAGAACATCTTGCTGATGGCCCCACACTGCTGCGGGACCACGATTGGTGACGGCCAGAGTCCGGTACAACTCCTCCGGATCCTTGGGCATGGCGGCATCAGCAGACTTACGCTTGAAAGCCAAGATCTACTCCGTTCCCCCCGCTGCGCCTCGAACTGGCGCAGCGTCAACCCATCTGCGTCTCTTCGGGAGGAGCCCCGCCTCACCGAAGAGATATCGGAACACTATCCCTACTGCTGTTGTTAGCCAACGGCGTGGAGCGTGCCCCGATGTGCCGCAACGGCTTTTTTCTGTTCCTCGCGGGCGCGACGTTTCCGCGCCAGCTGGTCCTGGGTACATCTTCACGGCTTCGTAGTACCGCTCAACGAAGTCGCGGGCGTTGAGGCGTTCCGCGGACTCCATGTCGGCAATGGTCGCGGCGCAGTCGGCGTGGGTGAGGTAGCCAGCCAGCATGGCGTCGAGCTGGTAGACGCCGTTGCGCTGCTTCCTAACAACTGCACCAACTCGAGGTGCTGGAGCGCGACGGTCACAGCGGGCCGGCTGATGTCGAGTCGCTGTGTCGTAGTGATAGCACCGAAGGCGCGTGTCTTGTTCTCTGCCGCAGGCGTGCAGGCGCCGTCCACACGGCTGGCTTGGATCGCCGTCGGGCCTGAGGTGCTCACCCTCTGTGGTGCCGGTTGCATGGTTGTGACCGGCGTATTCGACTGATCCCGGAGACCGCCTCTGTGCAGGTAGCCCGGTCGGTACCCTCCGCGGACGAAGCGGGCGGGGCCCGGACCGCAGTGACTGTCTGTCAGAGCAGATCACCCGCCAGGCGGTCGATGCTGAATGTGGGGCAGCCCTGCCGGCAATCGCCGACCTCCGCTGGTGCGCCGAACCGCGAGCGGTCCTCTGTATTGAGCCTGAGCTCTGGTTTCGACTTGCCCGATAGCTTTGAGTGGCGTACCGTTTCACGAACTACAAACGAATAGCAAGGAATTGAGCGGTGATTAGATTTTGACTTGACCAGGATCATGATCTTTCTTCGGAATAAAACGGGATTAGGGGAGGCAGATAGAATGAAAACTGAAACATCGTCAATTCTGCCTGAGGATCTGCCAGTCCAGCGGGACCCCCCTAGGCGCGCTGTTTGGAATTCGCGGAGCGAATTCCTGGCTGAATTGCGGAGCAATTCAGCTGACCGTCACGGAGTGGCGGTCCGTCAACTTCCTTGCGGAGCAAGGAAGTTCCCGTCGCGTAGCGACGGCGCGTCGTGTCTGCGGAGCAGACCGCGCG
>NZ_JBEPBA010000039.1:0-65493 GCF_040298885.1 Streptomyces sp. NPDC001137
GGTCTGGGGGCGGCAGCCCCCAGCAGACTGGAAGTGCCGGGCACCCCCGCAAGCACGGGGCGCCCGGCACCACGCTCACCGCGAATACCGCATCAGCGCCCGCACCATGTGGCACGTCGTGTCCGACGGCGGGTGCACGCCGATCAGTTCGGCCGTGCTCCGGATCGTCTCGTTGCGCGCCTGGTTCGGCATGTACACCCCCCTGTCGAGCAGGGCGATGGCGAGCCGCATCGCCTTGAGGCGGCGGTTGTGCGTGACGTACCACTCGCGCGGACGGCCCGGCGGCAGCGGGCGCTTCTCCACGGGAGCGTAGGGCAGGTCGAGCAGGACGGGGTGCTTGGCGGTGGACTGGGTCGGCTTCGGCTTCAGTGCGGCAGCGGGCACAGGCATCCTCCTGTCGCGGTGAGGGTGCGGGAATGAACGGGGGTTTCGGCACCCCCCAGCACCCTCGAACACTTCTTCTAGTGTACCGCCCGGCACTGACAAAAGGCCCTGGCCACAGGCGCTTTGAGGGGACCTCAGGGGTACCTTTGACCCCATGGAGATCTGGATCAATCCCGCGTGTTCCAAGTGCCGCAGCGCCATCAGCCTGCTCGACGCGGAGGGCGCCGACTACACCGTCCGCCGCTACCTGGAGGACGTACCGAGCGAGGACGAGATCAGGGACGTACTCGACCGTCTCGGTCTCGAACCCTGGGACATCACCCGCACCCAGGAGGCCGAGGCCAAGGAGCTCGGGCTGAAGGAGTGGCCGCGGGACGACTCCTCGCGCGCACGGTGGATCAAGGCGCTCGCGGAGCACCCCAAGCTGATCCAGCGCCCGATCATCACCGCCGACGACGGCACCGCGGTGGTCGGCCGCACCGAGGAAGCCGTACGGGACGCCCTGGCCCGATAGGCCCGACGGCCCGATGGCCCAACAGCAGGGACAGGGCCGGCCCTGTGAGCCGGCTTCATCTTCCCTGTGACGTACGTTACTTCAGTGACTCCTGTAACCACTGAGTAACTTCGTTCGGTATCTCGTACATAGCGGCGTACGCTCCCCTACCTCGCAGGAGGCGCGCATGTCGCGTAGGAGAAGTCTCGGTACGAAGAAGAAGATCGCGCTGCTGGTGAGCGCGGCGGCGGTGGCGGGAGGCGGCGCCTTCGTCATGGCGAGCACCTCGAACGCCGCACAGAGCCCCCAGGCCAAGACCCTGTCGGCCGCGGACTCGAACGTCTGCCAGGGGCTCGCCACCGCGCTCGGCAACAACCAGAAGTTCATCGACGGGCAGAAGGCCAACCCCGACGCCCAGTCCGCGGCCCGGATCGCCAACCGCGAGGCGGTCATCGCGCAGATCAAGGTCCAGCAGAAGGCGTCCGGTTGCACCGTTGGGGAGTCGGCTCAGGGCTCCCAGGCGACGCAGCCGGCGCAGAACGCCGGACAGCAGGCCGGCGGTGCGCAGCAGTCCGCGCCGCCCTCGCAGGCGGCCTCGGCACCCGCGGGAAACGCGAACGGGAACGCGGGTGGTGGCGCTGCCGCCTCGGGCCGGCAGGTGTGCAACGGCTCCACCGTCACCCTCTCCGGCGAGGGCGGCGCACCTGCCGCCTCCAGCAACCAGTTCCCGGCGGGGACGACGCTGAAGGTCACCAACCTGGACAACAACAAGTCCACGACGGTGAAGGTCACCTCGGTCTCCGGCAGTTGCGCCCTGCTCAACAACGCGGCCTTCGAACAGGTCCGGGAGCCCGGCAAGTTCCTGATCCGCCGGGCACTGATCGAGAAGGTGGGGTGAGGCTCAAGGGGTCAAGAACTCCGTGAGGCGGCGGCCGAGGTCGGCGGGTGCGGACTGCGGCAGCGCGTGGTGGGAGACGTCGGGGACCACGACCGTCTCCGCGCGCGGCAGCAGCGCAGCCGCCTTCGCCGCCATCTCGTACGTGTCACAGGTCCTGCTGTTCCCGGCCAGGAGCAGCAGGACCGGCAGGTCCAGCCCACGCAGCGCGTCCGGCGCCGGGCGCGGACCGGTCACCGGCTTCGCGACGGAGGGGAAGCCGGCGGCCGCCTCCTGGAGGCGGAGCCAGTCGGGGTCGAGGGGTGCTCCCCCGGTCTCCCACTCCAGCAGGGCACGGGCCCGGCGGGGCGAGGGACGCAGCACCAGCGGCAGGGCGTGCAGGAGATACGCGGGCCGGTAACCGGCGAAGCACTGGGTGGGGTCCAGGAGGAAGAGGCGGCGCACCCGTGCGCGTGAGTGCAGCGCGTGGTGCAGGGCGATCCAGCCGCCGTACGAGTGCCCGCCCAGGTCCGTCTGCTCCAGGCCGAGGTCGTCCAGGACCGCGTCCAGCCAGGCCACCAGGTCGGCGACCGTACGGGGGTGACGGTCGCCGGCCTCGGTACCGCGGCCCGCGCAGCCGGGGAGGTCGACGGCGAACACGCGGTGGGTACGGGCCAGATCGGCCGCCTGGGCGTACCAGCAGGCGGAGGTGGCTCCCCCGCCGCCGGGGAGCAGGACGACCGGGGGCGCGTGGAGAGGGCCGCACATGTTGACGTATGTCGTCCCGAAGGGCGTGGGGACGGTCACCGCCTCGCGCTCGGCCGGCCACTTGGCCATGACCTTGTCGTACGCGGCGAGGAAGCCGTCCATGTCGTAGGCGCTGCGAGCAGACACCGGAACCCCCTTATTATCTCGTTGAGCGAGATACTCGACGAACGAGATAATAGTCGGAGGCAGCCCGTGCCGAACCCCGAGGGTCCCGGGATGGAGGTCGTCCACCTGCTGCGTGCCGCGACCGTCGAACTCGCCCTGCACAGCGCCCGGTTCGCGTCCCGCAACGGCATGCACCCCACGGACGTACGCGCCCTGATCGCCCTCATGGACGCCTCCCGAGCGGGTGAGGAGATGACGGCCGGGCGGCTCGGCACCGCGCTCGGGCTGAACTCGGCGGGGACCACCGCGCTGGTCGACCGGCTGGAGCGGGCCGGACATGTGCGCCGGCTCCGTGACCCGCGGGACCGGCGCAGGGTGGTGATCGAGGTGACCGGGCGGGCGGTGGAGCTCGGGTGGTCCTCCTTCGGACCGCTGATCGAGCGGACGGTGGAGCTGCTGCGGGGGTACGACGAGCGGGAGCTGGCCGCGATCAAGGGGTTCCTCGCGGGGGTGCGGGACGCGGCCGCGGCGGGTGACTGACCCTCCACCCTCCGCGCAACCCCATCGCATACGAGCCGCCGTTCGACGGGCCGGCCGCGCCCGCCGACCTGGTCGACCTGTCGACTTGCTGTGCACCTCCGGCCCTCACACCGTGAATCGCGCCACACCACCGCCAGGTAACACGGGGTTCACACTCGAGCAATGGCCGGGAAATCGCCTGTTGACAGGCTCGCGGGCATCCACCGCGGCGCCTCAGTGCCGCAGCGCCGCAGCACCCGCAAGTGCGTAGACACATCCCCGAAGGAAGTGGCCCGTGACCTTCAAGGCTGAGTACATCTGGATCGACGGCACCCAGCCGACCGCCAAGCTCCGTTCCAAGACGAAGATCATCGCGGGCGAGCCCGCCGGTCTGGACGCGCTGCCGATCTGGGGCTTCGACGGGTCCTCCACGAACCAGGCCGAGGGCCACTCCTCGGACCGTGTCCTCAAGCCGGTCTTCACCTGCCCGGACCCGATCCGCGGCGGCGACGACGTCCTCGTGCTGTGCGAGGTCCTCAACATCGACTTCACTCCGCACGAGTCCAACACGCGTGCCGCGCTGGTCGAGGTCGCCGAGAAGTTCGCCGCGCAGGAGCCGATCTTCGGCATCGAGCAGGAGTACACCTTCTTCCAGGACGGCTACCCGCTGGGCTTCCCCAAGGGCGGCTTCCCGGCCCCGCAGGGCGGCTACTACTGCGGTGTCGGCGCCGACGAGATCTTCGGCCGTGACATCGTCGAGGCCCACCTGGAGAACTGCCTCGCGGCCGGCCTCGCCATCTCCGGCATCAACGCCGAGGTCATGCCCGGCCAGTGGGAGTTCCAGGTAGGCCCGGTCTCCCCGCTGGAGGTCTCCGACCACCTGTGGGTGGCCCGCTGGCTGCTCTACCGCACCGCCGAGGACTTCGGCGTCGCCGCGACGCTGGACCCGAAGCCGGTGAAGGGCGACTGGAACGGCGCCGGCGCGCACACCAACTTCTCCACCAAGGCGATGCGCGAGAGCTACGACGCGATCATCACCGCCGCCGAGTCGCTGGGCGAGGGCTCCAAGCCCCTCGACCACGTCAAGAACTACGGCGCCGGCATCGACGACCGCCTGACCGGTCTGCACGAGACCGCCCCGTGGAACGAGTACTCCTACGGCGTCTCCAACCGCGGCGCCTCGGTCCGTATCCCGTGGCAGGTCGAGAAGGACGGCAAGGGCTACATCGAGGACCGCCGTCCCAACGCCAACGTCGACCCGTACGTCGTGACGCGCCTGCTCGTCGACACCTGCTGCTCCGCGCTGGAGAAGGCCGGCCAGGTCTGATCCCGGTCTTCCGCACAGGGGCGCCCACCGTTCGCGGTGGGCGCCTTTTTGCCGTCCAAGTAGTGAGAGAAGGGTCCTCGTCGGGGCCGGTGTCTGCTTCAATGAGGTCATGGCCAGCTTCAAGAACCACACCGCGACGGGTCGCCATGACCTCGAGCCCTTCTGGCCTTCCCGTCAGCACCACGACTTCGACCGGGTGTGTTGCCGCGCGATGAACGCGCAGGCCCTCTAAAGCCGTACACCCCGGCCTTCGGCCAGCGCGACACGACGTACGTCCCGGCGAGCCCGACCACGAATCGCGGCCGCCGTCCTCCCAGACGGACTCCTCGCGCGAAAGAGCTGACCTCTCATGGCGACCACTCGTTCTCTCTCCACCGCCACCCTCACCTCCCCCGCCCAGAACGGCGCCCGGCACCGGCTGCGGGCCGTCGACCGGGACGAGGTCGTGGACGTGACGGACTTCCTGCCGCCGGGCGCCACCTGGCTGCCCGCTCCGCAGCACACCCTGCCCACCCTGCCGGGCCAGCCGCCGATGATCGGCTACCTGGTGCTCGTCCCGGCCGACCAGCAGCCGCCGTTCCTTCCGGTGGCGGTGCCCGACCCCACCGGTGAGGAGCGGGGCAGCGGCAACCCGCTCGTGCGGATCGACTCCGTACAGCGCACCGCCGAGGTGGACGGGCGCGAACTCGACCTCACCTACCTGGAGTTCGAGCTGCTCGCGCATCTCGTCGCGCATCCGCACCGGGTGCACACCCGGGATCAGCTGGTCACCACGGTGTGGGGGTACGGCCATGTGGGCGACGGCCGCACGGTCGACGTCCACATCGCCCGTCTGCGCCGCAAGCTGGGCGCCGAGCACCGCGGGACGATCCAGACGGTGCGGCGGGTCGGGTACAAGTACACGCCGCCGACCGGCCGTTGACCGGCGACGGACCGTTTCTCCTCTGCTGACGGCAGATTGCCGTTCCGTCCCGCGGGCCGACCGGGCAGGCTCACCTGCATGAGACTTCTGGTGCTGGGTGGTACGGAGTTCGCGGGACGGGCCGTCGTGGAGGCCGCCCTGGGGCGCGGCTGGAAGGTGACTGTCTTCAACCGGGGGCGGCACGAAGTTCCCTCCGGGGTGCGGGCGTTGCAAGGCGACCGCACCGCGCCCGACGGGCTGGCCGCCCTCGCGGAGGGCGAGTGGGACGCCGTCGTGGACACCTGGTCGGCGGCGCCCCGGGCGGTGCATGGCGCTGCGCGGCTGCTACGGGACCGTGTCGCCCGGTATGTGTATGTGTCCACCTGCTCGGTGTACGCGTGGCCTGCGCCCGCTGGGCACACCGAGGAGGCCCCGCTGGTCGAGGGCGCCGAGCCCGACGCCGAGGCGACCGACTATGCGCGCGACAAGCGGGGCGCCGAGATCGCCGTCGTGGACGCCTTCGGCGCGGAGCGCTCCGTGCTCGTACGGGCCGGGCTGATCCTCGGCCCGTACGAGAACATCGGGCGGCTGCCGTGGTGGCTGGGGCGGATCGCGCGGGGCGGGCCCGTGCTGGCGCCTGGGCCGCGGGACCTTCCGCTCCAGTACATCGATGTGCGGGACATGGCCGAGTGGATCCTCGGAGCGGTCGAGCGGGAGCTGAGCGGGCCGTACAACATGATCAGCCCTCAGGGGCACGCCACGATGGGTTCGTTGCTGGATGCTTGTGTGCAGGTCACCGGGGCTGCGGCGCAGCTTCGCTGGATGGAGGCGAAGGTGATCCTGGACGCGGGGATCGAGCCGTGGACGCAGTTGCCGGTGTGGGTGCCGGCGGGCAGTGACATGCATGACCATCTGCACTCCGTTGACGTTTCGCGGGCCGTGGCCACCGGGCTGACGTGCCGTCCGGTCGAGGAGACCGTGGCCGATACCTGGGCCTGGTTGCAGGAGATCGGGGGGACGGCTCCGATGCGGGCGGATCGCACGTCGAAGGGGCTTGATCCGGAGGTGGAGGCGAAGGTGCTGGGGAGGTAGTTGTCCCGGGGGTGTATCTGGCACCACCCCCCACCCGGGGGGCCTGGCCCCGTGCCCCCCAACCTCCGCTCGGCCAGACTTCTGCCATGAAAACCGACACGCACCGTGCCCGGGCGCGGGCCCGAGAGGTACTACTGGCTGCCGTACGGGGACTCGCACTGGCCGTGGCCGCGCTGCCCTTGTCGGTGCTGTTGTTCGTCCTGACGCTCGTCTCCGTCGCGCTCATACCGATCGGCGTCGGTGTCGTCACCACCCCGCCGATCCTCAACGCCGTACGGACCCTCGCGGACAAGCGGCGGGAGCTCGCCGCCGAGTGGTGCGGGGTGCGGATACCGTCGGCGTACCGGCCGGTTCCCGAGCGGGCCAACCCCTGGGCGCGGACGTACGCCATGCTGCGCGACCCGGCTGTCTGGCGGGACGTGCGCTGGTTGCAGGTGGACATGACGGCGGGGTTCGTCACCGCTCTGCTGCCCGCGCTGCTCGTCTTCTACCCCCTGGAGGGTCTCGCGGTGGCGGCCGGGCTGTGGCGGCCCCTCTCCGAGGCCGGCGGCTACTGGTACGGCTTCGTGCACGTCACCGACCAGGCATCCGCGTTCGGCGCCGGCGCCCTGGCCCTCGTACTCCTCCCCCTCGCCCACCGCTACGCCCCGTCCCTGCTGACCGCCCACTTCCGGCTCACCCGTTCCGTGCTCGGCGCGAGTCAGGCCGAACTGGCCGAGCGGGTGCAGGTGCTGACCGAGACCCGGAAGGACGCGGTCGACACCTCCGCCGCCGAACTGCGCCGTATCGAGCGGGATCTGCACGACGGGGCGCAGGCGCGGCTGGTGGCCATGGGCATGGACCTGGGCACCATCGAGATGCTCCTCGACAAGGATCCGGCGAAGGCCAGGCAGCTCCTCGCCCAGGCCCGGCAGTCCTCCGTGGAGGCGCTGGCCGAACTGCGCGACCTGGTGCGCGGCATCCACCCGCCGGTGCTGGCCGAACGCGGACTCGGCGACGCGGTCAGGGCGTTGGCGCTGCGGCTGCCGCTGCCCACCGAGGTGAACGTCGAGCTGGACGGGCGCGCGGACGCGCCGGTGGAGTCGGCCGCGTACTTCGCGGTCAGCGAGGTGCTCACCAACGCGGTCAAGCACTCCGGCGCGGACCGCATCTGGATCGACCTGCATCACAGCGAGGACAAGCTGCGGATCAGCGTCACCGACAACGGCAAGGGCGGCGCGGTGATCGAGGCCGGTTCGGGCCTGGCCGGGGTCGAGCGGCGGCTGGGTACATTCGACGGCGTCCTGGCCGTCAGCTCTCCCGCGGGCGGTCCCACCATGGTCACCATGGAGATCCCTTGCGCGTTGTCCTAGCCGAAGACCTCTTCCTGCTGCGCGACGGTCTGGTACGGCTTCTGGAGGCCTACGACTTCGAGATCGCCGCGGCCGTCGAGTCCGGCCCCGAGCTCGCCCGGGCGCTGGCCGAGCTGGAGCCGGACGTCGCCGTGGTCGACGTACGCCTGCCGCCCACGCACACCGACGAGGGGCTGCAGTGCGCGCTCACGGCCCGCCGGGACAGACCCGGGCTTCCGGTGCTGGTGCTCTCGCAGCACGTGGAGCAGCTGTACGCGCGCGAGCTGCTCGCCGACGGCAGCGGCGGGGTCGGGTATCTGCTGAAGGACCGGGTGTTCGACGCGGAGCAGTTCGTGGACGCCGTACGGCGGGTCGCGGCCGGCGGTACGGCCATGGACCCGCAGGTGATCCAGCAGCTGCTCTCGCGGCGGGCCGCCGACGACCGGCCGCTCGGGCGGCTGACGCCGCGGGAGCGTGAGGTGCTGGAGCTGATGGCGCAGGGCCGCTCGAACGCGGCGATCGCCGGGCAGCTGGTGGTCACAGAACGGGCCATTGCCAAGCACACCTCCAACATCTTCACCAAACTGGACCTGGAGGTCTCGGACGACGACAACCGTCGCGTCCTCGCGGTTCTCGCCTATCTGGACCGGGACCGGTAAGCGGTTGCTGATTTTCCGTAACTTCCGCTGCTCAGGCGGCGGTTGGGTCGCAAAGGCCCGGTAAACCTCTGATTTGTTTGTGAGGCTGCTGAACACCCCTGGGACCACGCGCGTATGAGAGGGCGCCGCTTCACTCCTGTCGGGCGCCTCGATGCCCCGCCAAGCCCGCAAGGAAGTCAGAGGAGTTCCATGGGACGCAACACACGAAAACGCCGTACGCCGCTGGCCACCAAGGCCATAGCCGCATCGGCGGCCCTAGCGCTCGGTGGGGGCGGGCTGATCTGGGCGAACTTCTACGCCTCGGCGCACGAGTCGAACAACTACGGGCAGAACCAGACCAAGGCCGCCGCCGGTCAGGTCGCCACGATCGCCTGCCCTGACGTCCAGCAGAAGCTGACGAACATCCCGGCCAGGGCCCAGCAGGGCGTGGCCACGGAGCTGGCGAACCTCGACAAGCAGATCACCGAGGCCTACGCCCGGCTCGCCTCCACCCGGCAGGCGCAGGCGGGCGACGCGAACTTCGTGCAGAACGCGATCGTCGGCCCGCTCAAGGAGAAGCGCGCCGCGACGCTGGACCGCATCCGCATCGACATCCAGCGGGTGGGCGGCCAGGTCGACGCGGCCGGGCTGAGCGCGCTCGCCGCCTGTACGACGCAGACCGCCAACCAGACCACCGCCGGTGGCCAGCAGAACGGCGGCCAGCAGCAGCAGAACGGCGGCCAGCAGCAGAACGGCGGCCAGCAGCAAAATGGCGGCCAGCAGCAGAACGGTGGCCAGCAGCAGGGCAACGGTCAGGCCGGCGCCGGTCAGAACATCGGCGGTCAGGCCGGCAACGGCCCGATCGCGGCCGACTTCGTGGACATCACCAAGGTCCAGCCGAACGTCGCCGCGAAGCCGCGGGCCAACGGCAACGCCTCGAAGGGCGTGTTCATCACCAAGTGCGGTGTGAACGCCAACAAGAACCACAACACGGACAACGTGATCGTGGCTCCCGGCGTGACCAACGGCGCGCACCACCTGCACGACTACGTCGGCAACCAGAAGGTCGACGCGTTCGCGAACAACAACACGCTGATCGCGGACCAGACCAGCTGCCAGAACCAGAGCGACCTGTCGGCCTACTACTGGCCGGTGGTCCGCATCCAGGACGGCTCGCAGGACTTCGACCAGAACAGGGACGGCGGCGGCAAGGAGGGCAACGTCGGCAAGATCCTGACGCCGGTCCAGGCGCAGATCAAGTACGTCGGCAGCCCGACCAGCAAGGTCACGGCGATGCCCCAGTTCCTGCGCATCATCACCGGTGACGCCAAGACCACGACCAACGGTCTGGCGAACGCCAACGCGCACTGGAGCTGCACCGGCTTCGAGAACAAGGTCCAGCTGACGACGCAGTACCCGATCTGCCCGCAGGGCAGCAACGTGGTGCGCACCTTCGCCTTCCAGTCCTGCTGGGACGGCAAGAACATCGACAGCGCCAACCACCGCACGCACGTCGCCTTCGCCGACGCCAACGGCAACTGCCAGAACGGCTTCAAGGCGATCCCGCAGCTGACGATGCGTCTGGTGTACAAGATCAACCCGCCTGTCCTGCAGAACGGCCAGGTGAAGAACGCCTACGCGGTGGACGGCTTCCCCGAGCAGCTGCACAAGGCGGCCACCGACCACGACGACTTCATCGCGGTCTTCAAGAACAACCTGGCGAACAAGATCGCCAACTGCATCAACAGCGGGCAGCGTTGCCAGTGACGAGGCCCTAGGAAAGCGGGCGGTGGGAATCTCCCACCGCCCGCTTTTCGTGTGTCCGGCGAAGCTCAGCCGCTGTGGCCGGTGTGCGCGCTGTGGTTGGTGCCGATCTCCTCCGCGCCGCCGAGCGTGTGCTGCAGCGCCTTGACCACCTTGTCCTCGCCGACGGCGACCCACTTGCGGCCCACGAGGTAGAAACCGCCGTAGTCCTTCGCGCCGTTGATCCACTCGCGCTGGCCGCGGTCGGTGGCGAAGGTGGCGAAGACGTACTTGCCGTCGGAGGTCTTGCAGATGGCCTGGCGGACCTCGTCGGAGTCGATCTGCATGTCCGGCTTGCACTTCACCTTGGCGGCCAGGCTCTCCAGACTGCCGGTGGCCGCGGTCGGCACCTTGGCGGCCGCGTCACTGTTTCCGGTTCCACAGCCCGCCAGCGCCAGGACGGCCGCGGCCCCTCCGGCCACGGCGAGCATCGGTCGGGTCAACCTCATCTGTTCCTCCGGGTCGCTTTTGCCGGCCAGGCCCTGAGGGCCCGTCCCCTTCGATACGGCTGTGGATGCTCGTGCGCTCAAAAATACGGCTTTCTGCCGTGTACGCGTGTGCGAAAGTGTTCCGGTGAATCAAGACTGGGAAGATCGCGTGACCGCCGCCTGGGCCACCTTCGACGACTATCCGGAGGAGCGGGCGGCCGACTTCCGGGCCGTCATCGACGCCCTCGCCGCCGAAGTGCCGGCCGGCAGCCCGCTGGGCCTCTTCGAGCAGGCCTGCGCCTGGGACTCCACCGGGCACTCGGACAAGGCCGTACCGCTGTACCGGGAGGCGCTGGCGCTCGGGTTGGGCGAGGTCAGCCAGTACAAGGGCCGTAGAGCCAAGATCCAGTTGTCCAGTTCGCTCAGGAACACCGGGCAGCCCGAGGAGGGCGTCAAGCTGCTGACACCCGAACTGGACGCACCCTCCGACGAGCTGGACGACGCGGTACGGGCGTGTCTGGCGCTGTGCCTGTCCAGTCTCGGCCGGGACCGCGAGGGACTCTCCCTGGTGCTGGGCGCCCTGGCGCCCCATCTCCCCCGCTACCAGCGCTCGATGGCGAACTACGCACGCGCACTCGTCGAGCCCGAGGACTGAGTCGGCCGCGCGGCGGTGACTATCCCACGATTCGCTCGTTTTGCTGAACGTGCAGTCACAGGATGTCGCCCCGCGCCCCGCACCGTCCCCATCCGACCTGGCCGTCGACGTCGAACAGGCCGAGGCCGCGCTCGTCGAGCACTACCCGCGGCTGGTCCGGCTCGCCTATCTGGTGCTGCCGCCGAGCCTCGGCCGCAACCGGCGCGTGGTGACCGCACACGCCCTCACCCAGCGCTCCCTGCCCCGCGGCCGGGCGCAGGCCCCCGCGATCCCGGCCCGCTCGACCGGGCGCAACGGCGATCCCGGGTACGCCTTCGTCCGCCTCCAGGTGCTGCGTACGGCACTGGAGGCGGGCCTGCCGCTGAAGCGCGCGGCGCTCCCCAAGCGCTCCCAGCTGCCGCCGCTGCTCCCCCAGGTCTGGGGCCTGCGCCTGTTCCCGCGCTCGGGGGGTGCCGACGAACTCGCCCTGGACCAGCGGCTGTCCGCCCTGTCCGGGCCCGCCCGCGCCGCCTACGTCCTGCGCGGCCTGGAGAAACTCCCCGACGGTGACGCGGCCGAGGTGCTGGCCGCGGCCGGCTGCGAGGACCCGAAGGACGCGCTGCGGGAGGCAGCCGAGGTCCCGGAGCAGTACGCCCTGCTCGACTCCCCCGAGTTCGACCCCTGCTCACTGCATGCCCGGCCCACCGATCTGATGCGCCGCAGACAGCACACCAGGGCCGCGCTCGCCGCCGCGGCGGCCGTCGCCGTGTGCGGGGTGCTGCTCGGTCTGCCGGGGGACGGCTGGGCCCCCGACGGCGCCGCCGCCCCGGTGTACGCGCAGAACCCGGCGGCCGAGGCCGCCCTGGACCCGGGCAAGCTGCTGCGGGTCGCCCCCACCGCCTGGACGACCTCCGCGCGCACCGACTTCTCCGTCTGGCCGGCCCGCGGCGACCTCACCGGCGACAAGGCCCTGCTGCGCCGCGCCCTGGCCGTCTGGGCCCGCCCCGGCGAGAGCGTCCAGGTCTCCGCGACCCCCGGCACGCCGTCCGGCGGCCCCTCCGGCCCGCCCCAGCTCCTGTACGCCGGGACCGTGGACAGCGCACGGGTGGTGATGTTCTACGACGGTCTGCGCATCGCCCGGTACGCCGAGCCGAAGAGCGGCACCAAGGGCGCCGCCCTCGACTTCGCACGGGTCGACGGCGCCGACCGCTCCGAGGCGAACGCGCTGGTCCTGAACCGGGCGGACGGCAATGTCCGCTATCTGACGGCCCCCTGGGTGAAGCAGGCCGCCGAGCGGGACCTGCTCAAGCCGGGCAGCGGCACGACGCCCCTCGCCCTGACCGGCGGTGTCACGGCACCGCTGGCCGGACCCGCCGCCGCGAGCGGCGACTGCACGTCGTGGAAGGTGCTCCAGCTCACCGACGCCACCGGCACCCGCCTCAGCACCGACCTCGGTGAACTCGTCCCCGCCCATCTCACCGCCGGACGCCCCGGCGCCACCCACGAGGTCACCGGCGCCGCGGCCCTGCACACCTGGGCGCCGTACGCCTGCTCGCTGGCCTCGATGCGCTCGGCGGGCGTGCGCACGGTCAACGCCTGGGCGTACGGCCGGCAGCCGCTGCCCGACGCGAGCGGTGCGGCGGACTGGGTGTGCACCCGGGCCGACACCTGGCGGGGCGGCGGGACGCGCGTACTGGCGCAGTTCCACACGCCGGGCGGGGCGTACGGGGCGGTCGCCGCGAAGGCGGAGAACGTGCCGGCGTGCGGGGCGAAGGACCCACACGTGCTCGCCGGAGTGCTGTGGAAGTCGGAGGCGAAGAACTGGTACCTCCTCGCGGCAGGCAGCCCGGGGACGTCGTCGATCCGTACGACGGGAGGGGTCGGCGCCTCCGCCCCGGGCGGTCTGCTGGCCGTACGGGCCGAGCGGGGGGCGCGGGCCGAGCTGGAGGGCACGCTGGAGGACGGCCGGCGGATCAGCGGACTGCACTAGCGGCCTCTCTGCCCTCCGATCCGCCCTCCGACTCTTGCTGACACCGGCGTCAACAAGTCCCCGCCGGAGGGTTCCCCTCGGACTTACCCGTCAGTACATTGACGCCATGTCCAACAAGCAGGCCTCGGAGCAGGTCGCCCTCAAGGCGCGGAAGGTGTCCTTCTCGTGGGAGGAGACCCCGCTGCACTGGGTGCCCGGGGATCCGTTCACCACGCACACCATCAATGTGCTGCATCTGCTGCTGCCCGCCGGTGAGCGATGGTTCGTGCATGTCTACAAGCAGGTGCTGCCCTACATCCGGGACGAGCGGCTGCGCGCGGACGTCATCGGGTTCATCGGGCAGGAGGCGATGCACTCGCAGGCCCACGACGAGGTCCTGCCGCATCTGAAGGAGCTCGGGCTCGATCCGACGCCGTACACCGCGCAGGTCGACTGGTTCTTCGAGAAGCTGCTCGGCGACCGGACGCTGCCACCGGGCAGGGCGCGCAAGTGGTGGCTGATGGAGCGGGTCGCGATCATCGCGGCGATCGAGCACTACACGGCGTTCCTCGGCAACTGGGTCCTCAACGCCGAGGAGCTGGACCGGCTCGGCGCCGACCCGACCATGCTGGACCTGCTGCGCTGGCACGGCGCGGAGGAGGTCGAGCACCGGTCCGTCGCCTTCGACCTGTTCATGCATGTCGACGGCGGCTACCGGCGGCGCGTGCGCACCTGGGCCACCGCGTTCGCGGCACTGGTCTTCCTGTGGCAGCGCGGGGCGCGCTTCTTCATGGAGAACGACCCGACGCTGATCGACGGCCAGGCGAGCTTCAAGGAGTTCCATGTGCGCGGCAGACGAGGCGCCCTGCCCGCGACCGGCGACATGCTCAGGTCCATCCCGCGGTATCTCAGCCGTGCCTACCACCCCTCCCAGGAGGGCTCCACCGAGCAGGCCGTCGCCTATCTGGCCTCCTCCCCCGCGGCGGTCGCGGCCCTCGCGGCGGAGAAGGGAGCCCTGTGATGCCGAAGCTGCGCACGGTCGTGCTCGTCGCGGGTGCCGCGATGCTGGCCAGGCGGGCGCTGCGGCGCCGCATCCAGGCCTCGCCGCTGTGGCCGATGCCCGCCCTGGAGAACCCGATCTCCGGGCGGCCGCGGTCACGGGCACTGAGGCTGCTGGTCGCCTCGCGCGAGACGGTCGCCGACGGCGTCGTACAACTGCGCCTGGAGGGAAGGGACCTGCCGCGCTGGGATCCCGGGGCTCATCTCGACCTCGTGCTGCCGTCGGGTCTTGTGCGGCAGTACTCGCTGTGCGGCGACCCGGAGGACACCTCGTCGTACACCGTCGCCACCCGGCTGATCGAGGACGGGCGGGGCGGCTCGCGCGAGGTGCACGAGCAGGTCACGGAGGGGATGGAGCTGGAGGTGCGCGGGCCGCGGAACCGCTTCCCGCTCGTGGAGGCCCCTTCGTACGTCTTCGTCGTCGGCGGCATCGGGATCACTCCCGTGCTGCCGATGCTGCGGGCGCTCGGACGGGACGCGCGGTGGCGGCTGGTGTACGGCGGGCGGACGCGGGCGTCGATGCCGTTCCTGGAGGAGCTGGAGAAGCTGGGCGGTGACCGGGTGACCGTCGTCGCCGAGGACGAGGACGGACCGCCCGATCTCGACGGCCTGTTGGCGGGCACCGCCGAGGACGCCGCTGTGTACTGCTGCGGCCCGGAGGGGCTCATCGCCGCGGTGGAGGAGCGGTTCCCGCAGGTCCGCCTGGAGCGGTTCACACCCCGTGCGTCGGCCGGCGGCAACGGCTCCTTCGAGGTCGAACTCCGGCGCAGCGGGCGGACGTTGACCGTGCCGGCCGACTCGACCGTGCTCGCCGCCGTACGCGCCGAGCTGCCGAACACCGCCTACTCCTGCGAACAGGGCTTCTGCGGCACCTGCCAACAACGGGTCCTGGAGGGCGAGGTGGAACACCGGGACGAACTGCTGACGGACGCCGAGCGCGCGGACTCGATGCTGATCTGCGTTTCGCGGGCACGAAGTGAGCGTCTCGTGCTGGATATGTGAACACCGGTGGCCGGACCGGACCGTTCCGGGCCGGATCCGATCGGTAAGGTGTTCGCATGACTACCGGGGTACGCCGCAGAATGGGAGTCGAGGAGCGGCGGCAGCAGTTGATCGGCGTCGCCCTCGAACTGTTCAGCCAACGCTCTCCCGACGACGTCTCCATCGACGAGATAGCCGCCGCCGCGGGCATCTCACGCCCGCTGGTGTACCACTACTTCCCGGGCAAACTCAGCCTGTACGAGGCCGCGTTGAGGCGTGCGGCGGAGGATCTGGCGGGCCGGTTCAAGGAGCCGCAGGAGGGCCCGCTGGGCGCGCGGCTGCTACGGGCGATGCGCCGCTTCTTCGACTTCGTGGACGAGCACGGCCCCGGTTTCTCGGCACTGATGCGCGGCGGCCCGGCGGTGGGCTCGTCGGCCACGAACGCCCTCATCGACTCGGTACGCCAGGCAGCGTACGAACAGATCCTGTCGCACCTGGACGTCCAGGACCCGCCGGCCCGCCTCGAACTGGTCGTACGCTCCTGGATCTCCCTGGCCGAGTCGACCGCCCTGATCTGGCTGGACGGCCGCCGCATCCCCCGCGCCGAACTGGAAGCCCAACTGGTCCACGACTTCGCGGCGCTGGCGGCGGTGAGCGCGGCCTACGACGAGGAGATGGGCCAACTACTGCGCCGGATGGTCAAGGACGAGCCGCCGGACGGCCCGTTCGCGGACCTGGTCGCCCGGTTGCTCTCACTGGCGTCGTAGGGCTGTCTACCGCTCGAACTTCCGGTACGACGGGTCGAGGTCTCGGACCTCGGCGGAGGCGTGCAGCACCGGGTCGCCGTCGTCCGCCACATGCTTCTTCAGCAGCTCGAGGACGGTCTCGGTGAGCTTCGCCTTCGTCTCCTCGGTGCGGCCCGCGAGCAGTCCGATCATGACGTGCACCACGGCGTGACCGTGGTCCGAGGGGTCCTCGTAGCCGTACGCGGTGACCTCGGACGCGCGGAACTGCGTCTTGCAGGCCTCCGGCTTGGCGGCCGCTATCTCGACGAGCGCGGTGTGCAGGTCGTGGGCGAAGCCCTCCCGGTCGAAGTCGATCGACTTCGAGTGGTCGACGGTGATCTGCGGCATGGGCACTCCTGATCGAGAACGGCAGCGACAGGGGCAGCCTAATTCCTCAGCTGGAGCGCGAGCATCGCGATGTCGTCCTCGCGGTCGTGCCCGAAGCAGGCCAGGAGGGTGTCGCACAGCGCGTGCAGACCGGGCAGCGCGCCGACGGCAGCCGAGCGGAGCTGCTCCATCGAGAGGCTCAGGTCCGTGCCCCGGGTCTCGATCAGACCGTCGGTGACCATGAGGAGCCGGTCGCCGGGCTCCAGGAACATCTCGGTGGGCGGCGGGTGCGGCAGCCCCAGGCCGAGCAGCGGACCGTCGGCCTTGGCGTACTCGGCGTCGCCGTTGGTGCTCAGGATCAGCGGCGGGATGTGCCCCGCGTTGGCGATCCGGGTGCGGCCCGTACCGGGGTCGATCAGCGCCAGGCAGACCGTGGCGGTGACCTCGGGGTGGTAGTGCTGCAGCATCCGGTCGAGCCGCTCGGCGAGCACGGCCGGGTCGCTCTCCTCGACGCAGTAGGCGCGCAGCGCATGCCGGATCTCGACCATGACGGTGGCCGCCTCCAGCGAGTGGCCCACGACGTCGCCGACCCCGGTGAGCACACCCTCGTCGGTGCGCAGGGCCGCGTAGAAGTCGCCGCCGATCTCGGTCTCCCGGGACGCGGGTACGTAGCGGACCTCGACGTCGATGCCGGGCAGCTCGGGCAGCCGGTGCGGCTGGGGCAGGAAGCTGTGCTGGAGGGTCAGGGCTACATGCCGCTCGACCTGGTACATCAGCAGCGGCTCCGCGGCGAGCGCGGCGGCCTGCGCCAGCTGGGCGACCAGGGCCTCCTCCTCGGGGTTCACCCTGCGCACCCCGCGGGTGGGCGTGGCCAGGCACACGGGCGCCTGGCCGTCCTGGGTGAGGACCAGTGCCAGCCGGGCGTCGTGCTGCATGCCGGGCCGGAAGAACCCCGCGGGCCACAGCGGCGCGGGCACGGTGGTGATCTGCACCCCGGCCTGTCCGCGGGTCAGCCGCCGCAGCAGTCCGGCCACGGTGCGGTGGGCGCCCGCGTCCGGCAGGGCGAGGGAGGTGCGGTCCCGGGAGAGGCCGCTGTACAGCTCGTCGTCCGGGCCGAGGACGAAGACGGCGGCGGGGCCGCCGATGAGCCGCGCGGTGCCGTCGGCGGCGGCGTCGGCGAGTTCCTGCAGGGAGCGCGCGGCCTGGATGGTGACGATCGCCTGGGACAGCATCGTCAGCCGCCGTACCAGCGCCTGGTCGTCGGCCCGCAGCCGGGCGGTGCGCACCGCGGAGCGGACCACCGCCTCGATCTCCTCGGGCTCGGCGGGCACCGTCAGATAGATCTCGGCGCCCGCGTCCAGGCCCTGGCAGCGGTCGCCCGGGGCCGTGGCGGCGGCCGAGAAGTGCACGACGGGCAGGCCCGCCATGTGCGGCCGCTCCTTGAGCCGCCGGCACAGTTCAAAACCGCTCATGTCCGGCAGGTCGATGTCGACGAGGGCCACGTCGGGCAGGGTGCCCTTGCGCAGCCGCACGTCGAGCTCGACGAGCGCCTGCTGGCCGGTGGCGACCGGTACGACCTGGTGTCCGGCCCGGCGCAGCACCGTCCCCATCGCGTACCGGCTGGCCGCGACGTCGTCCACGACCAGCACGGTCGTGTCGGTGAGCTTGCCGTTGAGGTCCATCTTCCAGCCCTGGGGACAACGCCGGTGGGACAGACCGGGATTCGGCCTGTCCCACCAAAGTAATGCCCCTTTCAGGAGATCCGGGAGAATATCGCGACACTGCGCCCCGGAACGGCGAACGTGCCCGAATCCCGCTCATAGGAAGAGCTCTTGACGATAGGGTCGGCGCCCGCCGTCTGCACCGGGTGCAGTCGGTAGCCGGTACCGGCCAGGGAGTCGACGCGCTGCTCCTGCCTGCTCGGCGTCGCGTTGAAGACGACGACCAGGTCACCCAGCTTCATGGTGATCACGCCGGGCGTCTCGTCCTTCCCCGACAGCGGGAAGGACAGCTTCGACTGCACCTGCGCGGCCGTGCCGAGCGAGAAGACACCGTCCGTCGAACGGATCTTCAAGAGGTCCTGGTAGGCGGCCGAGGCACCCTCGATCTGCGGGCAGCCCACCCGCACCGAGCTCAGCAGCGGCTTCGCGTACGGCCACTTGGACTGGTTGTCGGCCGCCATCGGCAGCCCCCGCCCGAAGCCGTTGCCGTCCGTGCAGTTCCAGTGGATGGCGTTGAACCAGTCGCCGCTGTCGAACGAGTTGCGGTCCAGGGACTTGGAACGCAGCAGGTCGGAGCCCGCCTGCGAGAGGGACGGCCCCTGCGAGAGGGTGGCCGTCGCCATCGCGAGGACCTGCATGCGGGCCCGGTCGGCGGCGCTCGTCGAGGCGGGCAGCTTGTAGGTGAGGGCGTCGAAGAGGGACTCGTTGTCGTGCGCGTCGGCGTAGGCGACGGCGTCTCCGGGTGCGTCCGCGTAGCCGGCCGGCTGGCCGTTGTAGTCGACCTCCGCGCCGGTGACCTCCTTGCCGCCGGTGTCGGTGAAGCGGTACTTGGCCAGGTTTCCGGACAGACCGACCTTGATCAGGTCCTGGTAGTGCAGCAGCCGGGCCTTCTGCTCGGCCGAAGTGCCGTTCGCGGTGGACGAGTTGGGGTCGGTGTACAGACCGGAGGCGAAGCCCTGGACGCCGGGGTCGGGGTCGAAGGGGCTGCCGCCGCGCACGGCGTCACGGGCGCGGTCCGAGAAGGTCGCGATGCCCGTCCCCGCCATGTTCTTCTGCGTGGCCTGCACGAAGCGGGCGTCGTCGGCGACCTCGCCGAAGTTCCAGCCCTCGCCGTACATGATGATCTTCTTGCCGTCGACGCCGTCCTTAGCGAGGGTCAGCGCGTCGAGCGCGTGGCGCACGGCGAGGATGTTGGCCTTCGGCTGGTGTCCCATGAGGTCGAAGCGGAAGCCGTCGACCTTGTACTCCTTGGCCCAGGTGACGACCGAGTCGACGACCAGCTTGCCCATCATGGAGTTCTCGGTGGCCGTGTTCGCACAGCAGGTGCTGTTGGCGACCGAGCCGTCCGCGAGGAGCCGCTGGTAGTAGCCGGGCACCACCTTGTCGAGGACGCTGGTGTCGGCCTGACCGGCGGCCGCCGTGTGGTTGTAGACGACGTCCATGACGACCCGCAGACCGTCCTGGTTCAGCCCCTTCACCATCTTGCGGAACTCGACGGTACGGCCGGAGCCGTCCGGGTCGGTCGCGTACGAGCCCTCGGGGACCGTGTAGTGGAAGGGGTCGTAGCCCCAGTTGTAGGCGTCCTTCGCGGCGGTCTTCGCGACGCACTCCTGCTGTTTGTCGGAGTCGGCGGCGTAGGAGGCGAGGTCGCAGTCCGGCGTCGCCTGGTCTCCCTTCTTCTCCGGGACGGTCGCGAAGTCGAAGGCGGGCAGCAGATGGACGTACGACGTGCCCGACTTCGCCAGCGCGCGCAGGTGCTTCGAGCCGTCGCTGTTGCGGTCCGTGAAGGCGAGGTAGGTGCCCTGGTCCTTGGCCGGCACGGTCTTGTCCGCGACGGAGAAGTCCCGGATGTGCAGCTCCTGGATCTGGGCGTCCTTCAGGGGTACGGCCTTGGGCTTGGCGAGGCTCGACCAACCGCTGGGGGCAAGAGCCTTGTCGTCCAGGTCGACGACGAGGCTGCGCCCGGAGTCCGCGGTGAGGGCGACCGAGTACGGGTCGGTGACCTTGTTGGTGACGACCTTGCGGACGCTGGGCGCCCACACCTTCACGACGTACCGGTAGGGCTTGTTCTTCCAGGACGCCGGGCCGGTGACGGACCAGACACCGGTGGAGTCGTCGCGCTTCATCTTCTTGAGCGAGCCGTCGAGCCCCACTGCCACGTTCTGCGCGGTCGGCGCCCATACGGCGAGCGTGGGACGCCCCTGGTGGAACGTCGGACCCAGGTCGGCCTTGGTCGCGCCCGCGTACACGTCGTCGAGCACACCGGCGATCTGGACACCCGTCGCCGCGAGCACGGCGCCGTTCGCGGCCCGCTGGGAGGCGACGATCTGGCCGTCGAGGGCCTCGCGCACCCGGTCACGGTCGCGCGGGTCGACGGACCAGGCCGAGTAGGCCTTCAGATGCGGGAACCTGGCCTTCTGGGCGTCGGTGAGCGTGGTCTTCGCAAGGCGCAGCCAGCGCTCGTCGTCGCTGGTCAGCGCGGAGTCCTTCACGGCGATCGAGCCGTCGTGGGAGTACAGCAGCTGGGTGGAGACGGCGGCGTCGGAGCCGTTCCAGGCGACCGTGTTCCGGTCGATCCAGACGGCCTTGGAGGTGCTCAGGTCGAGCGCGGCGGCGGAACCGGCGGGCTGCGGCAGCAGGTACTTCTCCTGGCCGTTCAACAGCCACACCTCGTAGCCGCCCGCCTTGAGGTCGAGCGACTGGTCGGCCGGGAGGTCCTTCTCGTCGCCCTTGTGGACGATGTAACTGAGGCTGGTGGCACCGTCGCTGAGCGGCACCTCGAAGACCGCGCCGTAGGCGTCGGTCTTCACCGGCTTCAGCGGGCTCGACCAGTCGGTGGGGTTCGCGGCGCCGGTCCAGACGTGCAGTCCCCAGCCGTCGTAGTTCCCGTCGGCGCGGTGGTAGTGGATGACCGCCTTGGACTTGTCCTGCGCCGGGTAGTCGGGCCGAGTCGTCTGCACGGCCTCCTTGCCCTGCTCGATCCAGACCTCACCGGTCTTGGTGACGTCGATGGTGCGGTCGGTGGAGACGTCCTTGTTGCCGTCCTTGTCGACGACCAGGAAACCGACGCTGGAGGCGCCCGGCTTCAGCTTGACGTAGGCGAAGGCGCCGTAGGCGTCACGGCCGACGAAGGGGTGCCCGGCCGGCCAGGTGGTCGACTCGCCGTCGGCGAGGTCGCCCCAGGCATACAGGCCCCACTTGTCGTAGTCGCCGTCGGTGCGCTTGTAGTGGACGATCGCGTAGTCGCGCGAGGAGGCGGTGGGGGTTTCCGTGGCGGGCGGGGTGCCGGTGGTGGACGCGGCGGCGGCGCTCGCCGTGCGCCCGGCGGAGTCGACGACAACCGCCTTGTAGCGCAGGGCGGTTCCGGCCGGGACGTCCTTGCCGATGACCTGCGTGACCTTGTACGGGGCGTGGTCGGCGGAGCCCAGGACCTTCCACTTGCCGCCGCCGACCTGGGCGGCGAAGACGACGCGGTTGAGCTGTCCGCCGTCGACGTCCGCGGAGAGTTCCACGGTGCCGGTGGCGCCGGCGTCGGGGGCCTTCAGGGTGAGGGTGGGTGCGGTGGTGGGCTTGGCGAGCTTGCCCGCCGCCTTGAGGACGACCGCCGAGCCGGCCGGGACGGTGACCGTGATCTTCTTGTCGGCGTCGGAGGTGACGTCGTCCGAAGTCCCGTAGATACCACGGAACTTCATGTCCGCCGAGCCGGTCGCGAAGGTCGCCGCCTTCGCCTCGCCGGCGTTGTTCAGGGCGACGACGTACTCCTGGCCGGTCCTGGGGTCCGTACGCGAGAAGGCGTAGACACCGGAGCCGTCGGCCGCGTACCGCTGCGTCTGGATTCCGTCGGTGAGGGCGGGGTTGTCCCTGCGCAGCTTGCTCAGCGCGGCGATCTGCTCGTACAGCGGGGCGCTCGTGTCGTACGAGTCGCTCGCGTGGGTGCGGTCGGTGCCGATCTCGTCGTCGTCGAGGTAGTCGGCGACCTTGGAGGCAAACATCGTCTGGCGGGCGTCCTTGTCGCCGCCGGAGCCGGTGAAGCCCTGCTCGTCGCCGTAGTAGACGACCGGGTTGCCGCGGCTGAGGAACATCACCTCGTTGGCGAGCTCGTCCTTCTTGAGGATCTCGTCATCGGTGGCCTTGGGGTTGTCCTGCTTGAGGAAGTACCCGATGCGGCCCATGTCGTGGTTGCCGAGGAAGGTGACCTGCTCGTACGCGTTGGCCTTGTCGGTCGTGTACTTGTAGTCGTCACCGAAGAGCGAGGCCAGCTTCTGCGCGCTGCCGCCCTGGGAGGCATAGCTGCGGGCCGCGTCCTGGAAGGGGAAGTCGAGGGTGGCGTCGAGGCGGCCCTGGGTGACGTACGGCGAGGTGATCGAGGTGTCGGCGGAGTAGACCTCGCCGAACATGAAGAAGTTCTTGCGCCCCTGCCTGGCCGCGTAGGCGTCGAGGGCGGTCGCCCACTGGGTCCAGAAGTCCATGTCGACGTGCTTGACGGTGTCGATCCGGAAGCCGTCGATGTCGAAGTCGCGCACCCAGCGCTCGTAGATCTTCTCCATGCCCCGCACGACCTCGGGACGCTCGGTCCACAGGTCGTCGAGGCCGCCGAAGTCCCCGTACGTGGCGCTCTCACCGGCGAAGGTGGAGTCACCGCGGTTGTGGTACATCGTCGGGTCGTTGAGCCAGGCCGGGACCTTGGCGTTCTTGTCGGCGGCGGTGACGGTGGGCGTGCGCGGGAAGGAGCCGGTGTCGACGGCGGGGAACTCCTTGCTGCCGTCCGCGTAGTCGGCGTCGTCGAAGGGGCGGCCGTCCTTGGTCAGGTACGGGAAGGCCCCTTTGGAGAGGTAGTCGTAGGACTTCTCCTTGTAGTCGACGACGTCGGCGGTGTGGTTGGTGATGACGTCGAAGAAGACCTTCATGCCCTTGGCGTGCGCCTTGGAGATGAGGGTCGCGAGGTCCTTGTTGGTGCCGAAGTGCGGATCGACCTGGGTGAAGTCCGTGATCCAGTAACCGTGGTAGCCGGCCGAGGCGTTGCTCCCCGTCCCCTGCACGGGACGGTTCTTGAAGATCGGGGCCATCCAGATGGCGGTGGTGCCGAGGCCCTTGATGTAGTCCAGCTTCTTCGTCAGGCCCTTGAGGTCGCCGCCTTGGTAGAAGCCCTTGTCGGTGGGGTCGTAGCCGGTGGCCAGGCGGGAGCCGGTCAGCCCGCCCCTGTCATTGCTCGGGTCCCCGTTGGCGAAACGGTCCGGCATGACGAAGTAGAACTGCTCGCGGGTGTCGTCGTGCCGGGCGGGCGCGGCTGCCAGCTTCGCGTCGGAGGGCGGCGGGGGCGGGGAGGCCGCCTGCGCGGCCAATGGCTGGATCAGGGCGGCGGCAACGGCCACGACGGTGACGGCCGCGACCCGTCTCGCTCTCGGTATCACAGGCGAAACTCCTTGCGATGACGGCTCTGTTGGGTCCGACCCCGCGCGACCGTATCGCTGACGCAAGGTTTACAGCAAGAGGCTTGAAAGTCACAGCAAGGAATTTCACGAGCAACCTGAGTGACACCTGGAAGTGAGCCGGCTCTATCGCCTGAGGGTGTAGGTGACCAGCGCCCGGGCCGGCACCGTGGTGGTCAGTGAACTCTTGCCGACCGCCACGGTCTGCTGTTGCGCCGTGCTGTGTGTGGCGTCAGTCAAATACGGAGTCGCCGTCCCTTTCGCGATCCCCGTGTTCTTCAGGTCGAAGGTCACCGGAGTGGCGCTGGTGGAGGTGTTCAGTGCTACGACGGTCACGGTCCCGTCGGTGTTGCGGAATGCCGACAGCTCGAGGTCGGTGTCGGAGGTGGTGGCGCCGATGCGGGTGGCTCCCGGGCGGATGAAGCGGCTGTAGTTGGCCATCGCCCACAGGCGCTTGGAGACGTGGTAGCTGTCGCCGTCCATCTGGATCAGACCTCGGGTGGCGCCCAGCGAGGCGCCGTACCAGTACACGTAGCCGCTGGTGTTGCCCTTGGTGAGGGCGTCGTGGATGGCGGAGGCGACGGTGAAGCCGTCGTAGCCGCTGCCGTCGTCCCAGTTCTCGTTCCAGGTGGTGCCGTCGGGGGACCACTCCGACATCCAGGTGCGCTTGTGCGTGGGCAGCGGACCGTCGACCTTGCTGGCGTAGGTGTGGCCGGTGTGGGTGGTGACGTAGCCCCGCGCCGTCGGGTCCGCCTCGATCGCGCTGCTGTAGGCCTTCTCCTCGTCCCAGCCGAAGGAGTCGCAGCAGGCGAGCTTGTACCCGGCCGCGCGGGCGATCGGGCCGAAGGTCTTGATGAACTCGACGGCCTGGGCGGGGGTCAGGCGCATGGAGTCGTATGTCGCCGTCCAGTCGGGTTCATTGGTGAACCCGAGGTCGGTGATGCGGATGCCCTCCTGGCGGTAGAACCGGGCGTACTGGACCAGGAAGTTCGCGTACGCCTTCTTCCAGTCGCCGCTCGCGCAGGTGGCACCGGACAGGCCGCACAGGGTGCCGCCGTCGGCGTCCGTCCCGTTGGTCTTCATATAGCCGGGGGCCGTCCAGGCGTCGGCGTAGAAGCGGTTCACGCCGTAGGCCTTGGCCTGCTTGGCCAGCCACACCTGGCCCTTGTCGATGCCGTCCCAGGTGTACTTGGGGGTCGCGTTCGGGCCGCCCGGATCGGTGGGCTGGATGCCGGAGTCGATGCCCAGGCGCAGGATGCTGAGCCCCGCGCCGGTGCTGCGGTTGAGCAGCAGGTCGAGGATCTCCTTCTGGTGCTGGGCGGATAAGCCCTGCGAACCGTTCATGATGGCGGCCCGTCCGAAGTGCTCGGAGAACCCGAAGCCGTCGATGGGCTGGTACGTGGTCGAGCCGTTGATGGTCGCCGAGGTGGCGACGGCCGGCTGCGGCAGGGCGGCCGCGGTGGTGGCGGCGGCCGTCAGCAGGGCCGCCGAGGACGTCAATGCCCACTTTCTGAACCTGCGCTGCATGATGCTCCCTTCGCGGGAACGCCGCCTGGGAGCGCTCCCAAAGACATCAGGGAACGTAGGACGACACTCGTTGAGCGTCAATCCCACGTTCCCCTTTGGTGGCTGTGGATCCGCTGTTCTCCGTCGCTCAGCAGCTCGACTTGCCGGCGTAGATCGCCAGGGCGGTGTTGGAGCCGAGAGTGGCCGTGAACTGCCCGCTGGAGTTCACCGTCACGAGCGTGTTGTTCTGCACGTTGCAGTACGTCCCGGCAGGCAACGACGTCTGGTACGTCCGGCTCAGCGAACCGGACTCGTGGTTGATCGCCACGAACCCCTTGTTGCCGCGGCCGAAGGCGATGGCGTTGTTGCCGTTGTCCCACCAGTTGGTCACCGACTGGCCGCGGGTGGCGTTGCGGAAGGCGACCATGCGGATGATCTCGGGCCAGGCGTGCTGGCACTTCCAGCCGTCCTGCCAGCAGGCGTTGACCTGGCCGTTGTTGGGCGGGCCCGCGTCCTTGTCGGACCATTCGTAGCCGGAGTTGATGTCGGGGGAGCCGTACGGGTAGGCGAGCATGAAGACGTTGGCGAGGGTGTAGTTCGCCCCGTCCTTGTAGTTCAGGGTCGAGCCGTTGCGCTCGGTGTCGTGGTTGTCGACGAAGACACCCGCCACCGAGCTGTTCATATAGCCCCAGCCCTCGCCGTAGTTGGTGAGGTAGGCCAGCTTCTCGTTGTTGAAGACCCGCTTGAGGTCGTAGGCGTAGCGGAACTCCTGCACATCGCCGTTGCCGGTGTACTCGGTGGGCTGGACGGCCTCTCCGGCGCCGTAGATGACCTCCTGCTTCCAGTACACCGACGGGTTGCTCAGCCGGGACTTGATGTTGGCGAGGTCGGTGGCCGGAATGTGCTTGGCGGCGTCGATGCGGAAGCCGTCGGCGCCGTAGCCGAGGAGGCTGTTCATATAGCCGGCGATGGTGGCGCGGACGTACTCCTCGCCCGTGTCCAGGTCGGCGAGGCCGACGAGTTCGCAGTTCTGGACGTTGGCGCGGTTGGTGTAGTCGCTGATGGTGGCCGTGCAGTCGTCCATGTCGTACGAGGAGTACAGGCCCGGGTAGTTGTACTTCGTGTACGAAGAGCCGCCGGTGCCGGTGCCGCTGCCCGCCGTCATGTGGTTGATGACCGTGTCGACGACTACCTTCACTCCTGCCGCATGACAGGTATTGATCATGTTCTTGAAGGCGGTCGCGTCTCCGAGCCGACCCGCGATCTTGTAGCTCACCGGCTGGTACGAGGTCCACCACTGCGAGCCCTGTATGTGCTCGGCGGGCGGGCTGACCTGGACGTAGCCGTAGCCGGCGGGGCCGAGGGTGTTGGTGCACTCCTTGGCGACGGAGGCGAAGTTCCACTCGAAGAGGACGGCGGTGACGTCCTTGGTGCCGGGCGGGGTCGCGTCCGCGGTGGTCGGGGTCATGACAAAGGCGGCCGCCGTGAGGGCGACGGCCGCCGAGAGGGATCTGCGGGCCATGTGGGGGCTCCTTCACCGTTGAAGGCTCTTGCAGCAACTTTCCCGCAAACTTGCGGTGACGGAGATGTTAAAGGCCCGCCGGCTGAAAAGGCAGCGGTCCGTGTGAAGTTGATGCAAGAACTTTCATGACCCGGCAGCCGACAGCCGATAGAGCACCTGGGGCTGCCCGAACTGGACGAACCGCTCGGTGAGTGTGGCGCCCAGGGCGTCGAGGAGCTTGCGGGAACGCGTGTTGGCCTCCTGGGTGACGGCGACGAGGTCCGCTCCCGGGCGGATGGCCAGAGCCCAGTCGGCGGCGGCCGCCACCGCCTCGCGGGCGTACCCGAGACCCCAGTGTTCGGGCAGCAGTTGATACGAGAGCTCGGTACGGCCCTCCCGCGCCCCCGGCTCCACCAGCACGGAACCGATGACGAGGCCGTCCGCCCTCCGTACGACACTGAGGAGCCCCGGCGCGCCCACGCACCGCTGCTCGCGGGCACGTACCAAGCCCTCGTCGGCCGGGCCGCCGAGGTGGCGACGCACATCGGGGTCGGTCCACAGACGGACGTGGGCCGGGACGTCCGGTGGCTCAACGGGGCGCAGGAGCAGGCGTGGTGTCGTGAGGGACGCGGGCCATTGGGGGAAGGCGGGTCTGTCGGACATGACGGTGAGCATCGCAGAGGCCTGCCACCCGGTCGGGCGGCAGGCCTCCGGAAAGTGACGGGGTCAGACCGTCGTGAACCAGACCGTCGTGTCCGCCGGGACCTTGGTCTCGCCGTCCGCGTCGGTGACCTCGCCGCTGGTGAGCAGGACGCGGCCGTACGTCGGGGTGGTCACCGACTCGCCGCTGGTGTTCGCGACGCACACGAACTCCCCGCGCCGGAAGGCGAGTACGCCCTCGGGGGCGCGCAGCCACTCCACCGTGTCGCCCGCGCCGAGGTCGGGCTGTTCGCGGCGGACGGCGAGGGCGGCGCGGTACAGCTCGAGGGTCGAGCCCGACACGCCGGTCTGCGCCTCGACGCTCAGCTCGCCCCAGCCCTCGGGCTGCGGGAGCCAGCTGCCGCCGTCGCCGAAGCCGTACGAGGATCCTGTGCGCGTCCACGGGATGGGCACCCGGCAGCCGTCGCGGAAGCCGTCCTGGCCGGCGCCGCGGAAGTACGCCGGGTCCTGGCGCACCTCGTCCGGGAGGTCGACGACGTCCGGGAGGCCGAGTTCCTCGCCCTGGTAGACGTACGCCGAACCGGGCAGCGCCAGCATCAGCAGGGTGGCGGCCCTGGCACGCCTGAGGCCGAGCGCGCGGTCGCCGGCCAGGCGGATCTGGGTGCCGAGGCCGGGCGGGTTGGCGAAGCGGGTGGCGTGGCGGGTGACGTCGTGGTTGGACAGGACCCAGGTGGCGGGGGCGCCGACCGGGCGCATGGCCTCCAGGGTGCGGTCGACGACCTTGCGGAGTTCGTCCGCGTCCCAGTCGGTCGACAGGTACTGGAAGTTGAAGGCCTGGTGGAGTTCGTCCTGGCGGACGTAGTTGGCGGTGCGCTCGACGGTCGGGGTCCAGGCCTCGGCGACGAAGATGCGCTCGCCCGAGTACTCGTCGAGGATGGTGCGCCACTGGCGGTAGATCTCGTGCACGCCGTCCTGGTCGAAGAACGGCATGACATCGTTGCCCAGCAGTTTCAGCTGCTCGTGGGAGCCGAGGTCGGGCAGGCCCTCCGCCTTGACCAGGCCGTGGGCCACGTCGATACGGAAGCCGTCGACGCCCATGTCGAGCCAGAAGCGCAGGATCGAGCGGAACTCGTCGCCGACCGCCGGGTGCTCCCAGTTGAAGTCGGGCTGCTCGGGGGCGAAGAGGTGGAGGTACCACTCCCCCGGTGTGCCGTCCGGCTCGGTGACGCGTGTCCACGCCGGGCCGCCGAAGATGGACTCCCAGTCGTTGGGCGGGAGTTCGCCGTTCTTCCCCTTGCCGGGGCGGAAGTGGTAGCGCTCGCGGAGCGGCGATCCGGGCCCTTCCCGCAGCGCCCGCTTGAACCACTCGTGCTGGTCGGAGGAGTGGTTGGGGACGAGGTCGACGATGATCCTCAGGCTCAGCTCGTGGGCGTCGCGGATCAGCGCGTCGGCGTCGAGGAGATTGCCGAACATGGGGTCCACGGCCCGGTAGTCGGCGACGTCGTAGCCGGCGTCGGCCTGCGGGGAGGCGTAGAAGGGGCTGAGCCACACGGCGTCCACGCCGAGGTCGCGCAAGTACGGGAGTCGGGAGCGTACGCCTTCCAGATCGCCCATGCCGTCACCGTTGCTGTCGGCGAAGCTGCGCGGATAGACCTGGTAGATCACCGCGTCCCGCCACCAATCGCTGCGCTTGGCTTTGGCGGAGTTCGGTGCCGGGGCGATGGCGGTGTGCTGCTGGCTCATGGCGTCCTTGGTACGTAAGGGGGTGGGGTCATGGGCGTTGTGCGTAAGTGCGGAGGACGACGAGGCGGCCGCGGTCACAGCGGGGTCGGATGGAGACCGCGGCCGCCTCGGGTTTTGGTGCGGCGCCGTCGTGGCTGGTCGCGCAGTTCCCCGCGCCCCTTCGGGGCGCTGTTGAACCGGCGTTCTAGCCCTTGGTGCCGCCGGCGGTAAGCCCGGTCACCAGGTTCTTCTGCACGAGGTAGAAGAACGCGGACACGGGTATCGCGATCAGCACCGCGGTGGCGGCCATCAGGTTGCGTTGGGCGTCGTGCTGGCTGACGAAGGTCTGCAGGCCGACGGCGAGCGTGTACTTCTGGTCGTCGAGCATGAACGTGGTGGCGAAGGCGACCTCGCCGAAGGCCGTGATGAAGCTGTAGAAGGCGGCGACCGCGAGGCCCGGCTTGGCGAGCGGCAGGATCAGCCGTGCGAACGTGCCGAAGGGGGTCAGCCCGTCGACGCGTCCCGCCTCGTCGATCTCGAACGGGATGGTGTCGAAGTAGCCCTTGAGCAGCCAGGCGCAGTACGGCACCGCGGTCGAGCAGTAGACGAGGATCAGCCCGAGGTAGCTGTCGATGAGGCCGAGGTCCGACAGGATCTGGTACATCGGCACCATGAGTACGGCCACCGGGAACATCTGCGTGACCAGGAGCACCCACATGAACTTCCGGTAGCCCGGGAAGCGCATCCGCGAGACGGCGTAGCCGGTGGTCGCGGCGACGAGGACGCCGAGCACGGTGGTGCCGAGGGAGACGATCAGCGAGCTCTTCAGCCAGTCGAAGAAGCTCGTGTGCTGCAGGACGAACGAGTAGTTGTCGAACGTCATCTTCTTCCAGATGCCGCCCGGGTGGAGGTAGTCGTCCTTGTCCGGGCCGAGGGAGAGGAAGACGAGCCAGGCGATCGGGAAGAGCGCGATGACGCTCCCGGCGATCAGGATGCCGTGGGAGGCGAGGGACGCCGCGAGGCTGCGCTCGCCGCGGTTTCGGACCTTGCGGGGGTCCTGCGCCGAGCCGTCCTTGGTCACCGCGGCGGAGGTTTCGACAGTGGTCGTACTCATGGGAACTCCTGCCTCAGACCGCGAGCTGCTGCTCATTGCGGTTCAGCCAGCGGCGGTAGAACGAGGTGAAGACGATCAGGATGGCCAACAGCAGGATGCCGTAGGCGGCCGACTGCGCGAAGTCACGCGGCTGCTGTCCGAAGCCGAGGAAGTAGGCCCAGGTGACGAGGATCTGGGCGTCCGGGGCGCCGGTCGGGCCGAACAGCAGGAAGATCACGGCGAACTGGTTGAAGGTCCAGATGATGCCGAGGAGCACGACGGTGGAGCTGACGGACCTCAGGCCCGGCAGGGTGACGTACCTAAATCGCTGCCAGGCGCTCGCGCCGTCCATCTCGGCGGCCTCGTAGAGGGAGGCGTCGATGGACTGGAGTCCGCCGAGCAGCGAGATCATCATGAACGGCACACCGCACCAGGTGTTGACCATGATCGCCGCGAACCGCTGCCAGAAGGTGTCCTCCAGCCAGTCGGGCGTCGGCAGGTGCAGTGTGTGGAGGAAGCTGTTGAGGATGCCGCCGTCGGAGAGCATGATGCGCCAGCCGAAGACGGTGACGAAGGTGGGCACGGCCCAGGGCACGATGAGCAGCAGCCGGTAGAGCGTGCGTCCGCGCATCTTCTGGTTGAGCAGCAGCGCGAGGCCGAGCCCGATCGTGTAGTGCAGGGCGACGCACAGGGCCGTCCAGACGACCGTCCAGATGAAGTGCGACCAGAAGCGGTCGTACGACAGCGGGCCGAACAGGATGTCCTTGTAGTTGTCCAGGCCGATGAACTTGTAGGTGGCGTCGATGTGATTGACGCCGATCGTGCGCGCGGTGTTCAGGCTGTTGGCGTCGGTGAGGGTGAGGTACAGGCCGTACGCCAGGGGGTACAGCACGAGGACCCCGAGCACGACGACCACCGGGGCGATCATCGCGTACGCGTACCAGTACTTCTGGTAGCTGCGCTTGAGGCGCCCGCCCAACCCGGGCCGTGGCGCGCGGTCACCGTGGCGTTTGCCGGTGGCGCGGTCGATGGCGACTGTCATGTTCGACACCTTCTGGGGAGTTCTACGGCCTGGGAAGTTCTACGGCAGTGCGAAGTGGCCGGGCGGCTGGGCACAGGCCGGTGACCGCCGGGTCCGTCCCCCCATGGAAGTGGGGGTCCCCCCGCTCGAGCGAATTCGAGAGTGGGGGAGGACCCGACGGTCACTCGGGGCTTACTTGCTGAAGTCCGGCACCAGCTTGGCGATGGCCAGTTCGGCGTTGCTCAGGCCCTTGTCCAGGGACTCCTTGCCGTCGGCGATCTTCGGCAGCTCGGTGTCCAGCGGGCCCCACAGGGAGCTGTACTCGGGCAGCGCGGGGCGCGGCTGGGCGGAGGACAGGACCGTCTGGTAGCCGGCGATGCCCGGGTCGGCCTTGACCTCGGCGGTGTAGGCGTCGTCGCGGGTCGGCAGCGTGGAGTTCTTCAGGGCGATCTCCGTCTGGGACTTCGCGGAGGTCATGAAGTTGACGAACTTCAGGGCCGCCTTCTGGTGGGCGGAGTCCGAGCCGGCGTAGACGGACAGGTTGTGGCCGCCGGTGGGGGCGCCCGCCTTGCCGGTGGAGCCGGCCGGGACGGTGGCGATGCCGAGGTTGGACTTGTCCTTGAAGGCGGAGCCCTTGTAGAAGTTCGTGATCTCCCAGGGGCCCTGGATGATCGAGGCGACCTTGCCGTTGACGAAGGCGTCCTGGATGTGGGCGTAGGCGTCCGCGGTGGTGTCGGCCTTGTGCAGGCCCTGTCCCTTGAAGAGGCTCAGCCAGGTGCCGTAGGCCTTCTTCGCGGGCGCCGAGTTCACGGTGATCTTCTTGGCGCCGGCGTCGACGGTGTCGGTGCCCTCGCCGTAGAGGAAGGTCTGCGCGTAGTAGGACTGGGTGGAGCCCCAGTAGCCGTAGACCTTGGCCTTGGAGTCGATCTTGGCGGCGTCGGCCTTCAGCTCGTCCCAGGTCTTGGGGGCCTCGGTGATGCCGGCCTTCTTGAAGAGGGCCTTGTTGTAGACGAGGGCGAGGGTGTCGGTGACGAACGGCACGCCGTAGGTCTTGCCCTCGTACTGGGCCTGCTTGATCAGGCTGGGCTGGAACTTGCTCTGGTCCTTGAGGGCCTCGGTGCCGTCCAGCGGCAGCAAGTAGCTCTTCTTGGCGAAGGCGGGGGTCCAGCCGACCTCGGAGCGCAGCACGTCCGGGGCGCCCTTGGAGCCGGCGGCGGTGTCGAACTTGTTCTGCGCCTGGTCGAAGGGGACGTTGACGTACTTGACCTTGATGTCCTTGTTGGCGGCCTCGAACTGCTTGATCAGGGCCTGGTACGTCGGCGCCTCATTGGTGGCGTTGGAGGTGTCCCACCAGGTGATGGTGACCGGACCGCTGGCCTTGTCGCCGCTGTCGCTTCCGCCGCAGGCCGTCGCTGCGAGGGCGAAGGACGCCACCAGCGCGGTGGCCGCTATGCCACGCCGCATGAGTTCTCCTTGAGGGTGAAAGCCCGTGTTTGCAGGTGCGGCCCCGTCTGCCGTTCCTGCTGTCGTGCCGACTGCGCCGTTGCCGCCGCCGGGCGACGTGAACGTAACAGCGTTGAAAGCTGCGCGAAAGGTCTTGCAGCAAAAAATTGCAAGACGGCTCGAGAGTTACCGCCTCGTGACCTCTCCTCGACCCCCGCGCAACCGAGTATTGAAGCCGCTGAGCGGGCCGTGGGAGTCTTGTGCAAGACTCTGCAAGCTCTTGCCGAACCAGGCGCCCACCAGAACACGAGGGACCGCGATGACGCAGCAACCCGCTCGGGGCCGTGCAACCGCTCGTGCTCGGCGCCCGATTGGTGTGCAAAGTGACGGTCGGCCGGTACAGTCCACCCCTGTGACCACACGGCTTGCCGACATCGCTGCTCAGGCGGGGGTGAGCGAAGCGACCGTCAGCCGCGTCCTCAACGGCAAGCCGGGCGTCGCCGCCACCACCCGCCAGTCCGTGCTCGCCGCACTCGATGTGCTGGGCTACGAGCGCCCGGTGCGGCTGCGGCAGCGCAGCGAGGGCCTGGTGGGCCTGATAACCCCGGAACTGGAGAACCCGATCTTCCCGGCGCTGGCGCAGGTGATCGGCCAGGCCCTGACCCGGCAGGGCTACACCCCGGTGCTCGCCACCCAGACCCCCGGCGGATCCACCGAGGACGAGCTGACGGAGATGCTCGTCGACCGCGGGGTCGCCGGCATCATCTACGTCTCCGGACTGCACGCCGACACCACCGCCGACATGGAGCGCTACGAGCGGCTGCGCGCGCAGGGCGTGCCGTACGTCCTGGTGGACGGCTTCTCTCCGAAGGTGCAGGCGCCGTTCATCTCCCCCGACGATCGCGCGGCGATGACACTGGCGGTCACCCACCTGGTGTCGCTGGGACATGTGCGGATCGGTCTGGCCCTCGGCCCCAAGCGCTTCGTGCCGGTGCAGCGCAAGATCGAGGGCTTCGTGCGCTCGATGCAGGACCAGACCGGCCTGGGCACGCAGACGATCGAGACGGAACTCGTCCAGCACTCGCTGTACACCCTGGAGGGCGGACAGGCCGCCGCCACCGCGCTGATCGGCCGTGACTGCACGGCGGTGGTGTGCGCGAGCGACATGATGGCGCTCGGTGCGATACGGGCGGCGCGGCAGCTCGGCCTCGAAGTGCCGCGGGACGTCTCGGTGGTGGGCTTCGACGACTCCCCTTTGATCGCCTTCACCGACCCGCCGCTGACCACGATCCGCAAGCCGGTCCCGGCGATGGGACAGGCGGCGGTGCGTACGTTGCTGGAGGAGATCGGCGGGACTCCTGCGCCCCACAGTGAGTTCGTGTTCATGCCGGAGCTGGTGGTGCGTGGTTCGACCGCTTCGGCGCCTGGGGACCGGACTCGTCCCTAGGGCGGAGAAACCTCGAGTTCGCGCAGTGCGTCGGGAGTAGGCGCACACGTCCGTCTGTTGTAGAACATGCGGGCCGAACCCGACCGCGGGATGATCGGTCGCAGAAGGCGTTTCTGGCAGACTTTGTGCCCATGGGTGACTCGACCGTGACCAGTCTGGACGACCGTGAACAGACGGCCGCCCCCGACTCTCTCACGGCCGCCAACGGGCCGGAATTCCTGCGCCGGCTGCGTACCCCGCGCCGACCCCACCTCTGGTTCGAGATCGTTCTGATCGCGGTGAGTTACTGGACGTACTCACTGATCCGCAACGCGGTTCCGGAACAGCGCGGCCAGGCGCTGCGCAATGCCGACTGGCTGTGGCGGACGGAGCACCACCTCGGCATCGCCGTGGAGGAGTCGGTCAATCACACCGTGAACTCGGTGACTTGGCTGATCGTCGGCATGAACTACTACTATGCGACGCTGCACTTCGTGGTGACGCTGGGTGTGCTGGTGTGGCTCTACCGTAGCCACCCGGGCCGCTATGCGGCGACGCGTCTGGTGCTGTTCGCGACCACGGGTGTCGCTCTGGTCGGTTACTACCTGTATCCGCTGGCCCCGCCTCGGTTGATGACCGGCAGCACCTTCATCGACACGGTGATGGTCCACCAGACCTGGGGGTCGATGGCCTCCGGGGACCTGAAGCACGTGTCGAACCAGTACGCCGCGATGCCGTCCATGCACATCGGGTGGTCGGTGTGGTGCGGGCTGACGATCTTCGCGCTGGCCAGGGTGCCGTGGGTGCGGGTTCTTGGTCTCTTGTACCCGGTGGTGACGCTGACGGTGATTGTCGCTACCGCCAATCATTTCTGGCTGGATGCGGTGGGCGGTCTGCTGTGCCTGGCGTTCGGCTTCGCGGTGGCGCGCGTCTGGTACGGGGTGCTGCCGTATGCGCTGCCGGAAGTGCCGGCCATCAGTCGCGTGCAGCGCCATCGTGGCTTGTCGCGCCCCGCGGCGGAGCCGCACATGGACACAGCCCCGCGCCCCTGAGGGGGCGCCCCGTCAGGGGCGCGGGGAACTGCGCGAGCAACCACAACGCACCCGCAGCCGGATCGTCCCTACGCCCCGTAGAACAGCGCCTCCACCACGGCCCGGGCCCTCCGCCCCGTACGGCGATACGCGTCCAGCATGTCCCCCACATGCCCGTCCCCATACCCCAAGTACCTCCCCACCGCGGCCAGTTCACGCCCGCCCGAAGGGAAGGTGTCCCCCGCGCGGCCGCGCACCAGCATCACGGCGTTGCGCACGCGGGTGGCCAGGACCCAGGCCTCGTCCAGGATCGAGGCGTCCTCGACCGAGATCAGCCCGGCCGAGGCCGCGGCCGCCAGTGCCTCCCGGGTGCGGGTGGTGCGCAGGCCCGGCTCGGCCCAGCCGTGTTGCAGTTGCAGCAGCTGCACGGTCCACTCGACGTCGGACAGGCCGCCGGGCCCCAGCTTGGTGTGCAGCTTGGGGTCGGCGCCGCGGGGCAGCCGCTCGGACTCCATGCGGGCCTTCAGGCGCCGGATCTCCCGTATGGCGTCGTCCCCGAGCCCCTCCGCCGGATACCGCAGCGGATCGATCAGCTCGATGAAGGACCGCCCCAGCTCCTCGTCCCCGGCGACCGGCTCGGCCCGCAGCAGCGCCTGGGACTCCCAGACCAGGGACCAGCGGCGGTAGTAGGCCTCGTACGACTTCAGGGTCCGCACCAGCGGGCCGGACTTGCCCTCGGGCCGCAGGTCGGCGTCGATCAGCAGCGGCGGGTCCGCGCTCGGGATCTGCAGCAGCCGCCGCATCTCGGAGACGACCCGGTTCGCGGCCTCCGAGGCCTCCTGCTCGGGCACGCCCTCCCACGGCTCGTGCACGAAGATCACGTCCGCGTCGGAGCCGTAGCCCAGCTCGTGTCCTCCGAAGCGGCCCATGCCGATCACGGCGAACCGGGTCGGCAGGGTGTCGCCCCAGCCGTCGCGCACCACCGCGCGCAGCGTGCCCGCCAGGGTCGCGGCCGTCAGGTCGGACACCGCGCCGCCGACCAGGTCCACCAGCGCGCCCTGGTCGGCCTCGGCGGGCTGGGTCTCGGTGCCG
The DNA here is from genome assembly GCF_040298885.1 of Streptomyces sp. NPDC001137. Lineage (NCBI taxonomy): Bacteria > Bacillati > Actinomycetota > Actinomycetes > Kitasatosporales > Streptomycetaceae > Streptomyces > Streptomyces sp. NPDC001137. The sequence goes on from NZ_JBEPBA010000039.1 coordinate 36,064, forward strand.
TAGGAGCCGACGATGTCGGCGGCGGCCGTACGGAACAGCTCGCGGCGGCGGACGCCGCGGGCCGCGGTGACCGCCTGCTGCGCGTTCTCCGCGCGGCCGACGGCGGCCAGGATCTCCTGCTCCAGCTGAGCGCGCTCGCGCGGCTCCAGCCCCCCGCCGTCGCCGTCGCCGAGCAGGGCCACCGCCTCGGGGGCGCGCATCAGCAGGTCGGGGGCGAGGCGCCCGGCGGACAGCACGCGGGCGAGGTTCTCGGCGGCCGCGCCCTCGTCCCGCAGCAGCCGCAGATACCAGGGGGTCTTGCCGAGCGCGTCGGAGACCTTGCGGAAGTTGAGCAGGCCCGCGTCCGGGTCGGCGGAGTCCGCGAACCAGCCGAGGAGCACGGGCAGCAGGGTCCGCTGGATGGCGGCCTTTCTGGTCACTCCGGAGGCCAGCGCCTCCAGGTGGCGCAGGGCGGCGGCCGGGTCGCCGTACCCGAGCGCGACCAGCCGCTCGCGGGCCGCCTCCGGGCTCAACCGGGCCTCGCCGGGGGCGAGTTGGGCGACCGCGTCGAGCAGTGGGCGGTAGAAGAGCTTCTCGTGCAGACGGCGTACGACGGCCGCGTGTCGCCGCCATTCGCGGTTGAGCTCGGCGACCGGGTCGACGCGCAGGCCGAGCGAGCGCCCGATGCGCCGCTGGTCCGCCTCGTCCTCCGGCACGAGGTGCGTGCGCCGCAGGCGGTACAGCTGGATGCGGTGCTCCATGGACCGCAGGAAGCGGTAGGCCTCGTCGAGCTGCACGGCGTCGGCCCGGCCCACGTACCCGCCCGCCGCCAGCGCCTGCAGCGCGTCCAGGGTGGTGCCGCTGCGCAGTGCCACGTCCGCCCGCCCGTGCACCAGCTGCAGCAGCTGTACGGCGAACTCGACGTCCCGCAGGCCTCCGGGGCCCAGCTTCAGCTCGCGGTCGATCTCGGCGGCGGGGATGTTCTCGACGACCCGGCGGCGCATCTTCTGGACGTCGGCGACGAAGTTCTCCCGCTCGGCGGCCTTCCAGACGAGGGGTTCGAGGGCGGCGACGTACTCCTCGCCGAGCTCGAGGTCGCCGGCCACCGGGCGGGCCTTGAGCAGCGCCTGGAACTCCCAGGTCTTGGCCCAGCGCTGGTAGTAGGCGAGGTGGCTGGAGAGGGTGCGCACCAGCGGGCCGTTTCTGCCCTCGGGGCGCAGATTGGCGTCGACCGGCCAGATCGACCCTTCAACCGTCGTCTCGGAACAGATCCGCATCATGTGCGAGGCCAGCTTGGTCGCGGAGCGCAGGGCCTTGCCCTCGTCGGCCCCGTCGACGGCCTCCCCCACGAAGATCACGTCGACGTCGGAGACGTAGTTGAGCTCATGGCCTCCGCACTTGCCCATCGCGATGACCGCCAGCCGGCACAGCGCGGTGTCCTCGGGGGCCGCGGCGCGGGCGATGGCGAGGGCGGCGCGCAGGGTGGCGGTGGCGAGGTCGGCGAGTTCGGCGGCGGTCTCGGCGAGGTCGGTGGTACCGCAGACGTCGCGGGCGGCGATGGACAGCAGGCAGCGGCGGTAGGCGACGCGCAGGGAGACGGGGTCGGTGGCCTCCGCGAGGCCCCGCTCGAACTCCTCCACCCCCGGGTGCAGGTCCCGCGGCTCGTAGGTGACCAGCGCCTCCCAGTCGCGCGGGTGCCGGGCCAGATGGTCGGCGAGCGCGGCGGACGCGCCGAGCACGCCGAGCAGCCGGTCGCGCAGCGGCTTGGCCGCTATCAGCGTGTCGAGCAGCTCGCGGCGCGCGGTGGGGCCCGGCTGGGCCTCCAGGAGCCGTACCAGACCGAGCAGCGCCAGGTCCGGGTCGGCGGTCGCGCCCAGCGCGTCGAGCAGCACCGGGTCGTCCCGCACGTGCATGAGCTCCACGCTGTCCAGCAGCCGCTCGGCGGCGGAGGGATCGGTGAAACCGTGCCGCAGCAGCCGCGTGAAGGTACTGCTCCTGCGCCCGGGCACCGTCATCCCCGTCCTCCTGTCGGATCAAGGTCGTACTGGCCCGAGCCTAACCGGAGACTCTGACACAAGCGCCGGGGCGGACGGCCGATGAGTTCGCCCGGCGGACGGGGTCTCTTCTCCGTAGAGGTGTCCGCAGAGATTTCCGTAGGGATTCTCCGGTACGAGGAGTGACAGCCCATGGCGGCCGACGACCCGCAGACCCGTCTCGATGCCCGCTACAGCGACCCGAAGGCCACCGCGACCGCCTGGTCCGAGGCCGAGGCGCAGCTCGCGCGTGCCGAGCTGTTCTGGATCTCGACCGTGCGGCCGGACGGACGACCGCATGTGACACCGCTGCCCGCCGTGTGGGCGGACGGCGCACTGCACTTCTGCACGGGTCCCGAGGAGCGCAAGGCGAAGAACCTCGCGGCCAGTCCGCATGTCGTGCTGACGACCGGCAGCAACAGCTGGAACAAGGGCTACGACCTGGTGGTGGAGGGCGAGGCGGTGCGGGTGTCCGAGGACGGCCGGCTGCGCGAGCTGGCCGCCGCGTGGGAGGCGAAGTACGGCAGCTTCTGGCACCTCGAGGTGCGGGACGGGGCGTTCCACCACGGTGGCGGGCGTGCGTTCGTATTCTCTGTGGCGCCCCGCACCGTTTTCGGCTTCGGTAAGGGGGAGCCGTTCAGCCAGACGCGGTGGCGATTCGAGTGACGTACGACCGACGCAACGACAAGGGAGTCGCTCCATGGAGATGAGCCTCGAAGTGATCCTGCTGCCGGTCTCGGACGTGGACCGGGCCAAGGAGTTCTACCGGGACAAGGTCGGCTTCCATGTGGACCTCGACGGCGAGGTGATGGAGGGGGTGCGGATCGTGCAGCTCACCCCGCCCGGCTCGGGGTGTTCGATCGCGCTGGTCGACGGGCTGCAGGTGCCGACCGGGACACCGCAGCCGGGGACGTACCACGGTATGCAGCTGTGTGTGACGGACGCGAAGGCGGCCTACGAGGAACTCAGCGCCCGAGGCCTGGACATCAGCGAACCCGTCCAGTTCGCCCCCCAGGACGGCGCGACGTTCATGTACTTCAAGGACCCGGACGGCAACGGCTGGGCGATCCAGGAGTACAAGCGCCGGGAGACGGAACCCCTGCACAAGGTCCTGGCCGACCTGGCCGCCCAGCGGCAGTAGCCGACGAAGGCCGCGGCGCATCGGCGCCGCGGCCTTCCCGTGCGTTCCGTGAGCGGAGAGCCGGAGGTCCGGATCTAGAGAACCGGCAGGTTCTTCCGCAGCTCGAACGCGGTGACCTCGCTGCGGTACTCCTCCCACTCCTGGCGCTTGTTGCGCAGGAAGAAGTCGAAGACGTGCTCGCCCAGGGTCTCGGCGACCAGGTCGCTGCGCTCCATGAGGGTCAGGGCCTCGCCCAGGTTCTGGGGCAGCGGCTCGATGCCCATCGCGCGGCGCTCGGCGTCCGAGAGGGCCCAGACGTCGTCCTCGGCGCCCGGCGGGAGCTCGTAGCCCTCCTCGATGCCCTTCAGGCCGGCGGCCAGCAGGACCGCGTAGGCCAGGTACGGGTTGGCGCCGGAGTCAAGGGAGCGGACCTCGACCCGCGCGGAGCCGGTCTTGCCGGGCTTGTACATCGGGACGCGGACCAGGGCCGAGCGGTTGTTGTGGCCCCAGCAGATGTAGGAGGGGGCCTCGCCGCCGGCGCCGGCGGTGCGCTCCGAGCCGCCCCAGATGCGCTTGTAGGAGTTCACCCACTGGTTGGTGACGGCGGAGATCTCCGCCGCGTGCTTGAGCAGGCCCGCGATGAAGGAGCGGCCGACCTTGGAGAGCTGGTACTCCGAGCCTGACTCGTAGAACGCGTTCCGGTCGCCCTCGAAGAGGGACAGGTGCGTGTGCATGCCGGAGCCCGGGTGCTCCGAGAAGGGCTTGGGCATGAAGGTCGCCTGGACGCCCTGCTCCAGCGCCACCTGCTTCATGACCAGGCGGAACGTCATGATGTTGTCCGCCGTGGACAGGGCGTCGGCGTAGCGGAGGTCGATCTCCTGCTGGCCGGGGGCGCCCTCGTGGTGGGAGAACTCGACCGAGATGCCCATCGACTCCAGCATGGTGATCGCCTGGCGGCGGAAGTCCATGCCGATGTTCTGGGGGGTGTGGTCGAAGTAGCCGGAGTTGTCGGCGGGCGTCGGGCGCGTGCCGTCCAGCGGGCGGTCCTTCAGCAGGAAGAACTCGATCTCCGGGTGGGTGTAGAAGGTGAAACCCAGGTCGGAGCCGCGCGTGAGGGCACGCTTGAGGACATAGCGCGGGTCCGCGAAGGACGGGGAGCCGTCCGGCATGAGGATGTCGCAGAACATGCGGGCGGTGCCGGGGGCCTCGGCGCGCCAGGGCAGGATCTGGAAGGTCGACGGGTCCGGCTTGGCGATCATGTCGGACTCGTATACGCGGGCGAAGCCCTCGATGGCCGAGCCGTCGAAGCCGATGCCCTCGTCGAAGGCCTGTTCCAGCTCGGCGGGGGCCACGGCGACGGACTTGAGGAAGCCCAGCACGTCCGTGAACCACAGCCGTACGAACCGGATGTCGCGCTCCTCCAGTGTCCGGAGCACGAACTCCTGCTGCTTGTCCATCTTCCGCTTCCCCATCCTTGCTGGTCAGGCCGCCTGTCTCCGTGTCCCGCAGGAGGCGGTCGGGCACCTGAGCATCACACCACAACAGCATTTCGTCCGCGTTGCCGACCATGATCGGCCGGCCGACCGCGGTCTGAACGCCTCACCAACGGCGGGTGTACTGCTCACCGCCCATCTTGCCTGCTCGGACCGACATCCGTAATGGGAGGCCCCGCAGAAGGCAATGAGCGCCCGAGCGGGACCCGGCTTCCCCTTGCCCCGTCTGCAAAACATCACTGGTCTCCCACTACGATCAGGCGACCCGATCGACATTTTTTCCCACTCCCCACCCGATTCCCCCAGAAGGACACTGCGATGGCCACCGCCAAGAAGAGCAGCAGCGCGGCACGCAAGGCGCGAATAGAGGAGATGCGGCGTGCCGAGCAGGCCCGCGAGCGGCGCAACCGGATCCTGACGATCGGCGCGAGCGTGCTGGTCGTCGCCGCTCTGGTGGTCGGCGGTGTCTTCATCGTGAAGTCGCAGGACGGCAAGAAGGACGACAAGGCGAGCGACACGACGTCCTCGGGCGACGGCAAGGGGCACTTCGTCACCGGCAAGGACGGCGTGCGCACCTGGACGGGCAAGCTGGCCCGCAACCACGTCGCCGGGACCGTCAGCTACCCGATGCACCCGCCGGTCGGCGGCAACCACAACCAGGTGTGGCTCAACTGCAACGGCGACGTCTACACGAAGGCCGTGCACGACGAGAACGCCGTGCACGCCCTGGAGCACGGCGCGGTCTGGGTGACGTACACCGACAAGGCGAAGAAGTCCGACGTGGACAAACTGGCGGCGAAGGTGAAGCAGACGCCGTACTCGCTGATGAGCCCGTACCAGAACCAGTCCTCGCCGATCGAGCTGTCGGCGTGGGGGCACCAGCTGAGCGTGACGAGCGCCGACGACCCGAAGGTCGCCAAGTTCTTCGAGACGTATGTGCAGGGCAAGCAGACCCCGGAGCCGGGTGCCTCCTGCACCGGCGGGACGATGTGACATGAAGAAGCACATCGGCTGGATCGCGGGGGCCGCGGCGGCCGCGCTCGTCGCCGCGGGCGCGATCACCTACGCGGTCGCCGAGGACGGCGGGTCGGACACGGGCGTGAGCACGCCCACCGCCGAGTCCGCGGACGCCGGGTTCGCGCGGGACATGGCGGTGCATCACCAGCAGGCCGTCGAGATGTCGTACATCGTGCGCGACCGGACGAAGAACGCGGAGGTGCGGCGGCTCGCCTACGACATCGCGCAGACCCAGGCCAACCAGCGCGGCATGCTGCTGGGCTGGCTGGACCTGTGGGGGCTGCCGAAGGTGTCGGCGAAGCCGCCCATGTCGTGGATGGGCATGGGCGACATGCCCGAGCGCGGCGACGGCTCGCTGATGCCCGGCATGGCGACGGACACCGAGATGAAGAAGCTCGGCACCCTCAACGGCAAGCAGGCAGAGGTCTTCTATCTCCAGCTCATGACGGCCCATCACAAGGGCGGTATCCACATGGCCGAGGGCTGTGTCGCCAAGTGCGAGGTCGGGGTGGAGAAGAGCCTTGCGCAGGGCATGGTCGACGCCCAGCAGTCGGAGATCGAGCTGATGGCGGGCATGCTCAAGGAGCGCGGGGCGAAAGCGCGTTCATAACCCTCCAGCGGGAACGAAAGCCCCAAATCACCCCGGATGACGGTTCCTTGGGTTTCTCTTGGCTTGCGCATTCCCCTGGCATGAACGGTTCATCGAAAGAGTGGCCCCCATCGCTTGATCCAATGCCCGCGCCTCCGCCGCGGAGCGGGATATCTACGCGGATCACAGCGACGACCAACCACACATGCGAAGAACCGCATCGCAGGGGGTTCCATGAGATCCAACCGCGCCAAACTGCGCGCCGTGAGCATGGCAGCAACGCTGCCCATGGTCGCGGGTGCGCTGGCGCTCGGCATACCCGCGGCGCACGCCGCGGACAACCCCGGCCGGGACGCACTCGCGGGCACCAAGCCCGCGTGGGCGACGGCCAGGGCGGACAAGGGCGACACCTCGAACGGCGCCCAGGTCTCCCTCCGGGTCTACCTGGCCGGCAAGGACGCGGCGGGCCTCGCCGAGTACGCGAAGGCCGTGTCCGACCCGAGCTCGGCCTCGTACGGCAAGTACCTGAGCGCCAAGAAGGCCCAGGCCCGATTCGGCGCGACCAAGGCCCAGGTGGCCGCGGTCAAGTCGTGGCTGAGGTCCGCGGGCCTGAAGGTCACGGGCGTCACGCAGCACTACGTCTCCGTCACCGGTGACGTGGCCGCCGCCGAGAAGGCGTTCGGCACCCAGCTGCACAACTACACCAAGGGCTCGAAGACCTACCGGGCGCCGGCCAAGGCCGCCTCCGTCCCGGACAGTCTCAAGGGCGCCGTCCTGACCGTCACCGGCCTGGACAACGCGCCGCACAAGTCGACCCACGACGACCAGCTGCCGCCGCCGGAGACCGTGTTCCGCAACTCCGGGCCGTTCTCGTCGTACTTCGGCTCGAACATCGCGAGCACGCTGCCCGACGCCTACGGTTCGAAGGTCCCGTACGCGATCAAGGGCTACACCGGCAAGCAGCTGCGCGCCGCCTACGGTGCGGGCAGCTACACCGGCAAGGGCGTCAAGGTCGCCATCACCGACGCCTACGCCTCGCCGTCCATCGCGTTCGACGCGCAGACGTACGCCGGCAAGCACGGCGACGCCAAGTGGGCGACCGGGCAGCTGCACCAGGTGCTGCCGAAGAAGTACACGAACACCAAGGACTGCTCCGCCGCCGGCTGGTACGGCGAGGAGACCCTGGACGTCGAGGCCGTGCACGCGGTCGCGCCGGCCGCGGACGTCACCTACGTGGGCGCCGCGTCCTGCATGGACGACGACCTGCTGGACTCGCTGAGCAAGGTGGTCGACAACCACCTCGCCGACATCGTCTCCAACTCGTGGGGCGACATCGAGGCCAACCAGACGCCGGACCTCGCGGCCGCCTACGACCAGGTGTTCCAGTTCGGCGCGGTCGAGGGCATCGGCTTCTACTTCTCCTCCGGTGACAACGGCGACGAGGTCGCCAACACCGGTACGAAGCAGGTCGACACCCCGGCCAACTCGGCCTGGGTGACGGCGGTCGGCGGTACCTCGCTGGCGGTCGGCAAGGGCAACACGTACCAGTGGGAGACCGGCTGGGGCACCCAGAAGGCTCTGCTGTCCGCGGACGGCAAGAGCTGGACCAACTTCCCCGGCGCGTTCACCTCGGGCGCGGGCGGCGGCACCAGCAAGACGGTCGCCGAGCCGTACTACCAGAAGGGCGTCGTCCCGAACGCGCTCGCCACGGCCAACAGCGCCGACGGCAACCGCGTCGTTCCGGACATCGCGGCGATCGCCGACCCGAACACCGGCTTCCTGGTCGGCCAGACCCAGACCCTGCCGGACGGGAAGACCCAGGCGTACGACGAGTACCGCATCGGCGGCACCTCGCTCGCCGCTCCGGTCATCGCGGCCGTCCAGGCCCTGGCCCAGGAGGCGCACGGCGGCAAGGCGCTCGGTTTCGCCAACCCGGAGATCTACGCCCGGTACGGCAAGAGCGTGTTCCACGACGTGACCGACAACCCGACGGGCTCCGGCCTGGCGGAGGCACGCGTGGACTTCGCCAACGGCTATGACGCCACCGGTGGTCTGATCACCTCGGTCCGCAGCCTCGGCAAGGACAGCTCGCTGAAGGCCGTGAAGGGCTACGACGACGTCACCGGCGTGGGCTCGCCCGCGAACGGCTACGTCGAGTCGTACAAGGGTCACTGAGGCACCGCCGGTAACGGCAACCTGAGGGGCGCGGGATGTGGTCATCCCGCGCCCCTTCGGCGTGCGTGGGGTGACGCACACCCCGCCCCCAGCGATCGCGTCGCTCTGACGATTACACTGGGCGCGTGCCTGAATTGAACTTCTGGTCGATCTATCAGCACGGCTTCGCCCGCGTCGCCGCGTGTACGGGCCACACCGTCATCGCCGAGCCGCGTGCCAACGCCGCAGCGGTCCTGCGCCATGCCCGCCGGTGCGCCGAGGAGGGGGTCGCGGTCGCCGTCTTCCCGGAGATGGTGCTGTGCGGCTACTCCATCGAGGACCTGCTGCTTCAGGACGCCCTGCTCGACCAGGTCGAGCAGGCGCTCGGGGAGGTGGTGACCGGGTCGGTGGACCTGCTGCCGCTGCTGGTCGTCGGCGCCCCGCTGCGCCACCGCAACCGGGTCTACAACTGCGCGGTGATCGTGCACCGCGGCCGGGTCCTGGGTGTCGTACCGAAGTCGTATCCGCCGAACTACCGGGAGTTCTACGAGCGCCGGCAGATCGCCGACGGCGCCGACGAGCGCGGCGGGTCGATCCGCGTCGGCGGCGAGGAGGTCCCCTTCGGCGTGGACCTGCTGTTCGCGGCCCAGGACGTCCCCGGGCTGGTGCTGCACGCGGAGATCTGCGAGGACATGTGGGTGCCGGTGCCGCCGAGCGCGGAGGCGGCCCTCGCCGGTGCGACCGTCCTGGTCAACCTCTCGGGCAGTCCGATCACGGTCGGGCGGGCCGAGGACCGCAAGCTGCTGTGCCGCTCGGCGTCCTCCCGCTGCCTCGCCGCGTACGTCTACGCGGCGGCCGGGCTCGGCGAGTCGACCACCGACCTGTCCTGGGACGGCCAGGCCATGGTCTACGAGAACGGCCTGCTGCTGGCGGAGACCGAACGCTTCCCGCTCGGCGACGAGTACGCGATCGCCGACGTCGACCTCGACCTGCTGCGCCAGGAGCGGCAGCGGATGGGCACGTTCGACGACAACCGCCGTACGCACCGGGCACGGACAGCCGACTTCCGCACGGTCGGCTTCGAGCTCGATCCGCCGCAGACCGACCTGGGGCTGCGCCGCCGCCTGGAGCGCTTCCCGTTCGTGCCGGCCGACGCGGAGCGGCTCGCGCAGGACTGCTACGAGGCGTACAACATCCAGGTGGCGGGCCTCCAGCAGCGCCTCGCCTCGATCGGCGGCCCGAAGGTGGTCATCGGGGTCTCCGGCGGCCTGGACTCCACCCATGCGCTGATCGTCGCCGCGCGGGCGATGGACCGCGCGGGGCGTCCGCGCAGCGACATCCTGGCCTGGACGCTGCCCGGCTTCGCCACCAGCGACCACACCAAGGACAACGCGCACGCGCTGATGCGCTCTCTCGGGGTCACGGCGGCCGAGCTGGACATCACACCGACGGCGCGGCTGATGCTCCAGGAGATGGGGCACCCGTTCGCCTCGGGTGAGCCGGTGTACGACGTCACCTTCGAGAACGTGCAGGCGGGCCTGCGCACCGACTACCTGTTCCGCCTGGCGAACCAGCGCGGTGGCATCGTGCTCGGCACCGGTGATCTGTCGGAGCTGGCGCTCGGCTGGTCCACGTACGGCGTGGGCGACCAGATGAGCCACTACAACGTCAACGGCGGGGTGCCGAAAACCCTGATCCAGCACCTCATCCGCTGGGTCATCAGCAGCGGGCAGTTCGACGAGGAGACAGGGAAGATCCTCGCCGCGATCCTCGACACCGAGATCAGCCCGGAGCTGGTGCCGGGTGAGGAGATGCAGTCGACCGAGTCGAAGATCGGGCCGTACGCGCTGCACGACTTCACACTCTTCCATGTCCTGCGGTACGGCTTCCGGCCGTCGAAGATCGCCTTCCTGGCCTGGCACGCCTGGCACGACGCGGACACGGGCGGCTGGCCGCCGGGCTTCCCCGACGCCAAGCGGGTGGCGTACGACCTGCCGGAGATCCGGCACTGGCTGGAGGTCTTCTGCCGCCGCTTCTTCGCCTTCGCCCAGTTCAAGCGCTCGGCGATGCCGAACGGACCGAAGGTGTCGGCGGGGGGTTCGCTGTCTCCGCGGGGGGATTGGCGGGCGCCGTCGGACAGTTCGGCGACGGTGTGGCTGCGGGATCTTTCGCGGTTCGATTAACGGGTCGGCCCGGTGCGGGTGGTAGCCCGGTGCGGGTGAGTGGGGGCGGGCGGCCCTGGGGGCTGCGCCCCCAGACCCCCATCGGCCTTCGGCCTCGTCCTCAAACGCCGGACGGGCTGAACATTCACATGCCGGGTTCTGACTTGAGCGAGGCGACGAAGGGCACCCAGGCGGCGGCGGTGAGGATGAGGGCGGGACCTTGGGGGGCCTTGGAGTCGCGGACGGGGACGAGGCCGGGGATGTTGTGGGCGACTTCGACGCAGTCGCCGCCGCTTGCGTTGCTGTAGCTGCTCTTGAGCCAGAGCGTTTCACTCAAGTCGATCCGGGCGCTTGCCATTTCGATAGTCCTCTGCCGCAGCTTTGATCATGTCCAGGGACGCCTCAGGTGACAGCGCGACGGCCCGGAGCCGATCGTACGACTTGCGGTAGTCCCCCACGAGAGCTGGATCATCGATGGTGTCACCACTGTGCAGGGCCTCCGTGTAGAACAGCGGCGGGGCATCGGCGAAGGTCATGATCTTCGCCGAGCCAGTCATGAACGGGTGCGCCACGCACTTCCGCAACAGAACCTGCGAAGTGATCCGGCGGCGCTCTGCCAACTCGACGATTCGGTCGAGCTGTTCCGCCATGCCCTGGGGTGCCAGGAGCGGGTCGGTGATCAGCGACTCGTGCAGGATCACCCAGTACTCAGGGGTGTGGTGGTCCGCCTCGAAGAGGTCGGCGCGCGCCATCCGGGCGCTGACCTTCTCCTCCACCTCGGTGTCGGCGGACAGCGGGAGGCCCGCCAGGATGACGGCCCGAGCGTAGGCGGGCGTCTGGAGCAGCCCGGGGAAGAGCATCGGGCACCACTCCTCGATGGTCAGGGCGTGCTTCTCCGCGTCCAGGACCTTCTCGAAATACTCGGCGTGACCGGCGCGCCGTGCCTTCCGCACATCCTCGCAGTTCCGCTCGAAGAAGCCATCGGTGTTCAGCTTTTGGTCCGCATGCCGGGCCAGATCCAACGGCATGCGGCGCTCGCCTCGCTCGATGTCGCTGAGGTACGTCTTGCCGTAGAAGCTGCCTTCGAGGAAGGCCTCCAACGACATCCCCGCAGCTTCCCTCTTCCACCGCAACTCCTTGCCGTAGAAGGTCGGGACGCTCATCGAGCCGTCAATGTCCTTGCGTCGCACCATCGTTCACCTTCCGCTGTCCCGCTCGCGAACGCGAAACCCCTTTCACGGTAGCGATCTCAACGACAACCTGTGAGGAGTTCGTCACACAACGCACAGGAAGAGGAAGGCCCCACCCCATGCCCGACCACTCCCCCACGGCCTCGGCCTACGACGTGACCCTCTGCGTGGAGGAACTCCGCACCGCGCTCGCCCTGCACGGCATCACGTTGCCCTCCCTGCGCGTGGACCTCCCGAGCTTCGCCGGTACGCACACACCGCCCGCCGGCCTCATCGCACTCGGGAACTGCAACACCGCGACGGCCCACGCACTGGTCGCCGCTCTCCGGAAGACGGCAGCCGGGCAGTGACGTTCGAACTCGAGCTGCTCGCCGCCCCGAAGGCCGTACCGGAACTGCGCCACCACCTCCGCGCACACGACTTCGAAGTCCGCTTGTGCGCAACGGAGTTGCTGACGAAGGTGATCGACCACCTCGGCGAGGGGACCCCGGTGACGGTCCGCGTCACCGGCACACCCGGCGGGCACACCCGCATCGAGGTCACCGACCCCGACCCACGCGCTTTGCCGGTCCTCCTGTCCGCCACCGGCACGGCCGAGTCGGGCCGGGGCCTGGCCCTGGTCGACCAACTCTCCCTGCGTTGGGGCGTGGATCAGGGAGCGGACCGCAAAACGGTCTGGTGCGAACTGGCCGAAAGGCTCGCGCCACCGCCCTCGTCACACGAAAATGAACACTTATACGAGAGCACTTGTGCCTAGAGTGTCGACGCGCACCTGCGGAGCCTGACCACTCCGTACGCGCACATCAGTCAGCGACCGCAACAGGGGGTGGACCCTTGCGCTCCAGGCCATCGAGATCCCGCGATTTCCGTTGAGCGAAACCGTCCTCTACACCATTCCGTCTGACCCGTGCCGGCAGCCCGATCAAGCGGCCATCAGCCGTGCAGTCACGCTTGTGGAGGAGCTGTGCCCTGACCCGCTGGGACCCATCGAAGTGAAACGGAGCGATCTTCCGCAGTTCATCAATAGTGCCGGCCTGGAGTCCCTGTCGTGTCCTCGATGTGGAACTCAGTTGGACTTCCAGGGGTGGTGGATGGCCAGGATGGCAGAGGCATACCAGGGCAGCAGCGTCTCAAGCCTTGCCGTGACGACTCCCTGTTGCGATACCGACACCACACTGAATGACCTTGTATATGACGTTCCTCAACCGGTCCGGCAGATCTGGTCCCGTATCTGATGAAGCCCGACCGTGTCATCGAGACGGCGAGGGGCTTCTTGTCGGTCCACACTGCGACCGAGAGGCGTCTGTTCCGGCTGCGTGTCGACATTATCGGGTTCGCCGAAGGGGTTCCCGGGTTCGCCTGGGAAATCGGCTCGACGGACGACCTCGGATTGCTCGTGGAGGCCGTCGCTGCAAGGCGGGAAGGGATGCCGCTCGACGAGTTGAAGGCGAGATTCGAATTCCTGGAGCTTGATGAATTCGCCCGGGCGATCGAAAACGGAGAGCCTACCTCTTTGCAGTGGTCCGGCCTTCTGTCGTCCGACTTCCACCGGAGACAGTGGAGCCTTCTGCGTCGCCTCCGTGCCGATGAAGTACTGAAGAACATGTTCCCATCGATCACGCACGGTGCCGTCCGCCTGCAAGTGGATCCATTTCCGTTGCTGGACGCAACGAAGCGTCAGGTCCTGGTGCAGGAGCTGGACGGAGCGCGCTATGACGTCCGCCTCGGGGTGCCCGGAGCGGATTGGGTCGAGGTGCCGACCGATGAGCTGATCGCCTACCTTCGAGCTGCCTTGGCCCAAGAGTGATCTCGACCGATCGAGATCGCTGAGGTCGTACCCCGCCAGGGAATCCCTGGCGGGGTTTCCTCCGTGGTGTGCGAGCACCGGCCGTGCCGGAGCGCGGCATCGAACGCCAGGAGCACTTCCTCGTCAAGGAGTTGGCCTTCGCCGACGTGGCCTCGATTCCGGCGATGCTGCGTGGGCTCTGCCCGACCTGCCCAGCGGCGCCGCCGCCCTCAGCGGTGCACCGCCCCCGCCTCCCTCGGGACATGGGAAGCAACCACGCGCGCCCGCCCCCCGGCAGGGACCCCCCGACGGTCCACCGCGTACGCGACCGCAGCAACGCCCAGTCCGAGCACCGCCAGTGCCGCCCCCGCCAGCGCCGGCGAGGTGACCCCGAAGCCCGCCGCCAGGGCGACGCCCCCGATCCACGCTCCCCCGGCGTTCGCCAGGTTGAAGGCCGCCTGGTTCGCCGAGGACGCCAGGGACGGGGCCGCCGACGCCTTCTCCATGACCATCAGTTGGAGCGGGGAGCCGGTGATGAAGGCCGCCGCGCCCAGCAGGACCACCGCCAGGGCCGCGGTCCACGTCGTCGACATCAGCAGCGGGAACAGGGCCAGGACGCCCGCCAGGGAGACCAGGCCGCCGAACAGCGTCCCCCGCAGGGAGTGGTCCGCCAGGCGCCCGCCCACCAGGTTGCCCGCCGTCGCGCCGACACCGAACAGCGCCAGCAGCACGGTCACGCTGGACTCGGCGTACCCGGCGGCGCCCGTCAGCATCGGCGTGATGTAGCTGTACGCGGCGAACAGGGCGCCGAAGCCTGCCACAGTCGTACCGAGCGCCAGCCAGACCGGCAGAGACCGCAGGGCGGCCAGTTCGCCGCGCAGGCCCGCGGCCGGGGCGGCGTGGGTGTGGTCGTGCGGGATCAGCGCCGCCAGCGAGGCGATCGCCGCGAGGCCGATCGCGCTGACGCCGAGGAACGTGGCCCGCCAGCCCAGGTGCTGGCCCATCAGTGTGGCGACCGGAACACCCGCGACGTTGGCGACCGTCAGGCCGAGGAACATCAGCGAGACCGAGCGGGCCTTGCGCTCGGGGGCCACCAGGTTCGTGGCGACGACCGCGCCGACGCCGAAGAAGGCGCCGTGCGGCAGACCGCTCAGGAAACGGGCGGCGAGCAGGGAGTCGTAGCCGGGGGCGAAGGCGGAGAGCGCGTTGCCCGCCACGAACAGGGCCATCAGGCCGATCAGCACCGTGCGGCGGGACATCCGCGCGGTGACCGCGGCCAGCAGCGGGGCGCCGATGACGACGCCCAGCGCGTACGCCGAGACCAGGTGCCCGGCGGTGGGCACGGAGATGTGCAGGTCGTCCGCGACGTCGGGCAGCAGGCCCATCATCACGAACTCGGTGGTGCCGATCCCGAAAGCGCCGACGGCCAGAGCGAGCAGGGCCAGGGGCATGAAGGGGCCTGTTCCTTTCAGATCAAAGGGAGAGCGAAGTCCGTACCAGTTTAAGTTCAGTTACGGAACAAAGTCTCTCGGGCCCGGTATTCCGGGGTCAGGAACCGGTGGTGAGGCTCACACGGGCCGCGATCGGCAGATGGTCGCTCCCGGTCCTGGGCAGCGTCCACGAGGTCACCGGCTCGATGCCCTGGACCATGATCTGGTCGATCCGTGCCATCGGGAACGAGGCCGGCCAGCTGAACCCGAACCCGCTGCCCGCCGCGCCCTGCGTGGAGCGCATCTGGGAGGTGACGCCGTTGAGGGAACGGTCGTTCATCGTGCCGTTCAGGTCGCCGAGCAGCACCTTCCGCTTCAGCGGCTCATGGGCGATGGCCTCCCCCAGCGCGTTGGCGCTCTTGTCGCGCTGCCGGGCCGTGAACCCGGCCTCCAGCTTCACCCGCACGGAGGGGAGATGGGCGACGTAGAAGGCGACCTGGCCCTCGGGCGTGGTCACCGTGGCGCGCATGGCGCGCGTCCAGCCCAGCTTGATGTCGACGGCCTCGACCCCGGTCATGGGGTACTTGCTCCACAGCCCGACCGTGCCCTGCACCGAGTGGTACTTGTACGTCGACGCCAGCGCCTTCTCGTACACCGGCACCGCCGACGCGTTCAGCTCCTCCAGGGCCAGCACGTCCGCACCGGACGCCGCCACCTCACGGGCCGTGCCCGAGGGGTCGGGGTTGTCGGCGTTGACGTTGTGCGTGGCGACGGTCAGGTCGCCGCCGTCGCCGGTCTTGTCCGTCAGCAGACCGCCGAAGAGATTCAGCCATACGGCCGCGGGCAACACCACCGCGATCAGCGCGGTCGCGGACCTGCGCACCAGCGCGAGCAGGAGCAGCAGCGGCACCAGCAGGCCCAGCCAGGGCAGGAAGGTCTCGGTGAGACTGCCCAGGTTGCCGATGCGGTTGGGGATGCGGGCGTGCAGCAGCATCACCAGCGCGAGGACCACCGCGAGCGCGGCGACGACGAGGCCGCGGCGCCAGATTCTCGGGTCGTCCCGCCATCCGGAGACCATGCGGTTGAGCAGGCGCCGAAGCCGGTCTCCCCGGTGCTCGGGCCCCGAGCCGCCGTTGTCCGTCTCCGTCACATACGCCTGCTGCGCCATACCGCGTCGCCTCACTGCCTGCCGTGCAACCCGTCCGTCCCCCCTGTTCTGAAACCCTAGGGGATGATCGAGCCTGTCCCTGCCGTCGCATGACGGCCGTACGGGCACGAGGACGACGAACCCGGCGCGGGGAGTTCCGAATACGGCCCTCGAAAGCGCCCTCTGTGACGCAACGCGCACATTCGGTCTAGGTGGTTGAGGATTTGACGGACCGTGGTCCCTCGACGGGTCGTAGCCCTTCGAGAAGGGTGTCCACGATCCGCTCCGACAGTCCCTCGGAGAGGTCGGTCTCCTCCTCCACCGCCGGGCGCATGACGGTGCGCAGCAGCATGGGGCCGACGATCAGGTCGTTGACCAGTTCCAGGTCGATGTCCTCGCGGAGTTCGCCGTTCTGCTGGCCGCGGCGCAGGATCTCGATCTGCAGTCTGCGCCGCGGCCGGACGACGGAGGCGTGATAGGCGGCCCAGACCTTCGGGCTGCTCTTCATCTGGGCGAACACGTTGTGCAGGAGCACCGAGGTACGGGTCATGACGCCGCGCTGCCGCAGCTGCTCCAGGAGGGCCACCATGTCGTCGCGCATGGACGTGCCGGGCAGTTCGGGGTCGGGGGGCTCGGCGGCGCGTACGACGTCGACGAAGAGCTCCTCCTTGCCGCTCCAGCGGCGGTAGATGGTGGCCTTGCCGACGCCCGCCGTGCGGGCGATGCGCTCGATGGAGAGTTCGGCGAGCGGGACGCCGTCCTCCAGGAGTTTCAGCACGCCCTCTATGACGGCGCGTTCGACCGCCTCACTGCGGGGGCGTCCCCGGGAGGGCGCCCCGGGAGGGGCCGGACTGTCGGCGAGGCTCACTTCTGCGTCCCTTCGTCGTGCTGGAGCAATTCTCCCTGCCCCCCAGTGCGGCGGAAGACGCTATTCCGCCGCTGCCACCAACTGCTGCTCCTCCTCGCCCTCCTGACGGGCCGGCGGCTTCCCGGGCAGGAACACGAAGGCCACGAGCGCGCCGATGATCGCGACGACCGTGCCGCACAGCGCGGTGACGTGCATGGCGTGCAGGAAGGCGTCGTTGGCCGGGGTGACCAGGGCCCTGCCCTGCGGGCCCAGCTTCGCCGCGACGCCGAGGGTGGCCTCGATGGACTCGCCGGCCGTCTCCCGCAGCCCGGCCGGGAGGTGACCCAGCTTGCCCTCGATGCCGTTGCGGTACGCCGTCGACAGCACCGAGCCGAGGACCGCGATGCCGAGGGCGCCGCCGACCTGGCGGAAGGTGTTGCTCAGCGCCGACGCGGAGCCGGCCTTCTCACGCGGCAGGGACTGCATGATGACCACGCTGGTCGGGGTCATGACGTGGGCCATGCCGGCACCCATGAGGAAGAACACGACCTCCAGGACCCAGATCGGGGTGTCCGCCTCGAAGCCCGCGAACGCGGCGAGCATCCCGGCGAGCAGCAGCAGTCCGACGCCGGTGGTGACCTTGTTGCCGAACCGGTCGACGACCAGCCGGGCCCGCGGCGCGAAGATCATCTGCGCGGCGGCCAGCGGCAGCATCAGCAGACCGGACTGCAGCGGCGAGTAGCCGCGCACGCTCTGGGTGTAGAACACGGCGAAGAACGTGACGCCCATCAGCGCGAAGAAGACCAGCGCGATGGCGGCCATGGCGGCCGAGAACACCTTGTTCTTGAAGTACGTCACGTCGAGCGAGGGGTGGTCGCTGCGCTTCTCGAAGACGACGAACGCGGCGAGTACGACGAGACCGGCGGCGATGGTCGACAGCACCTGGGCGTCCCTGAAGTCGGCGAGTTCGCCGCCCTTGATGATGCCGTAGACCAGCAGGACCAGGCCCACGACGGACAGCACGACACCGATGGGGTCGAGCCGGCCCGGCCGCGGGTCGCGGGAGTCGGGGACGAGCCAGATCATCAGGGCGAGCGCGAGGAGCACGATCGGCACGTTGATCAGGAAGACCGAGCCCCACCAGAAGTGGTCGAGGAGCACACCGCCGGTGATCGGGCCGATGGCGATGGCGAGGCCGACACCGCCGGCCCAGATTCCGATGGCCTTGGGCTGCTCCTCGCGCTCGAAGACGTTCATGAGGACGGCGAGGGTGGCCGGCATGACGAAGGCCGCGCCGAGGGCCATCAGGGCGCGGTAGGCGATCAGCTGGCCGGGCGAGCCGGACTCGGCGGCGAGCGCGGAGCCGACGCCGAACACCACGAGACCGCCGAGCAGCACCTTCTTGCGGCCCACCCGGTCGCCGATGAGGCCGGCGGTGAACAGCAGCCCCGCGAAGACGAGCGTGTAGGCGTTGATCGCCCATTCCAGCTCGCTCTGGGTGGCGCCCAGCCCGGTCGGGGCCGGGGTGGAGATCGTCTTGATCGCGACGTTCAGGATCGAGTTGTCGAGCACCACGATCAGCAGGCTGAGCATCAGCACGCCGAGGATGGCCCAGCGGCGCCGGTGCACCGCCTCGGGTATCCGGGGCGCGGAAACGGGTGGAGTCGTCATGCCGTCCAGGCTAGGCGAATTCCGATACGAGACGGTGCCGTATCGTAAATCTTTTACCTGGACCTTACGCCCGCTCCCGCGTGCGGTACGTGACGGAGTTCCCTCTGGCCCTGGCTGGCACGAAGTGCCACCATGGGGGTGATCCGGGGACGCCGTCAGGGCGCCTCGAGATGACTGAAGGAGCCGTTGCAATGACGCAGCTTTCGGCTGCCCAGACTGTCCAGAACAGGTCCTCCGACGGCAGCAAGGCGCTGTATGGGGGCAAGGGCACACGCCGTATCACCGTTCGCGACATCGCCCTCGCCAAGGAACGCGGCGAGAAGTGGCCCATGCTCACCGCCTACGACGCGATGACCGCGTCCGTCTTCGACGAGGCCGGCATCCCGGTGATCCTCGTCGGCGACTCGGCGGGCAACTGCCACCTCGGGTACGAGACGACCGTGCCCGTCACCATGGACGAGATGACCATGCTGTCCGCCGCCGTCGTACGCGGGACACAGCGCGCACTGATCGTCGGCGACCTGCCCTTCGGCTCCTACCAGGAGGGTCCGGTGCAGGCGCTGCGTTCGGCGACCCGGCTGGTCAAGGACGCCGGGGTGGGTGCCGTGAAACTGGAGGGCGGGGAGCGCTCGCACGAGCAGATCCGGCTCCTTGTCGAGTCCGGTATCCCGGTCATGGCCCACATCGGTCTGACCCCGCAGTCCGTCAACGCCATGGGCTACCGGGTGCAGGGGCGCGGCGAGGAGGCGGCGCAGCAGCTGCTGCGGGACGCGAAGGCCGTGCAGGACGCGGGCGCGTTCGCGGTCGTGCTGGAGCTGGTGCCGGCGGAGCTGGCGGCCGAGGTGACGCGGGTGCTGCACATTCCTACGGTCGGGATCGGCGCCGGTCCGGAGACGGACGCACAGGTGCTGGTGTGGACGGACATGCTGGGGCTGACCTCCGGTCGGGTGCCGAAGTTCGTCAAGAAGTACGCGAACCTGCGTGAGGTCATGGGGAACGCGGTGAAGGAGTTCGCGGAGGATGTCGTCGGCGGGGTGTTCCCGTCGGAGGAGAACTCCGTCCACTAGAGCCACAGCGGCACAGAGGCAGCCCGTCGATCTTCCCCCGTCGACGGGCTGCCGTTTTGTTTCCTCGCCCCCGCCGCCCCTACCCGTCCCGACCCTGGGGGCTGCCGCCCCCAGACCCCCGCTTCGGCCTGAACGGCCTCGTCCTCAAACGCCGGACGGGCTGAAAACCGTCCCGACTCGTTCTCAAAGCGCCGGACGGGCCGGAGTGTCGGCGGTCTGTAGGCGCTGGCCAAGCCGTGTCGGTGACCTGTCGGTCGTTTGTCGGTCGGCCCTGACACCGTCATCGGCATGACGCGAATCGACAAGAACCCCAGCGACGGCGGTAGCGCCGTCACCGTGCGGGGGCTGGTCAAGCACTACGGCGAGACCAAGGCGCTGGACGGCGTGGACCTGGACGTGCGCGAGGGCACCGTGATGGGTGTGCTCGGGCCGAACGGCGCCGGCAAGACCACCCTGGTGCGGATCCTGTCCACCCTGCTCGCCCCCACCTCGGGCCGGGCGACCGTCGCCGGATACGACGTGCTGCGCCAGCCCCGGCAGCTGCGCCGGGTGATAGGCCTCACCGGGCAGTACGCCTCCGTCGACGAGAAGCTGCCCGGCTGGGAGAACCTCTACATGATCGGGCGGCTGCTCGACCTGCCCCGCAAGGAGGCACGCGCGCGTGCCGACGAGCTGCTGGAGCGGTTCTCGCTCACCGAGGCCGCCAAGCGGCCCGCGAGCACCTACTCCGGCGGTATGCGGCGGCGCCTGGACCTCGCGGCCTCGATGATCGGGCGGCCCGAGGTGCTGTTCCTCGACGAGCCGACCACCGGACTCGACCCGCGCACCCGCAACGAGGTGTGGGACGAGGTCAAGACCATGGTCGGCGAGGGCGTGACCGTGCTGCTCACCACCCAGTACATGGAGGAGGCCGAGCAGCTCGCCGACGAGCTGACCGTCGTGGACCGCGGCAAGGTCATCGCGGGCGGCGCGATCGACGAGCTGAAGGCCAAGGTGGGCGGACGGACCCTGCGGGTGCGGCCCGCGGACCCGCAGCAACTGCGGCCGCTCGCCGCCACCCTCGACGGCCTCGGCATCACCGGCCTCGCCACCACGACCGTCGACACCGAGAGCGGTTCGGTGATCGTCCCGATCCTCAGCGACGAACAGCTGACCGCCGTGGCCGGCGTGGTCCTCGCGGAGGGCATCACGATCAGCTCCATCACCACCGAACTGCCCAGCCTGGACGAGGTGTTCCTGTCCCTCACCGGCCACCGCGCCAGTGCCCCGCAGGACGCCGTACCCACCGACACCCTCGAGGAGGTCGCCGTATGAGCGCGGCAACCGCCACCGCTCCGACCGCTCCGGTCGCCGATGCGCACATCTCCCTGCGCGGCCATCTGCGCCACACCGGCGCGCTGATCCGCCGCAACCTGCTGTGGATCAAGCAGGACCCCGAGTCGATGTTCGACGCGCTGCTGATGCCGGTCATCTTCACCCTGCTGTTCGTGTACGTCTTCGGCGGCTCGATCGGTCAGGCGCTGGGCGGCGGCCAGGACGGGTACGTCCAGTACGTCATCCCCGGCATGATCGCGATGATGAGCATGTCGCTGTCCCAGGGCGTCGGCACCGGCTTCAGCCAGGACTTCAACTCCGGTGTCATGGACCGCTTCCGGTCCCTGCCTATCGGGCGCGGCTCGGTGCTGTTCGCGAAGATCTCGGTCGAGCTGGTGCGGATGCTGTTCGCCACGACCGTGCTGATGATCGTCGCCGTGCTCGTCGGATTCGACATCCACCACTGGGGCGGTCTGTTCGCCGCCGTCGGCCTGTCCGCGGTGTTCGCCTCCTCGATCATGTGGGTGTTCCTCACACTGGGCGTGGTCCTGAAGAACGCGCAGTCCGTTCAGGCGATGGGCTTCCTGGTGCTCTTCCCGCTTCAGTTCGGCTCGTCGATCTTCGCGCCGACGAACTCGATGCCGGGCTGGCTGCAGGCCTTCACCGACTACAACCCGCTGTCCACGCTCGCCGACGCGGCGCGCGGACTGATGGTGGGCGGCCCGGTCGCGCACGACCTGTGGGTGACGCTCGGCTGGTCCGTGGCGATCACGGCGGTGGCGGCGCCGTACGCGATCCACAAGTTCCGTACCAAGAGCTGACGCAGCCCGGGTGTGCCTCGGTCCGCGTCAGACCAGGGCGGCGGCCTCCTCCGCGGAGAGGCCGCCGCCCTCCGCGTGGGCGGCCTCGTAGGCCTCGTCGCCGAGGGCCGCGCGCGCCAGCCGTTCGGCCCGGGCGTACACGTCGCGCTCCATGGACGTCGCGACATGGCCGGCCGGCAGCAGGGTCCGGGCGGCACCGATGCAGCGGGCGGCGTCCCGGGCCCGGCGGCCGCCGTCGGCACCGGCGAGGCCGATCGCGGCGAGGGTCAGATACAGGGGCCGCATGTGCGGGGCGATGGCCTCGGACAGCGGGTCGCGGGCCCGTTCCAGCGCCTGCCGGGCCTTGTCCAGGGACTGCTCGTACTGGCCGTCGGCCGCCTCCACGAAGGCCTCCGAGCCGAGGATGAACGCGTCGAAGACGATGAAGTGGGCGATTCTGAACTCCTCACGCAGCAGCCGCAGTTGTTCGCGTGCCTCCGGTGTCCGGCCGGTCATGGCGAGCCGCCCGGCGAGGAACATCCGGGCGGCGGGCATGGCCTCGTTGCCCGAGCCGTCCTTCCGCCCGATCACCTCGCGCAGCAGTTGCTCGCCGCGCTCCCTCTCACCCGCCTCCAGCAGTGCGCTGCCGAGCCGGGCGCCCAGCACGGCCACCTGGGCGCGGGCGCCGAGGCGTTCGGCCTGTTCCATCGCCGCCTCGTAGTCGGCGGCGGCCGCCGCGTACTCGCCGATCCGTTCACGGGCCTCGCCGCGGGCGGACAGCGCCTCGGCGGTGCCCCACCGGTCGCCGATGCGCCGGTAGATCTCCAGCGACTCGTCGGCGTCGCGCTGCGCGTCGCCCGCCCAGTCGCTGCGGTTGGCGAGCAGGTTGGCGCGCATCTGCAGGGTGGCGGCGAGTTCCCACTCCATGCCGGGGGTGGTACGGCAGGTGGCGACGCTCGCGTCGAGGATCCCGGGCAGCCGGTCCACGCTGCCGGTCAGCATCACTGCGTAGAACCAGAGCAGACCGGGGGTACGGCAGGTCTGCGGGAGGCCGGGCTCGTAGACCTCGGTTATGGTGCGCAGTTTCTGCTTCGCCCGCGGGGACTCCCAGGCCTCCAACTCGGTGTCCATACAGGCGAGATGGGCGAGGTGGACGCCGCGCCGGGCCTCGGCGAGGAGTTCGCCGGACAGCGGGGGCCTGACGTCGGTGCAGCGCTGCCAGACCGGGGCGGCGGGCCTGGCGGGGGCGGCGAAGGGGTCGGGGCCGAGGGCCATGACCTCGGCACACCAGTTGCGGGCCTCGATGCGCGCGTCACGCATCTGCCAGTACCAGGCCAGCGACAGAATGAGGCAGAGGGCTTCCTGTTCGTCGCGCTCGGAAACGGCGTGGCGCAGGGCGGTGCGCAGGTTCTCGTACTCGCGCTCCAGCAGCTCGATCGCGGCGAGCTGGCCGGGGCCGCGCAGCAACGGGTCGGTGGTGCGGGCGAGTTCGCGGTAGTACGTCAGATGCGCGCGCTCGGTCTCCGGGCGCCGCCCGGCCTCGTCCAGGCGCTCGCCGGCGTACTCGGCGACGGTCTCGAGCAGCCGGTAGCGCATGCCTCCGCCGCCCGCGGGGGCGGCCACCACAAGGGACTTGTCGACGAGGGAACCGAGGGCTTCCAGCGCGGCGGGCCCGCAGACGGCCTCGGCGGCGGCGAGGTCACAGCCGCCCGCGAAGACGGAGAGCCGCCGCAGGACCTCCCTCTCCTCCTCGTCGAGCAGCTCCCAGGACCAGTCGACGACCGCGCGCAGGGTCTGCTGGCGGGGCAGCACGGTCCGGCTGCCGGAGGTCAGCAGCCGGAAGCGGTCGTCGAGCCGGTCGGCGATCTGGCGGGGCGTCAGCATACGGAGCCGGGCGGCGGCCAGCTCGATGGCCAGGGGCAGCCCGTCGAGCCGCCGGCAGATCTCGGCACATGCCTCGGGGTCTTCGTCGACCCGGAATCCGGGCCTGGCGGCCGCGCCCCGGTCGGCGAGCAGCCGCAGCGCGACCGGCTCGGGCAGCGGCTCCACGGGCCGCAGCAACTCCCCCGGTACGCCGAGGGGTTCACGGCTGGTGGCGAGCACCGTCAGCTCCGGGCAGCGTTCGAGCAGTTCCTCCACCAGTCGGGCGGCGGCCTCGACGACATGCTCGCAGTTGTCGAGGACGATCAGCATGCGCCGCCGTCCGCAGTGCTCGGCGAGCCGCTCGACGGGGTCGTCGTGCCGTTCGGCCCCCGCCGCCCGCATCGCCTCGGCCCCCGCGCCGTACAGCACGGTCTCCCTGGCCCCGACGGCCGTCAGCACGGCCTCCGGTACGGCGTCCGGGTCGTCGACGGGCGCCAGCTCGGCCAGCCACACCCCGTCCCGCGCCGCATACCGCACGGCCTCGGCGGCCTCCTGCGACAGCCGCGTCTTCCCCGCCCCACCGGGCCCGAGCAACGTGACGAGCCGCGCCGCGGCGAGATCACCCCGAATGGCCTCGATGTCACCCTCCCGCCCGACGAAGGAGGTGAGGCGGGCGCGGAGGTTGCCGGGGGGCTGAAGGGCGTCGGCTACGGGGGCGGCGGCCGCCGCCCCTTGGGTGCCGGGCCCCCGGCCCGACAGGCCGTCTGCCGCGGCCCCGGGCCTCGCACCGTCCGGACCTCCGCCAACAGCACCGGGCCCGTCGGCCGCCGGTGCACCGCTGTTCCACCCGCGGCCGTCCGGCGGGGCGCCGGGGTCACTCCCACGTACCCACTCGTCCCGCTCTCCCGACCGCTCACCGCCGTCCCGCCCGGAACCACCCGCCGGAACGCCGGTCACGCGGCCACGCACCCAAGAATCCGCGTCCTCCGGCGGCGACCACTCCCCCGACCCTTCACCGGCATACCGCCCAGGACCACCCGCCGGAACGCCGGTTGCACCGCCACGCGCCCCCGAATCCACGTCCTCCGGCCCCAGCGACCCGCGCGCCCCCTCACCGACACCCCGCCCCGGCCCACCGGCAGCACGGCCGGGCACGCGCGCCTCCCCGTCATCCGGGCGCAGCAACTCCCCGTATAGCGCCCTGAGTTCGTTCCCCGGGTCCGCTCCCAAGCGGTCCGCCAGCAGCCGCCGTACCTCCTCGAAGGCTGCCAGTGCCTCCGCCGTGCGGCCCGCGTCGCGCAAGGCTCGCAGGCGCAGGGCCTGGAGGGGCTCGTCGAGGGGGTGGGTGTCGCACAGGGCGGTCAGTTCGGGCAGGGACTGCTCGGCGTGGCCCAGGGCGAGGGCGGCGGTGTGGCGGGTGCGCAGGGCGTCGAGGCGGCGGGTGTCCCAGCGGGCCGCCTCCGCGGTGCGGTCGGGGAGGTCGGCCAGGGCGGGCCCGCGCCACAGGCCGAGGGCGTCGTCGAGGACCACGGCCGCCTTGGCGGGGTCACCGTCGGCGAGCGCGCGCGTGCCCTCGCCGGTCAGCCGCTCGAAACGGTGCAGGTCGACGTCGTCGGGCCGGGCGGTGAGCCGGTAGCCGCCCTCCGCGGAGGCGACGGCGTCCGCGCCGAGCGCCCGCCGCAGCCGGCCGACCAGCGCCTGCAGCGCACCCGGCGCGTCGGCGGGCGGGTCACCGCCCCACACCTCGTCGACCAGGACGCCGGCCGGCACGGTACGCCCGGCGCGCAGGGCCAGCACGGTCAACAGAGCACGCAGCCGCGCCCCGCCGACCGGGACAGGGGTGCCGTCGGGGCGGAGCGCCTGAGTGGTGCCGAGGATGCGATAGCGCACGGGGTCCATTGTCTCCGTTGACGTCGGGGGTGGTCATGGGGTTCCGGCGAGCGGCCCGGTCACGGGGGCAGCGCAACGGGCTCCGCCGGCCCCGCGCAGAACACATGCCACTCCCCCATGCCCCCACCCTTCCATGGAACCCCCGGCCCCCCGCGAGACGTTTTCCACCTGTGCCCGGTACCGTCGGGCAGTCCCACCGCGTGCACGCAGAGTCCAGGGAGTTCCATGACCACCGCCACCACCAGCCGCAGCGACAGGCGGATCAGCCCGGTCTTCCTGGGGATCCTGGCCGTCACGGCGGTCACGGGCTGGGCCACCTGGACCGGGTTCGCCGAGCAGCCGGGCGTGGCCGTGTTCCTGTTCGTGACGGCGGCCTGGATCGTCTCCCTGTGTCTGCACGAGTACGCACACGCGCGTACCGCCCTGCACAGCGGTGACATCTCGGTCGGCGCGAAGGGCTATCTCACGCTGAACCCGATGAAGTACACGCATGCGCTGCTGAGCATCGTGCTGCCGGTGCTGTTCGTGATCATGGGCGGGATCGGGCTGCCCGGCGGCGCGGTGTTCATCGAGCGCAACCGCATCCGGGGTCGCTGGCGGCACAGTCTCATCTCGGCGGCAGGACCGCTGACGAACGTCCTGTTCGCGGCCGTGTGCACCGCCCCGTTCTGGCTGCACGCGCTGGACGGTGTGCCGCGCGACTTCCAGTTCGCGCTGGCCTTCCTCGCCCTGCTCCAGGTCACGGCCGCCCTCCTGAACTTCCTGCCGGTGCCCGGCCTGGACGGCTACGGCGTCATCGAGCCCTGGCTGTCGTACAAGATCAAGCGGCAGGTGGAGCCGTTCGCGCCCTTCGGCCTGCTGTTCGTGTTCGCGCTGCTGTGGGTGCCGTCGGTCAACACGGCGTTCTTCGACGTGATCGACGCGATCCTGCGCAGCCTCGGCATCAGCGACTTCGGCACGTACTGCGGCCAGGAGCTCTACCGCTTCTGGCAGGGTACGAACGAGTTCTGCTCGGTCAGCCCGTGACGGAGGAGGACCGGCGCTCGGCCCGGCCCCGCTTCCAGTAGTACCAGCACATGTTGCTGGACAGCCCCGCCAGCAGGATCCACACGACGCCCAGCCAGCTGCCCTGTGCGAAGGAGACCACGGCCGCGGCCACGGCGAGGATGAAGACGATCAAGGCATAGATGCCAAGGCGGGGCATTACGGTCGGCTCCTGTCGGCGGGCTCGGGGACACTGCTACGGCTCCAGTGTCCCCCACGCCCTCACACGTCCGTGACGCGGAGCCCGGCGTGCGCCTTGTAGCGGCGGTTGACGGAGATCAGGTTGGCGACCAGCGACTCGACCTGGTGGGCGTTGCGCAGCCGGCCTGCGAAGATGCCGCGCATGCCCGGGATGCGCCCGGCCAGCGCCTGCACGATCTCGACGTCGGCCCGCTCCTCCCCCAGCACCATCACATCGGTGTCGATCTCGTCGATCTCGGGGTCCTGGAGGAGCACCGCCGAGAGGTGGTGGAAGGCGGCGGCGACCCGGGAGTCCGGCAGCAGGGCGGCGGCCTGTTCCGCGGCGCTGCCCTCCTCCGGCTTGATCGCGTAGGCGCCCTTCTTGTCGAAGCCGAGCGGGTTGACGCAGTCGACGACCAGCTTGCCGGCCAGTTCCTCGCGCAGCGACTCCAGGGTCTTGCCGTGGCCGTCCCACGGTACGGCGACGATGACGATGTCGCTGCGGCGAGCGGTTTCGGCGTTGTCGTGGCCCTCGACGCCGTGGCCGATCTCATCGGCGGCCGCCTGCGCACGCTCCGCCGCACGCGAGCCGATGATCACCTTCTGGCCGGCCCTGGCCAGCCGGTAGGCGAGGCCCTTGCCCTGCGGCCCGGTCCCGCCGAGGACGCCGACGACGAGCCCGGAGACGTCGGGCAGGTCCCAGGGGTCCTTGACGGGGGCCTTCGCGGGGGTCTGTGCAGCACTGTCGGTAGAGGTCATGGGCCGACTTTACGTCCGCCCCGGCCACCCCTGTCGGTCAGGTGAGCCGGGTCACGGGCAGCCGTCGCAGGACGATCCGCTCGTAGGCGCCGAAGTCCCCGGTCTCGTAGAGGATCCCGACCGTCGAGGCGTCGAGGCGGACGAGGTCGGAGTACGCGGCGGGCAGGCCGTCCATCGTGTACACCGGGCGCCAGGTCGTGCCGTTGTTCGTCGAGGCGCGGACGGTCATCAGGGCGCGGGCGTCGGGATGGGCGGGGCCGGAGAAGAGCAGCACGTCCGGGTCGCGGAGCTGGAGCAGGCTGCCCTCGCAGACCGGTCCCTCGAGGCCGGCCTGCGGCCGGAAGGGCAGGCGCAGGGTCTTGCCGCCGTCCTGGGAGTGGGCGTCGGCGCGGTTGCCGGGCGACGGGGAGTCGTTGCGGGTGTTGAAGTAGACGCTGCCGTCGGGGAGTTCGGCGGCGGTGGTCTCGTTGGCGTTGATGTAGCCGTCGGTGTTGTCGTCGACGTAACCGATGGACCAGGTCGCGCCGCGGTCGTCGCTGAGCAGGCAGTGGCCGCCGTTGTACTGGGGCTCGGTGCCGAGGTCGGTGCCGGTGGGCGGGAGGCTGTGGTTGGCGGGGACGACGATCCGGCCGCTGCCGAGCTGGAGGGCGTGGCCGGGCCCGGTGGCGTACCAGCGCCAGCCGGCCTTCTTCACCGACTTGGTGATCTCGACGGGGCTCGACCAGGTGAGGCCGTCGTCGTCGCTGTGCTGCACCCACACCCGGCGGCCGTCGGCGTCCTTGACCTTGCCGAGCCGGATCGTCTCCTCGGAGGCGGATGCGGCGTTGCGGACGTGGACGAGGAGGATGCGGCCGGTGTCGAGGACCACGGGGGCGGGGTTGCCGGCCAGGCCGGGGCCGTTGTCCGCGGCGACCTGGAGCGGGCCCCAGGTGCGGCCGCCGTCCGTGGAGCGCTTGAGCACGATGTCGATGTGCCCGTGGTCGCTCGCCGACTTCACCCGGCCCTCGCAGAAGGCGAGGAGCGTGCCCTTGGTGGTCACGACCGCCGCCGGGATCCGGTAACTCGCGTATCCCTCACGGCCGGCGCGGAAGGGAACGGTGGCTTCTGTCATCCGCGCACTGTCGCCAGGTCGGGCGAATTCGGGGTGAACGACCGGTCACGAGTGTCCGACTGGTGCAGGATGCGCAGGCATGGACGCCGTACGTGTCGCGTTGCTGCGTGAAGTGCTCGCCGGGACGGAATGGTTGGGGGCCACGCGGCGGTTCGCGGGCGCGTTGCGCGGGTCGGTGGTGTCGCACGGCGGGGGGCTGCTGCTGGTGGGCACCGAGGAGTACGAGCCGTGGCATCTGGCGGCCCATCTGGTGGACGAGGCCGCGTGGTCGGGGACTCCGGAGCTGGCCCCGACCCTGGTACGGCACGGGGCGCGGCCCTCGGATCCGGCGCATCTGGCGGTGGGGCTCGGGCGGTTGGCGGCGGCTCGGCGGGGGGAGACGCTGCTGGTGGTTTCGCCCGGGGGGCCTCAGGGGCCGCTGCTGGAGCGGGTGTCCGACGTGCGGCGGGCCGGGGCGACGGTGTTGGCGCTCGGGTCGGGGGAGGGTGAGCTTGCCTCTCTGGCTCATGAGTCGCTGGCTGTCCCGGAAGGGTCCGAGCTGGATCTGGACACGGTGCAGCACCTGGTGAGTGCGGCGGCCGGCGAGAACGCCCTGCCGGCGCCACGGGGGAACCGCCGCCTGAGGGACCGCCTCTACCGCCTGGCGGAACAGCTGACGGCTCCGCCACCGGCCCGCTGGTGAACTTGTTTCGCCCCCGCCGCCCCTTCCCGTCCCGACCCGGGGGCCAGCCCCCGGACCCCCGCTCCTCAAACGCCGGAGGGGCTGGATTTTGCCGGGCGGGCT